>JAVKCD010000025.1:0-314339 GCA_040222855.1 Phycisphaeraceae bacterium | reverse complement strand
ACCGTGATCGAACATCTGCTGGATCTCGGTCTCCCAGAGTTCGGATCCGGCCGAGCCGAAGTTCCACCAGGAAACAGCGTTGAAGCCAAGGTCGGGGTCGTGGCCCGGTTGGAAGGTGAAGTTGGCGTGCACGGCGGGCGCGGCGGCGAAGAGCAGCGTGGCGGCGAGGGAGGAGCGGAATGTGGGCAGGCCGCGGTTCATGGGGGAGTTCTCAAATCGATGAGTTGGTCAGGATGCTCATGGATGGCAGCTCAACGCTGGCCGACGTAGAAGTATGCGTTGCTGGCGCCGCTGGTCGACATGAACTGCTGCCAGCGGTCACGGGCCTCCCAAGCGACGGAGCCGTCGCGAAAGCCCATGTAGATACCGTCGGGCCGATAGGTTTCCTCGATTCGGTCCCACTGGACCGTGCGCGTGATGCCGATCTTAAGCGGGGACGGGGTGCCCTCGAAGTTTCGGGCGATACTCTCGTTGGATCCGTTGAGGTGGGGCAGGTCGCAGCCCCAGGCGGCGGAGGAGATGTGCTGATAGCAGGCGACAATGACTTCTGTCTCGGCTTGATCATCGAGGCCCTGAGGGAAGACCAAGGTTTCGCCCGTGGCGACATCCTGGAGTGAGCCGCCGGCCGGATTGCCCTGAGAATCCTCCGAGTATTTCCCGCCATACACCGCCCACCGGATCCACTGCTTGTTCTGGGTGGGGTCAGAGGTCAGGTTTGAGTAGCCTGCGGCCTGCTGAGCTTCATGATCGAAATCGATGTCCTCAAACTCGG
The DNA here is from genome assembly GCA_040222855.1 of Phycisphaeraceae bacterium. Lineage (NCBI taxonomy): Bacteria > Pseudomonadati > Planctomycetota > Phycisphaerae > Phycisphaerales > Phycisphaeraceae > Phycisphaeraceae bacterium. Next base: position 313,567 of record JAVKCD010000025.1, on the reverse strand, counting down.
CGTAGCTGTTGCAGCCAAACGCCGACGGCGGAAGGCCGTAGCTGTTCATGAGCACCTGGGCGTTGTCCCAGCGGTACCAGCCGGTGGTGACTGCCTGCTTAAGGCTGTCTGAGGGCTCGCCGCGCGACGCGGTCGAGGCTGGCTGAAAGTTCGTGTCGGGGTGGGGAAGTCGGCCGTTGTTGTCGACGGCAAAGGCGGTGTTGGCGATGACGAACTGACGGAGGTTGCTCGAGTCGGCCAGACGCTTGGCGGTCAGCCGGGCCGCACCGAGGGCGGGCAGGAGGATGCCGATCAGCAGCGCGATGATGGAGATGACCACCAGCAGTTCGATGAGGGTGAAGCCGTGGAGGTTGCGTTTCATGATGTGATTCCGTTCGTGGCTGCTCGTTGAAGTCAGGGCTACAGCAAGCGCACCGGTCGGCTCTCACCAACCGGAGCGGGATCGGTTCAAGGTTGCGGGTCGGTGCTTACCGACGGCGGAGCAGGGCGAGTCCTCCGAGTCCGAGAAGGCCGATCGAAGCCGGTTCGGGCACGATGCGGACGTTGTCGAGATAGACTGTGATCGGAGCCCGGCCCCAGTCGCCGTTGAGCCCGAGCGTCAGGCGCACGAAGGTCGAGGAGGGATCGGCGTTGAAGGTGCTCAGGGGCTCCTGAACCGTGAGCGTCACAGGGCCGTTGTCCAGAGCGCCAGCGCCGATGAGGCCGACGTCATTGACCTGCAGGAAGTCCGGCATCTGCAGCGAAAATGAGTTGTTGACGAAGGTGTAGCCGGCGGGTGTGCTGGCGGGGTCGTAGGTGATGTCGTAGGCGATCGCCTTATCGCCCGATGCGGCGGCGGCGACCAGAGCGTTGTAGGCCGCTTCCTGCTTGCCGGCGAAGAAGTCGATGGTCGCCGTCCAACTAAAGCCCGAGATGTCCTGGGTGACGGCCAGCGACTGACTTCCCTCGGTGGCGAAGTTGCTGGAGACCGCGACCGAGCCGGGCTGACTCGAGAAGCCGGCGTACTCCCAGTCCTGGACACCGTCCTCGAACGAGAACAGCACCACGTCGGCGGTGGCTGTCGCGCTAAAACCCGCAAGCAGCAGGCAGCCTGTCATCAGGGTATTTCTCTCTCCAAACATTGTGATCCTCCAGGGGTTGTGGCCCAGATCGGGCCGGTTTGCGTCAGGATGCGTGATCCACATTAGTCATATCCGTTCGTCCGGCCGCGATGCACGGCCTTAGATGCTCAGTCAACAGCGGGCGGGGCGCAAGAACGTGCGCATTCGAGTGTATAGGGCACCGCACGGGTCGCGTGTATGGTCTTGCCAGTGGTGATCTCGGACGTCAGTACCTCGACCGCCGTCCTGCCCACCTCGGCGAAGGGGGTAATGAGCGTCGTGACCGGAAGGCCGGTGTGGTTGCGCATCATGTCCGAGCCGAAGCAGACCAGCGAGAGGTCCTCGGGGACACGCAAGCCCAGGCTCATCGCCGCCGACCAGATGGCGATGGTCTCGTGGCGTTCGTAACAGATCACGGCGGTCGGGCGGTCCTCAGACGCGAGCAGGGTTCGGGCGTGCTCGAGCCCCTGACCGTACACGAAGCCACCAGTAACCAGCGTTCGGTAGGGTTCCAGGCCGGCCTCCTGCATCGCAGAGGTATAGCCGTCGCAACGGTCGTGGACGGAGTAGTGGATGTAACCATTCGCCTCGTGAAAGCTCACATAGGCGATCTTGGTGTGCCCCAGTTCCAGGAGGTGCTGAGCTGCCAAGCGGCCGCCGGCGAAGTCGTTGGGATAGACACAGTTGTGGGCCTTCTTGGTGTTGAGCCAGACGTAGGGCACACTGAGCTGACTGATGAGCCTCGGCGTCGATCTCGGCATGTCGTAGAGGTACTCGATAAGCAGACCGTCGACCGAGTATTCCTCGAAGACTTGGGGGATCGCGGCACCGTCCTCGAAGGAGGCCATCGGCAGGTCGCACATGAGCAGCCGATCGCCAGTCTCGGCGAGACCCCGCTGGATGCCGTGAAGCAGGGCGACCTCGAAGTAGTCCGCGGTCGGATCGCAGCAGCTGAGGAAGCCGACACAGCCGAACCGGCCAGTGCGGACAGTTCGGGCAGCCTGATTTGGGCGATAGCCGTGCTCCCGGGCGATCCGCCGAATCGCCTCGGAGCGTTTGGCGACCGCGGGCCGATTCTCCTTATTCTTGCCGTTGAGGACCCGCGAGACAGTTCCCACCGACACACCGGCTTGCTTGGCAATATGTGCGATGGTAATACTCATGACTTAACCTGCGTCTGAATCGATGCACTGAAACTTGAATCGTTTACATATTGCCTTACATCAAGCCGGTTGTCAAGCAGAAAAACAGATTTATTTCCCCTATTTTACCGGAAGATTAGGCAGAATGAGTCGCATCTGTCGTTTATGCCACCCCTTTATGCAGAAACGATTGCAAATAGACCGTGTGCAAGGTAATATCTGACATGTTCAGGCATCCGACTCAGAACGCCACGTAGCCAGGCGCATCACTCCCCCATTCAGGGCTTCTTCCCATGACTCACATCGTCACTGAGAATCGCTCCCATGCTGCGGCATCCGCTCCCATGCCTTGGGAGGACCGCCCCGCGGGCTGCTCCGATGTCCTTTGGCGTTATACGGGTAACCCTGTAATCCGACGGGATCTGATCCCTTCCTCGAACTCCATCTTCAACTCGGCCGTCGTCCGCTACGGGACCGGATTCGCTGGCGTCTTCCGGGCGGACAGCCGCTGCCGGCAGATGCAACTCCATGCCGGACGCTCCCTTGACGCGCTGAACTGGGAACTCGGCCACGATCCGATTAGGTGGGTCTGCGAGGACGAGGAAGTCGGGCGCTTCGAGTTCGGTTACGACCCTCGCGTCGTATGGATCGAAGACCGTTACTGGATCACTTGGTGCAACGGTTACCACGGTCCGACGATCGGCGTCGGGTACACCCACGACTTCGAGACCTTTCATCAGGTCGAGAACGCCTACCTCCCCTTTAACCGCAACGGTGTGCTTTTCCCGCGGAAGATCAACGACAGCTATGTCATGCTCAGCCGACCCAGCGACAACGGGCACACACCCTTCGGCGAGATCTTCCTCAGCCACAGCCCCGACATGATCCACTGGGGCAGACACCGCCACGTGATGAAACCTGAGTCGCCCTGGGAGTTGACCAAGATCGGGGCTGGCCCGATCCCGATCGAGACCGATGAAGGCTGGCTGTTGTTCTATCACGGTGTGCTCACCTCCTGCAACGGTTTTGTGTACAGCTTCTCCGCCGCCCTACTCGACCTTGATGAGCCTTGGAAGGTTCGCTACCGCGCCAGGCCTTACTTGATCTCTCCTTGGAAGGATTATGAGTGTGTCGGCGACGTTCCGAACGTCACATTCCCTTGCGCTGCGCTTCACGACGAGGATACCGGTCGGCTGGCCATTTATTACGGCGCTGCGGACACCGTCACGGCGCTCGCCTTTGGGCACGTCGATGAGGTCATCGATTTTATTAAGAAGACTCACGTCGGATGATCGCCAGGTCTGGATCTACCCTCTGGGCCATCCTCCCGATACTGCTTGTACTGATCGCATGCACCGGCTGCAGATCTGCCCAGAACCTCCAGCCGAATCTCATCGTCATCCTCGCTGATGACCTTGGTTATGGCGATCTTGCGATGCTCGGTAACTCGGATGTGCGCACCCCGCACCTCGACCGGATGGCGCAGCAGTCCGTTCGACTGGACACCTTTTATGCCATGCCCGTCTGCGCTCCCACCCGCGCCGCGCTGCTGACCGGGCGAGACTTTCTCCGAACTGGTGTCTGGGGCGTTCATGGCGGCCGCGACTACCTTAACCTCGCCGAAACGACGATCGCTCAGCGTCTTCATCAGGCAGGATACCGTACCGCCATGCTCGGCAAATGGCACCTTGGCAAGACGTCGGGCTATCTGCCCCACGAACGCGGCTTTGACCGGGCGTGGACCATCACCGATCGGCTCTATCAGCAGACCGAGCCCGTCTTGAATCACAACGGTCGGGCATACCAGCCCGAGGGCTGGACCGCCGAGATTCTCACCGATCTCGCCATCCGGGAACTGACTCGCCACGACGACCAGCGCCCCGTCTTCCTCTATCTCGCTCACCCCCTCATCCACGAACCCTTCTACGCCCCCCGACAACTGATCGACCGCTACCTGGCCGAGGGCCATTCCGAGTCCCTGGCCGCCCTTTACGCCATGACCGAACATCTCGACCAGGAAGTCGGGCGTCTCCTGGAAGCGGTCGATCGCCTCGACTCGGAACGCGAGACCATCGTGATCTTCCTCGGGGACAACGGGCCGATCGGCAACCCGATGAACCTCCCTCACCTCACCGACGCCGAGATGGCCCGACGTAACCCGAGGAACTGGAAGGGCAACAAGGGGCACGTGTGGGAAAACGGTGCACGGGTCGCCTGCTTTGTCTACGCCCCCCGCCGCTTTCCGCCGCGCGTCGACCGCCGCCCCGCAGGCGTGATCGATCTCGCCCCCACTCTTCTGGAATGGGCAGGCGCTGCCGCGCCGGACGCACAGTTCGATGGCGTCAGCCTGGCCACTCGCATCAGCCAACCCGATCTGCCCGTTCGTGACAGACATTTCTTTATCGCAACCCACGATGCCATGTGGCCAGCCAGAAGATCCCTTTATGATCGCCTGCCGTCAAAAAAAGACCTCGCCTTTGAAGATCAGGTGCTTGCGGTTCGCTATGGGCGGTTCAAATATGTCCAGGGATATGGCGGCTTCGCCCTACACGATCTCGATCATGACCCGGGCGAGCAGTCCGATGCGTCCTCACGTTTCCCCAAAGAGCGTCAGCAACTGGAGAAGGCCCTCCATGCGTGGTACCGGGGCGTCCTAGCCAGTGACGCGAGCTACGCTATGCCCGTCTTTCAGATCACCGGCGAACCTCAGGTCACGGAGTACGCTTACGCGTGCGCCCCCTCCGATCTAGTTGGAACGCTGCGCCGGGGCAGCCACGCCACCCACGACTGGCGACCGGGCGATGCTCAATCCCTGACTCTCGATGTCACCCGCGCGGGCACCTATCAGATCGGCATCGAGGCCCATATCGAAGAGCCTGGGCATACCATGGAACTCCGTGTCCGAGCATCATCGTTGAAGCATTCGCTCTCTCGCGTCTTTTCTCAGACTCTGGGTGAACTAAACCTCGAGATGGGCGTTCAGGAAGTTCGGGTCTCGCTTTCTGAGGAAACTGAAGATAAAGAAGCAGTCATTATGCGAGAGCTTCAACGCGTGACCTTCAGACGAGTCACAACAGACTGATTCACTTGTCATCGCCTCAGACTATCCGTGTCTGATTCCTGCCATCGCGAGCCGAGCAGGCCTACAGTCTTGTGGCCAGCGGGCGTCCAGGCGTGCCTGAATCGTCTCGATGCTCGGTGTCATCAAGGACGCACACCACCACTTTTTGAGACTCCAGAACAGACTTTCAACCTTGGCGTTGAACTGCCAAGTCTGCGCGCGGCCACGTGACCTTTCCCCCTGAACCCAGTCCGTGTGATGTGGGAGACTTACCGCGGAGTTGACCCGCAACCAGTTTCTGATCCAAGCAAAGCGAGAAGATCGAGGCTTCAACCGGCCAGGCATGCCTGGCCGGTTGAAGCGAACTCGCTGGGGGCCAGGTTGCCCAACGCGCTATGAGGTCGGTGCAGATTGTAATCACTTCGCCAGGCTTCGAGCTTCTCCCGGGCGTCTTCTAGGCTTAGGAACCAACTCTCGTTCAAGCACTCCTGGCGCAGACGACCGTTGAAGGACTCGATCAACGCGTTATCCGTCGGCTTTGCCGGACGACTAAAGTCCAGAGTCACCCCGTTGGCATATGCCCACTGATCAAGAGCCTTGCTCGTAAACTCCGGGCCATTATCGACTCGGATCGTCTTGGGCAACCCGCGTTCGTGACCTACCCTCGTCAGAACCCGTGACACGTCACGGCCGCCAAGCCGCTGGCCGACCTCTAACGCGTGAAGTGATCCACTATCGTCAGGACCCGGAATCGACGCCCGTCGAACAGCTCGTCGCTCATGAAGTCCATCGCCCAGCAGTCATTGATCCGCTCGGCCGCAGGACGCTCCACACGCTTACGGCAGCTCACTCGACGCCGAGGTGTTCTGGTTCGCATCTGCAGCTTTTCCTCGCAATACAAGCGGTAAACACGCTTGGCGTTGACCGCCCAGCCTTCTCGACGCAGCAGGATGTGCAGACGGCGGTAGCCGTACCGAACTCGCGCCGCGGCGAGTTCACGCAGCCTCATCCGTAAGGCCGCCTGCTCGTCACGCGTCGGACGGTAGCGGTGGCTCGACCGCGGGAACCGCAGCACACCACACGCCCGATGCTCACTGACCCCGTAGGCCGACTCGACCTGCGATGCCAGTTCACGACGACGAGCAGGCTTCACAGCTTTTTGATAGGACATCCTGAAGAATCTGCTTGTCCAGGCTCAGGTCCGCCACCAACCCCTTGAGCTTGCGGTTCTCTTCCTCAAGCAGCTTCAGGCGGCGAAGCTCTGGCAAGCCTAACCCAGCGAACTTCTTTTTCCACCGGTAGAAGGTCTGCTGGCTCACGCCCAGCTTCCGACATGCCTCCTCAACAGGCACCCCCGACTCCGCCTGACGCAACGCAAACGCGATCTGTTCGTCCGTAAATCTCGACTTTTTCATGGCCAAGGCTCCTTCAAAAACCCTGGCCGGAATCATCCCAGATCTCTCACTTCGCCTGGATCAAGTTCCGGGTTGCAGGTCAGTCACTGAAGCATCGCAAACTTGATCCGCACTTCGGCTAATCGAGACTTCTTCATACAACTAGTCTTTCCAAACGAAGGCCGAGTTATCGCCGAAATGAGCATCAAAAAAGGATCAGGATTCTGAGAGGGGCGCAATCAATCATCTCTTAGGTCTCGCTGGCGGATGAGTATGATGAGAGCGAGTGGCAGGATGGAGAGCGGCTCGGGCACTACCGCAGTAAAGCCAAAATTGGCGGCCAGCTGGGATAGGTCGATCAGGTCGATCAGGCCGTCTGAGTTGAAGTCTGCATCGGTGAAGTTTGTGGCCACTGCCCCGAAGTTTCCTGCGAGGATTGAAAGATCGATGAGGTCTATGGCTCGGTCGAGGTTGGCATCGCCGAGTCGAGAGCCGTAGTAAGTTACGACCCAGTAAGCGAGGTCGTTGGCATCGGCGTCGGCGTCGCCATCCTGATCGTAGTTGGGATCGCCGAGGTTCTGGTAGATCAGCTCGATATCATCAACGTTGAGTTGACCATCGTTATTCACGTCCCCAAGTGTGGCCTGCGAACCATCGAAGCCAAAGGATGTGGCGAGTAGAGAGAGGTCGATGAGGTCAACAGTGCGGTCGCCGTTGAAGTCGGCCTGCTCGTAAGTGGTCGTCGTGGTGCCAAAGTTTGACGCGAGTTGTGAGAGGTCGATGAGGTCTACTCTTCGGTCAAGATTGGTATCACCCAGGCGTGAGCCGTAGAGGGTTTCAACCCAGGCTTGGAGGTCGTCTGCGTCGGTTTGCTGGTCATCAGTCAGGTCGAAGGCCAGCTGCCCGAACCCGTTGTAGAGAGCGGTGAGGTCCTGGGTATCGAGCGAACCTGAGGCGTTAAAGTCGCCCGGGAGAGCGATGGAGGAGAGAAGGATGGCCCCGTCGATGATGGTGGGCGTGATGGGCCCGAAGTTGGTCGGGTTGTTGAGGGTCTGAGAGAGGATGAGATCGAAGGGCCCGTCGCTGGCAAAGAAACCAGAGGTATCGATCTCGATGGTCGCCAGTAGTCCGTTGGCGAGAACTGTACCGATAGCGGTGGTGGTGGAGTAGAAAGCGACCTGTGGGGTCAGGACGCCAGACGCGGAGCCAAGACCGGTGTTGTTGGTCTCAAAGATGGTGCCAGCCAAAAGGTCAACCGATGTGAATGAGGGGGCGTTGGAGAGGCCGTCTCCGATCTGAGCATTGAGGTTGATTCCCTGAACGGGCTGGTCATCGCTGGTGGCGTAGATTGTGATGAGCTGACCGGGCGTGTCTTCGAGAAGGGTGTAAGTACCGAGTTGATCGGTGTGGTTGGGGCCGTGCAGGGTGATGCTGGCGTGAGCCATTGCCGTTGCAGTCAGCAGGCATGAAATGGCTATCAGGAGGCGTAGAGCGCGGTTGATCATGCCTGCACTTCCTCTACTACAAGAAGTCGGCGGAGTCGCTCGAATGGCTCTCGATTGGCGTCGCGCCAGCGATCGAGAGGCCAAGTGGTCTCGTCATCGAAGATGCCGAAGGGTCTCGAATCATCGGTGTCAAGTAAGTTAGGGCTCAAGCTACCGAGCCTGGGTTCTGCTGTTCGTGACTGCCACCAGTTGAAGGTTTCGAGATCAGCAGGAACGGCCGGGCTGAGAATACTTGTATCTGGTTCCTCGGTGGGCTCGGGCGGTGGAAAGGGGAACGAGTTGTCATTGTCATTGATCACGAAACTGCCGTAGTCATTGATGAGCGTGATGAGATTCGAGATCTGGAGGATCGAGACGTTGGAGCTGCCCGATATAACTTCATCGAGCTGGACGTAACCGATCTCGGTGTCTTCGACGATTCGGTCATCGGTGATCGAGACGGAGAGGCTGGTGGACAGGGAGCCGGCGGGAATGGTCACCGTCGGGTTGTGGGTAAAATCGCTTCCCGGTGTGGCTAGATCAAAGAAGATAATCAGGTTCGGTACGCTGTTGTCGAGGCTGATGGTGGTGGCAACGGATGAAAACTTGGAGAGCGAGATGGTGAAGCGTGCGGGGTCGAGCCGTGGTAATCCGGCTGCGAGGACGAAGCCCTCGGTTCCGGTATCGTCAGTCACGGCGATAGATACCTGAGCCGCATCCTGATCGATGATGGTGGCGGTTCCTGAACGATCGAGGTCGACATCGACATTGCTTGCACCGGAGAGCCCGGTGATCTCAAGGGTGATGGTTTCGCTAATCTCGACAAGATTGTCGTTGATGACTGGGACCGAGACGATCACGCGGTGGGTGTTGGCGGGAATGGTGACGGTGCCGGAGGGTGCGGTGAAGTCGGAGTTGAGGGTCGCGGTCGACTGGTTGGTTCTGACAACGTAGTCGACGGTGACGGATTCGGTTACTGAGGAATCCACTCCAAACTGATTTGTAATCTTGAATTCAAAACGTGCTGCTGTACCGTTTCCTCCGGAGCCATTGGGGTCCACGCCAGCCGCGAAGCCTTCAACAAAGACGAGGTGTGGGGTGTCGTTGTCGATGACTTCGAGATAGCTCTGGAGGTCGCCGGTGAGGGTTTCGTCGAAGATCGAGAAGAAGTAGTCGAGCGTAGCACTGGTGATGTTTATGAAAGCGCCGTCATCAGGCTCGACAAACGTGTCTTCCTCGATCCTGACGGAGACTTTGGTACTGGATTGTCCTGCGTTGAGGATCACCATCGGCTCAAGCAGCGTGATGTCGGGGTCGGTCTCGCTGAGCTGGATGACGACCTGAGAGTCAAGAGGAACCGGGTTGGTTAGGAAGAGATCGACTTCAACGACACCATCGCCTTCACCAAAGCTTGAGTCGGGGAAGACGATTTCGAGGGTGGCACATCCGTCCGGCAGCAAACCGGGGAGGTCGAGGCAGCCGGAGGGTGTTAGTTCGGCGGTACCGAAGATGGGGGCGAAGCCCGCGAGCTGGAAGGTGGCCGTAAATCGTGCTTCAAGGAGGCTGCCGCTGACGAGGTTGATATCGAGCGTAGCTGAGCCCCCGAAGAGGGCGTTGCCGAGGACGGTGGCGGTCACATCGGCGCTACCGGTGATATCGAGATTGATGCCCAGGGCGCGGAAGTTGATGTCGCCATCGAGTGTGACGTTGGTGTCACCGGCTATCCCTGGGTCGATGACCATCGAACCATCGAGGTCGAGCTCGAAGCTGTTGCCTGAGACGAAGTTGCCGTTGATGGTTCTTCCGTTTGAGGTCGTGTTGACCCGAAGATCAACTGCGCCAGATGCAGCAAAGAGACCACCAAAGAGTGATGCTGAGTGCTGGTAGTCCAGGTAGCCATAGATGTCGAGCGTGCCGTTGGTCTGGCGTGTAAACGTCAGCACGCCATGACTGGCGAGCGCCAGGCTCATCGTCTGCGTTCCGCTCTGGCTGGCGAGTGATCCTGAAGTCGCAGACGGCAGAGCCGGTCCGAAACTGATGGTGTTGGGTACGAGCCCATCGAAGGGGTCCGTGACTTCATCGGGGAGTCGGACCTGGATGCCGAGCCCTCCGCTGACAGTCAACCCCTGACTGTCGGACAGTGTGATCGTTCCATCTCCACCTAATGCGACCGTGTCGTTAAAGAAGTCGATCCGTGCGTCTCGAAGCCCCAGTTCGACAAACGTCCCGCTACCGACCTCGATATCCGGGACCAGGTCACTGATAAAAGTCGGTACGTCAACAAAGCGTCCGGTATTGAATGCAAAGTAGGTTTCCCCGCTGACTTCGGCGAGGTTGTTGATTCCGAAGCGAGAGGCTTTGACCGCGAGATGACCAGCTGCGGTGGGGCTGGCTGAACTGCCCCCGAGTTCAAGGTAGGCAGACACGCCCGCGGAGCCGAAGAAACCTAGATCTGCGATGGCATCGACGAACAGATCGATCTCAAAGGCATCACCAGTGATAGCAATCTGTGTCGCGAACAGGCCGTTGAGCCCGAGATCATAAGGAAGTCCATCAAGGCTGAGGTTGCCTCGTGCAAAAAGCCGGATTGCTTGGGGGTCGATTGTTAGCAGGCTCTGCAGATTTGAAGGGATGAACACTGGTGGGATGACTGATTCTGAGGGTACACCATCGATACCCAAGTCTATGCTCTGTGTCGATGAGCTTGAGTTGAAGCCCACCGAGAGTGTGCTGCCACCAGAAGCAATCGAGAGGGAGGCCGAGGTATCGAAGACAAATCCGCCGTAGACGCCGTCATCAATGATCCTGAGGATGGGGCGTCCACCGATCGTAATGAACTCCGCGCGTATGGCCTTCTGGATCCCACCAGCAAAAGTGACATCAATGCCGGTTTGGAAAGCGGGTCCGAGGAAGTCGGCGAGTCCGTTGTCTCGGAGACTACCGTCGCCGTAAAGGACGATACCATCGCTATTGGATTGAAGCAGAAACTCGGCGTCGAGGGTGAGAGTGCCTAGGTTCAGGGTGCCATCGATCCAGAGTGCACCGGAGTTGGCATCGACGTCAATATCTATGAGGCCCGAGGTCGTGCTTAGCGTGATGGTCTTCGATGTGTTGGTGGTATTGACCAGTAGTCTAGTCTCGGCATTGGCTCCGAGGGTGACAATGCCTTCGCTTCCCAGAGAGAGGGTTCCGGGATCGAGTTCGACGAGCAGGGCACCGTAAAGTCCTGCGTTGCTGTCGAGCGTGAGCTGTCCTGAAAGGTCGCCGGCTATGCCCCCGCCTAGGCCTTCGAGCACGCCGACGGATGCGCTGACGATGACTTCGGCCTGAGAGCCTCCCAGAGCCGAGTCCTTGAGAATACTGAGCCGGAGGTTCTCGGCACGGAGGACGCCATCGTTGATGAAGGGTATTGCCAGACGGTCGGCGGCAGCGAGGAAGGCAAAGTCGGGCTGAAAGAGGTCATCGGGTGAGTTTGGGAACTGAGACTCGAAGATCCCAAACGCTTCTTCAACAAAACCGGGTAGATTGAGGGTAGCAGAGAGGCGGCCTCCGCCGAAGCGTTGGATCTCGTCCTTGATGCGCAGAGGTGGCTGGACGTAGCGCGGGTCAGCGGGGTCGTTCGTTGGGTGATCTGGGGGTGTGTTGCTGTAGAAGGGGCTGAAAAACTCGATACGGTTGGTGGCTCCGACGGTTTGCGGCGTTCCTGAGGCGTCTGTGAACTCGAAGATGTCTGAGGCGGCGGGACCGAGCGTTTCGCTGAGCCATGTCTGGATGGCGGCGAGATCGAAGCCAGCGTCGATCGCCACAACGGGCACCGGGAACGAGTAGGCCTGAGCAAAGCCAATGAGGCCCTCAAGGAAGTCGTCTGCGTTGCCAGCGATGGATGCAGGGAGAAGCGCTTCAACCAAATCGCTGCCAGCGGGCAAAGTAGCGAGTGGGCTCTCGATGATCTCGCCGATCATCTGTCCGGCATTGACCTCTGCAAATCCAAAGCCAGCTGTGAGGTCGACGCCATAAGGGCCCGATGAGGCGTCGGCGTAGAGCCCGGTGGCATCGGCTCGCAAGCGAGCCTTGCCAAGATCAAGGCCAAGCAGCGTCAGGTCGGCAAATCCATCGAGATATGCCGAGGCCAGCAGTGTTTGTGCCTGGGATGACACGGCGTCGAAGGTGAAGACCGGTGATGCCGGTAGGTCGTACATTCCATTGCCAAGGTCGATGATCTGATCACCCAAGTCGTAGATGCCGTTGCCGTTGAGGTCGGTGTAGCTCTCGGTAAGGCTCTGAGACACATCACGGATACCGTTGCCATTAGCGTCCTGGAAGGGTTCGGGCCTGGTGTAGCGGCCGTTGAGATCGGAGTCGACGAAGAGTTCACCATCGGGCAGACCGTTACCGTTGAGGTCGTAGAGAACATCGACACCGAGATCGAATCGGCCGTTGGCGTTGGTGTCGGCGTACCCCTCGTTGAGACCAATCAGCAGGTCGCCAGTAGACGAACTGGTAGGCGGGGTATAGCCGTCGGTGCTCTGTCCGGGCAGCAGGGCCTGTTCGTCTCGGAAGAGCACGAGGCCCGGTAGGAAGGCGATACCGACCAGCTCGATGCCCGAGGCGTTGTCGATAATCGGTTCGAGGAAGGTGACCACGCCGGTGGTCGGGTCAGCGGACCAGTCGAGGGCCCCATCCCGGTTAAGGTCGATGAAGCCGAGCGAAGAGGCCGGATCAAAATCGCTTGATGGGGCGGGGTCTAGAACACCCGTGCCTAAGTCCTGAGCCACGTCGCCAAGTCGGTATCGCATGACGTTGGCGATCGTGCTCGATGAGACCTGAACGTCTCCGGATCCGAAGAGCAGGTCGCCGGTGCCTGATCCGAAGGGGATCGTGTCGGCCCAGATGATGCCGTTCTGGATCAGCAGATCGATAGGTCGATCGAAGAAGGCGTTGTCGTTGAGATCGGCGAACAGCAGCCCGGGCATCCCGTCATCCGGCGATGCGGGCTCGAAAGCAGGGTTGCCCAGCGGATCGATCCCCGGGAAGCGGTCGACAAGAATGACTTCGCCAGACCCATCGAGCGGACCGACGACCGCGGGGATAACGTAGTCGAGGTATTGATCGACAAGTGTGGCCGGGCTAGGTGCATAGAGCTGCAGGGTCCCGAGAGGAGCTTCATCGGTTAAGAGTTCGACGACACCTGTGAGGTAGTCGGCGAGGATGGAGACAACTTCGATCCCGCTGGCACCGGTGGCGATGATGTCGTCGAAGTTCGAGAGGTCGAGACCTGCCAGGCCGTTCACCTGGCTCCATGGGCCTGCCAGGTCGCTGCCCGCGTCTGAAGTCAGGCTCACAAGTGAAGCGATGACCATCGCGGGATCACGGAGGAGATCGGGGATGAGCAACTCCCCGGTGAGGAGCAGCCCGCCAAAGGCCGTCATGTTGTCGTAGTTACTCTGGAGGTAGACAGGGATCTTGTCTTCCTGGCCTGAGGGGAGTTCGGTGTTGTCACCGGCGTAGTCGAATCCATCGGGGTAACCAAAGTTGTAGACACCCTCTGCAAAGAGCGTCCCGCCAATGGCCTGCCCGTTGATGTCCGTTTCCTGGGTTCCGAAGACGACGCCGCTGACGCGTGCGAGGTCGAAGCCAAGCATGCCGATGGTCCCAGCGAGGCGTGCTTCCCATCCGGTGAAGGGGTTTAGCGCGTCACCAAAGGCTTCGGCGATCTGTGATTCAGTGGCGTCGGGGTTGATCAGGACGTCGATAAGGCTGCCCGGCAGCTGAGCGGTGAAGCCGATCTGCAGACGGTCGGTAAGGCCCGAAGTGGCAAAAATCGCGTTGAGTCGCTGGAGAACATTTGTGGTTTCCAGGTCGAGCGTGATCTGGTTCTTGTTGATGACGAGATCGACTTCATCAGACGGGTCACCGATCGGAAACCCGAGGAGCGAGGGCTGGAGTGCACCCCTAAGCACAAGGGAGGGGTTAAACGCCTGATAGGCGTCAATCAGGGCCTGATCCCCGCTGTCCACGGCCCCGGCAAAAACTCCGGCCAGGGCATCGCCGATGACGTTGGCAAACTCCTGCTGCGTGGTGATCGTCTGCTGTGCTTCACGCCAAAAAGCTGCCACGGCCAGACTGGCGGACGTCCAGGGGCTGTCTGGTGTCTGAGCGTCGATGAACACGGGAGCGGGTCCCGAGAGACCCGACAACAGGCTGACGAGCGCGGACGTAAGGCCAGTTCCTGAGACTGGGGTGTTGATCGGTAGCGTGAGCTGCTGAATCAGATCGTTGTCTCGGCCAGCGAGACGATCAGCATCAACCGTTTGAGCGATCTGATTCATCAGCTCGGAGAGCCCGGCGTTAGCACCAGCGAGTGCCCCATCGAGAATGGTTCTAAGTCCGATAAACCAGGCTTCAACCATGCCCTCGGTTCTGAGTGTTCCGGCAAGGTCTGCACGACCCGGGAACAGGAAGGCCAGGGGGTTGTCGGCGGGTGGGACAGCAACGCCAAGGCTGATGGTCGGGTTGAGGGGATCGCGTGCGTCGAGCAAGACACCAGCCGTGGCGAAGGGCAGGCCGATCGCCCGCAGATCGCCCGTGCCAAGGAACGAAAGCCCCTGACCACCCTGGAGTTGTTCCAGTGACGGCAGCGAGGCGGCAAACTCCCCGTTGACCGAGACGAGCCCGAGCACGGCCAGGCTGGTCAACTCGCCACGGATGGCGAGCGTGGACGGCAGCGACCAGACCGGGTCAATCCCCGTTCCATTCCACAGCTGCTCGAGGATGCCCTCGATAGTCCCGATGTCGGTCAGGTCCCAGTCGGCGGGTGACGGAATATCGGCGGGGTTGATGGTCGGTTGCGAGGTATCCACGTTCTGGAGGAGGTCTTGGCCAAAGACGATCGTGCCTCCGCCACCGAGTGTCAGCGTGGTGGGGCCGAGTGGGATCGGGACGCCAAAGTCGACGGTGGCGGCGATCGGCCCGGCGGTTGTCAGGACGATCGTGCCCCCACCACCGTAGCTGGAGATGCGTAGAGCACCGGAGATAGCCAAGTAGTAGATATCGTCGATGTCCGAATCGGCCTGTCCGTTCGCATTGGCTCGCCCAACGGTGATCGCCCCGCTGGCGGCGAATCCGTCACCTAGCTCAAGCCCAATGGATAGGCCGAGCCCGTTGAGATCGTCAAGATTCACGACCTCGCCGAGTTCGAGGATGCCAAAGGGCAGCCCTTGGCTCTGAGCCTGTTGGAGGGCCGAGGCAAAGGCGGCCTGGATGACCTCTGCACTCGATCCGTTGATGAACGCCTCAAACGTCTGCCCGCCTAGCTCGCCAGCCCAGGTCAGAAGGATCTCTCCGAGTTCGGTGAGTTTGGCGATGTCGAAGCCGACGCCCGCATAGGCAATGCTGGCCTCGAGACCAACGTCATCAAGTGCGTCACCTAAGAAACCGGGCAGTCCGATGGAGCCATCGGTCAGCAGCTTGATGGCAGCTGGGTCGGCGATACCCGTGACCGGCGGACCGTCGCTGCTATCGGCTTCACTGGTCTCGAAGAAGCCAGCGAGAAACTCCAGGCTGATCTCGTTGGTCTGCATCGGCAGGAACCAGTCCTGCAAGGTGTCTAGCACCGACCCCTCCTCGACACCGATCGTCACAGCAGACAGAAGGCTGAAGTCCGGGAGTGCCCCGGCGAAGATATCCAGGCCATCGAGGGTGCCGTAGAGGCCGATGGCCGGAGAAGCGAGGCGGACCGACAACCCCTCGATCAACGGGGTCTCGGGATTGTTCGAGAAGTTAAGGAGGAGAGGTTCTTCACCGGTCCCGCCAGCAGTGGCCTCGAAGTATTCCCCGAGCCCGAGGGTTAAGCCGTTGGTACTGACTGACAGCAGTCCGAGATCAAACGAACCGCCAGACAAATCATTGGCGAGAGATAGTTCCAGGAAGCCGTTAAGCGCCAGGCTGTCGAGGACAAGAAAGTTGCCGAACCCGACAGTCCCGTTGAGCTGCACCCCCCCAGCTAGGCTGAGCTGGGAGCTCCCCCCCTGCTCGATGATCGAACCGGAGAGTTCAGCAGCAATGCCGTTGAAGCTGAAGTCGACTCCAGAGGCGGAACCGCCGGGGTTATCACTTGTTACTTCGAGAGAACCAAGAACTTGGTCGGCATTCTGGTTTCCGCCCTGATTGGGGTTGGCGTCCTCTCCAAGGTCGTACAGTACCGGCTGGTCGGAGGCGTTGACGCCATAGCCGAGCAAGTTGATATTGCCCTGATCATCGACCCGGTAACCGGCGAGCTTGAGTTCTCCCTCAAACTCGAAACCTCCCAACTCCAGGCCAGAAAGGCCGATGACAAGGTCCTGAACAATCGGGATGACCGGTAAAGCGTTGGTCCCGGTGAAATCGAAGGCCACATCGAAGCCAAATCGGTTCTGACCAAGATCGTTGGCGACGGTTGTGGCAGGTGCATCGGCGAGAGGGGTCTGCCCGATGGAGACAGTCGGAGTAAAGGGGAGATCGCCAAATACCGAGAAGTCGAACGCCCCTTCAATACGCACATCAAAAGCTGAGATATCTGTGTAGCCGTCTGGTGTCGTGGCGGTAAAGCCAAGGCTGGCGGTATCGATATCCAGAGGCAGGATCCCTCCAAGCCCAAGGGTGGAGAGAATGCCCTCGCCGTTGCCCTGAGTGGTGAGGCTTAACTCGCCTAAACCAACTCGGAGTTCTGGGCCGGATGGCTCGTCGAGTACGTTCAGGCGGACAGCCTGATTGAGGTTCTCGGTGGTGGGATTGATGGCGAAGAGAAGCCCACCAAGCGGGCCAGCATCAGGGCCGAAGGCGAGGGAGGCTGCGTTGATCGCGAGAAGGTCGGTGAGCGGGTCGTCGTCCAACGTGAGGATCGGGTTAAGCAGCTGAAGGTCGAAGATGGAAGCCCCGCCCTCGAACGAGGGTCCGACCCCGACCGACAGTGAGGAAGCCGTGGCCTCCAAAGTCCTTTCATCGAGTCGCAGAGCGATGGCAAGGCCAGCCGCATTGACCGCAACGTTCGGGAGGTTGAGCGCGGTCGATGCCGCTGTGAAGGTGATATCCGGGAGACCCGAGGTCAGCGAGCTCGACCGGTAGGTGATCTCTGGAATCTGGAGAGATGCGTCTGTGAGCTGAAAAAGGCTCGTGCCGTCAAACTGAGGACCGAAGGTGAGGTCTCCGACGTTAGCGAGCGTGAGGTTGGTGAAGGAGAAACCGTCAATCTGGCCATCGCTTCCGAGATCGTCATACAGCGTGATGTTGTCGACAGAACCCGAGACACCTTCGAGGCCATCAACCAAGAACTCCAGGGTCGCACCATCGGCAGTCGCCACCACAGGAAGGGTTGTGCCGGAGAAATCGATGGCGGCACTGGGGATACGGAGTCGAGCGAGGTCGTCGATCTCGAAGAAGAGCTGATCGAAGAGCACGCCAAGGATCTCCGGCGGGCCACCGGAGATTGTCGGGCCCCCGGTGGAACCGCCCCCAGAGAAGAGGACCCAGAAGAAATCTGCTGTGGTGCTGCCCGAAGTGCTCCCGCCAATGAACGAGAGGTCGCCGGAGAGG
This sequence comes from Phycisphaeraceae bacterium, assembly GCA_040222855.1. Taxonomy (NCBI): domain Bacteria; kingdom Pseudomonadati; phylum Planctomycetota; class Phycisphaerae; order Phycisphaerales; family Phycisphaeraceae; species Phycisphaeraceae bacterium. The sequence continues at coordinate 295,816 of JAVKCD010000025.1, read as the reverse complement.
GTGACCTCACCACTGAAGCTGAAGATCCACGAGTCGATCACGGAACTGCGACTGATTGATGTACCAACGACGATTTCTGCGCCGAGGGTGCCCTGGGCCGTGTCTGCGACTGCGCTGAGCGAGAGCACGGCACGCGGCACAGGATCATCACCCTGCAGACTGGCGGGCATCAGTAACGCTGGCAAAGCAACCAAACCGCCCTGCCCGTCCAGCGCGGGAAGAATCAGGGAGCCATCCAGGTCAAGAGTCTGGCCGAAGGGCAGTTCGATCACGAAGTCTTCGAGCCCGAGAACGAGCCCTGGAACATTCGTGAGTGTGATGTCGGTCCCATCGACAAGAAGCGTGGCATCGAGGGTTCCGCCAGCGGAGAGATCCCTGAGATGGCCATCGCTGTCGTAGCTCTGTACAGAAACGGTAGGGATTGTTCCGAGGACGCTACCAAGTTGCTGTTCGAGTGAAACGGTGTTGATCACGATGGTGGTGTCGAGCCGGAAAGTGCCGAGATCGATCGTTCCATCACCGAGCGTCTCGAAGGTGACGGCCAGGCCGCTCAGGGTGACCGGGACGAGGGTGACACCGAGCTGCTTCTGCCAGTTGCTGGGCAGAGAAAGAGCCAAGGAGCTGAGCTCAACGCCGCCGCTGTAGCGGATGGCAAGACCACTGACGATGGCGGTCGGCGTGGTGTCATTGGCTTCAAGAGCCGGAAGGGTGCCGGTGATAGGCCCGAAGTCGATCAGCACATCATCGGACTCGGCTTGGCGATCCAGTCGGAAGGCGATGGCCGGTACGTTCCCTATCGCTGGGGCCGAGAGGCTGACAACACCTGCGAGCTGAGCCGAGACCTGCTTGGCCGCGATATCCAGAGCACCGGTGCTGGTGTCGAGGGTAGCCTCAAAAGCCGCTGTGTCATCGACCGGGTTGTCGTCGGTCACGGCAACCGCGAGCGGGCCGCTGGGGAAGAGCGTGACATCGTCGGCAGAGAGAACGATCTCGCCAGCAACCAGACCCCCTCTGTTGCTCAGACGATCCAGAGTCAGCGTCATGCTGCCCGAGTCGAAGACCGTGGTGCCGTTAACACTCGTATGCCACGGCCCGATCACCAACGATCCCCCAAATAGCTCAAAGGATTCGATGCTCAACCCATCGCCGTCCTCGTCGTAGAGATTGATGGTGTCGATCGCAGCAGTTGCATCGAGCTGGTCGAGCAGACCCTCGAACTCAAGCGTGAAGCCGGTCGCCGTGGCAATGAGACCGTCAGGCCCGGGGCTGGGTAGGTAGGTCAGGCTCTCGACCGTCAACGTCGCGATGTTGGGAACGGAAACAATAAAACGTTCTGCCTGGATCGAGGTGATCTCGAAATCGCCGGTGTACTCGAGTTGATTGCCGTCGAGAAGCAGCGGCCATCCGAAGTTGAGTCGAACCGTACCGGACCCCGTCACGCCAAAGATCGCTAGATCCGAGGCTTCCAGCGTCGCCTGACCAGAGAGGTCGGCTGCGAAGATTCCATTAGCAATCGACCAGACCCCGCCAACGGCGAGCGCCCCTGTGACACTGCCGAGGCTCGAAGACGAGACGGCAGTGAGTTCAAGGAAGACCTGCTCACCCGCGAGTGGAGAACCAAGTGCGGCGGGCATCGGCTGAGGGATGCCATCACTGCTGAAGCCCCCGAGAGTCAGATGTCCCTGAAGCTCCAGCGTTCCCGCACCCGCTGGTAGGGGGACATTGATATCTCCAAGGGCGAGTCGGACGGGCGGGGTATCGGCAAGACTCAGCGTGCCGTCTGCAAAGACCAGCCCAAAGCTCAAGGGCGCATCGGAACTCACGGGCACGAAGGAATCGTTGCCTACATCGTAGACCTCAAGACCTATCGTCAGGCTGGCCGAAACCCCAAGCAGCGATGAGAGACGGTCGACCAGCAACTGCGGTCTCGGTACACCAGTGAGCGTGAAGCTGATTGCACCCTGGTCGCCCGGCGTGTGTTGGCCCTGGATGCGCGTCAACTCGAGCGGAACGTAGCCACCAAGCATGAGGTAGCTGCCGATACCCGAGGGAATGGCAATATCGAGGGTAAAAGCTCCGGTGGCGATGTCGATGGAGCCAACGTTGGGAATGGGGATGCTGTCGCCGTCTGCTGAGGCATCGAGATCAGGCAGGACACCTGAAAGCCCGCCGGGAAGCAGACTCAACCCCGCGGTATCGAAGGTGATTGCACCAGTCTGAATCGCATCGCCCGAGGCTTCCGGACGGAAGGTAAAACCGTCGACACCAAGCGTTAGCTGGTTGAGTGTGAGTAGTGGTGCTCCGCCGAGACCCAGGCTGATATCGCCTAGCGTGAAAGAACCGGAGAATGAGAAGCCGTCGATCTGACCATCACCGTTGTCGTCATAGCCCGTGATGCTCCCAAGGCTCAGATCGAGCGATCCGATGCCAGCGACACCAAAATCATCGGGCAGATCGGTAAACGTCACACTTGCATCAGACAATCTGAGCACGGCATCGGTGTCACCCGCACCAGCGAGAACATACTGGGTCCCCGAGAGAACAAACCAGTCACCGATGGCGATCGAGACGGCCTGTGCAACAACAGGCTCTGGCGTGATCAGATTCAGACGATCCAAGAAGGTGGTCTGGTGAGTCCGACTGATGAGTTCATCGTCGGGGCCCACGACTCCATCACGATCGAAGTCATAAGGGTTCGTCACGTCAGCCGACGAGGACGTGTTGCTCCGAGCGGCAAGCTCATCGGTGGCATCGACCGTTAAAGAATTCGTGCTGTCGCCGCTCTCGCCCGGTGTGTTGCCGATGTAGAAAACGTCCTCAGACTGAAGACCGGTGGTTTCATTGGCGAGAACACGTACTTCGAGCCATGCCCCACTGACGGCTTCATGGGGATCGACGGTGCCGTCATGATTATTGCCCTGCCAAACAAGATGCACACGATCGGTGCCACTAGACCCGGCGCCAGGCCGAACAAGAATCTCGAACGGTTCAGGCGCATCGCCCCAGATCGTGACATCGTCACTGTTGCCCTGACGAAAGCTAAAATCCTCACCAGAAAGGTTCAAGGGATCAGCAAGGCTGGAGATGTCAAGAATCACACCATTGATGCCCGCGTCGTAGCTGGTGATATGGTTAAAACCGGCGCTGCCCCCGGGGAGCAGCACCTGCTTATCCACAGCAATCGCGGGGACGTCGCTAATACCGGCTTGGGCATCAAAACTATCGTGCGTCGAGTTGTTGTAAAAGATGGCTCGTTGAACCACCGCCGCGACGCCAGCGTCCTGATCATCCACCAGCCAAGCTGAACCGCTCAGCAGGATGCGCTCTTCGAGCCGTTCGACTCCTCTTTGGTTGGGGACGGGCCCGGTGAAAGGGACACGGGGGTGACACGGGCCGTCATCGACAGAGTATGCCTCTCTAAATGCCTCTAGGCCAGCATACCGACGCTGTTTTCCCTTCAGCCTTCTATCCATGTTCACCTAAAGCTTTAGCTTGAGTCGCTCCCCAACAACTTTCTACCTTGCAACATACTGGCTAATGCGGCTCGCACAAAGACTATTTTTGCGGAAATTTATCATGAGTCATGCATAAGGACTCGCTATGGAGGCCATGCGACTAAATCTTGGCCTATAGCGAGGGTCCAGAAGATTGTTGTGCTCTGCAATGACCTGCCCCCTGCAAGCGAGTCCGTCCTGAATCCCGGATAAAGTCTTTCACCTACTACAGGAAGAACAGGTTCATGACTCGGCAGCGTCATTGTCCAGAGGAGATCATTAAGCCAGGGAGGCTGAGGTGGTGCTGACTTAAGGGCAGTTTTGGACTGGCCTTGGCGATGTTGGATTTGTCCCAATCAGGCCATTTGACCATCGGATCACAGTCAGTGAATCAGTCAGTATCGGCGCAGGCTAACGAATTCAATATCCGCGCTGCCCACCCCAAAAACGTCATAAACACAGTCAAGCACCGGACATCTGGTCCGGCGCTCTCGCATTTCTTAAACCCAGTAGAAACAGATACTTAAGCGAGGGTGACGGGACTCGAACCCGCAACCTTCGGATCGACAGTCCTGAGGAGATCTTTTGCAAGTTACTTATCAACAGAGATTTACAGGTAAGTACTGACTCGCCTGTAGTGAATCAGTCAGTGCCTTCGGTGTCGCAGTTGGTCGCAGTTGGTCGCAGTCTGGCATCGGCTGACCCATCAGCAGAAACGGATGGTGCACTGGATCATCGAAGCCATGACCAGCTAAGCGTCTGCCACTTGGAGAAACATCCAACCGCTTGCTGTCCTAGGCGTGGTGTAACGCGATCGAGATCTGCTCGTCCGTAAACCGAGACTTCTTCATGGCCAAGGCTCCTTCGAAAACCCTGGTCGGAATCATCCCAGATCTCTCACTTCCCCTGGATCAGGTTCCGGGTTGCAGGTCAACAAACTCAGCTTGAAGTAAAGAACTTCAAGGTCACAACAGCTGCTGTTAGCCTCTGGTCACTGGGAAACTTAGCGTAATTCATGACATTCGGAATAATCGTAAGTTCTCATGCGGACATCGCTATAAAACTTCGCCGAATGATCGTGGCCTATAAGCCGAATGACCGTGAAAAAGCCGACCACGCCACGGAGGTGCGGTCGGCTTGAGAAGATGTCGTATCAGGCTCTCTATTCAGCGTCGTCGGAACGCTACCAGCCCGCCGAGTGCGATCATCGCTGCCGATGCCGGCGCGGGGACGTTGGGGGCACCAGGGGTATCGAGCACGGCACCGGAGAACTCACCGATCTGCCACGCGCCGCCACCAGGAAGGCGGAAGATGTGAGCGGGCGGGAAGGTACCCGTGGGGCCAAGGGTGACGAAGCCTTCGCCTGGGCCGTAGTTGATTTCCGAACTACCGAAATCGCCGAGGTTATCACCATCGAAGAGTGAGACGGCGTCGAGGATGGAGGACCAGGGCTTAAAGTCGAGCGTAGGCTCGGTTAGTTCATCAACGGCATCGAGGTCATCGCCTAGTGTACCGGTGAAACCGCTGACGAGCAGATATGTGACGTTGTCGCCGTTCTCGAGGACCAGGTCGTCGGTGGTGAGATCGACGGGCCCGCTGGCGAGGTAGGGGTCAAAACCTGATTCCTGAGCCAGCACGTCGCTCGCGATCAGGAAAAGCCCGTTTGCACCAAGGGTCTGTCCATCGAGCGAGACGATCGACTCGATGATGCCACTCTTGGAAGCGCTTGAATCGTCCCCAATCACGACGAAGGTAAGACCGTCAAGTGATGCGCCGGGCGTTCCGAACAACTCGACGTACTCTTCGGTATCACCGCCTGGGTCATCGTGACGGACTTCGTTGAGGACGACCGCGTGGGCGGCCGTACCGGCCATGAGGGTCGCTGCGAGCCCTGTAGTCCAGACCATTCGATTCAGATCAACTCGATTCATCGTTCTTCTCCTCTCAAACATGAGCAAGGTGAAACGCAACACAGGCCACTGTGTTCTCTGGCCTCCGGACCGGAGTTGTTTGGTTGGTGATCTCGTGGCTGACTCATCCAGAAGGACGAGCGAGCTACGGATTTATGGTGCAATCAGGCAGCCCGACGTGCGGCTCCTTCTTGTTTAATGAAGCGGTGCCCCGCGCTCATCGCAGTACAGGATACCTTGAATCCTGTCAGCAGCAAGCATCTTTTTAATGGCTTACCTATCTTTACTCTGGGTTTAACGCCATGTATTTCAGGTCGTGGGTAAGGTTCAGACTGACGCACGGGCAATCAACGCTCTTCGGGTGAAGCTATGAAACAAATGATTCCCAACCAATGTGTTGTGTTGTTCCTGATCTTGATGGTCGCTCCTGGAGCGTCGGCTCAGGGCGTGCCGCGCTGGGTGGACCGTGATCTTGATCTCTCGGCGGTCACGCCCTGGGAGCGCGAACTGGACATGCTTAACGCGCTGAGTGACCAGCGGGGTGTGGATGTAACTGAAGTCGGCCAAACGCATGAGGGACGCACGATTCGTGGGGTGCGCTTCCGGTCTGCGGACCGTGGGTGTGGGCAGAAGCCATGGACCGTTCTGCTCATCGGATTACAGCACGGCAACGAGCCCGCTGGACGTGAGGGGCTCCTGACTCTGATCTCTGATCTCGCTGAGGATCTGGGGCGACTGCCGACGAACACCGAGCTCTGGATCGTGCCGACGCTGAACCCTGACGGCCTCGTGGTGAATCAGCGTCGGAATGCAGAGAACTTCGATCTCAACCGAGATCATCTGATTTTGAGCCAACCGGAGACGCGGGCGATTCACGCGCTGGCACGGAGGATCGAACCGGACGTGATCATCGATTGTCACGAGTTTCGTCGTGATACCGGCGATTACACCGCGCAGGGTTACCTGGAGTGGCCTCTGGTGATGATGGACACAGCCAACACCGCCCTGCTGCCGGACAGCTACTACGTTCTGGGAAAGCTATGGCTTGAGCGGGTTGCGCCAGTGATGGCTTCTGCGGGCATTAACTACAGCCGTTATCTGGTGGGGGATGCACCGCCCGGCGGTGAGTTGCGTTTTAGTACGCTTGATCCAGATGATGCTCGCAACGGGATGGCGCTGCAGAGCGGATCGCTGGGCTACATTATCGAGTCGGGCATCGTTCGTGGGGCGGCGGAGCCGCAGGCGGATCTTGGTGTGCGGGCCCGGGCGCACCGGCTGCTGGTCTGGCTGGCGATCGCTCTGCCGGGTGAGATGCGGTCTGAGGCGAGGACAAGACTCGCACGGGCCAAGCGTGAGCCTCTGCCCAACTTTATCCCGGTTGACACGTTCTGGGGTGAAGCGCTGCCTGAGGCTCTCGGTGAGGAGCGCCAGGGGCGGACGATTCCGGTGATCGACGTGGAGAAGGGTGAGACGCTGATCGTTGCGGCCCCGAACCATCGGACGACCCGAGTCGTCAAGCGCCGGGTTGTTACGCCAGTGGGTTACTACATCCCCGCCGAGCACGCGGAGGTGTATGGCGATTTGGCGAAGCGACATGGAATCCCGGCCTCTCTTGTGAACGACCGACCCGAGAAGCTGGAGATTCTGCGGCTGGTGAGCGTCAGCGAGACGTATGACGAGCGTTATCACCGGTACGCCGGGTTGCAGACCGTGGCGGTTGCGGATGATATTGCGTTGGAGGGTGAAGCCGACGCCGGGTTGCTGATCGACTTGACGGGTATGCCGCCAATGCGGGCTCGAGCGGCCATCGCGGTGTTCGACCCACACATGAGCGCCGGCTTGTATCAGTGGCAGAAGTACCGCGCGACCGTGGGGGATGACGGCATCATTCCGGTGATGCGGGTGCTCGCGGAATGAGAGGTAGGACTTAGGTCAGCCAGGAGGCGGGGCCCTGCGTCACGATCATGAGGATCACGGCTGCGACAGCATGGAGGAAGACGACGAAGGGCAGGACCCAACGGACCCAGACGGCCCAGTCGATGCGGGCTGCGCCGAGCACGCCCATGAGGACGGCGGAGGTGGGGATAAGGGTGTTGCCCAGGCCATCGCCGAACTGGAAAGAGAGGACGCCGACCTGACGCTCGATACCGATCAGATCGCAGAGAGGTGTGATAATCGGCATCGTCATGGCGGCCTGTCCGGAGCCTGAGGGCACGAAGAAGTTGATGACGGCCTGCACGAGCATCACGACCACCGGTGCGAGCCAACCCGGCAGCGAGGCGAGTGGGTCGGCCATCGTCTGGAGGAGGGTGTCGAGGACCTGGCCCTGCTGGAGGACGATCACCACGCCAGCCGAGACGGCGATGATCAGGCAGGCTTCGACCATCATGGCGGTGCCCTCAATAAAGCGCTTGGCCATGGCTTGGGGGCTGAGTCCGGCGAAGATGCCCGCGAGGACGCCGCAGCCGACGAACAAGGCGGCCATCTCGTTGATGTACCAGCCCCAGGCGGAGACGCCCCAGGCGGCTCCAACCATCGAGCCGAGGGTGACGATGAGCACAAGGCCGTCCCGGAGGGTGAGTTCGCCGTGGTGATCTTCAGCTGATTCGGCGTGGGCTCGGCGTTCGAGGTCGAGGGCTATGGTCGGTGATCTGGAGGGGTCGCGGCGGACGCGTTCGGCGTGCCAGAGGACAAAGGCGATGCCGAGGGCGGTCATGATGCACCAGATCGTCACGCGCAGGCCGAAGCCTGAGAGATAGGGGAGTTCGGCGATGGACTGACCTATGCCGAGGGTGAAGGGGTTCATAAAGGCGGCTGCGAAGCCGATCTGCGAGGCGAAGTAGCACATGGCGACGCCTGTGACGGTGTCGTAGCCCAGCCGGATCGCGAGCGGGATGGTGATGAGGACGAAGGCGATGGTGGACTCACCCAGGCCGAAAACTGACCCGCCGAGGCTAAAGAGTGCGAAGCTGACGGGGATGACCAGGAGGCGTAGGTGGGCGGCTTCGAGTCCGAGGACGGCGTCCCGGAGTCCGCGGTCGATGGCGCCGGTCCCGAGCATGATGCCGAAGCCTCCACCAATGAGCAGGACAAAGCCGATGATCTGGGCTTTGTCCTGGATGCCGAGGATGGGGGCGAGCAGGACGCGGCCCATGACGGTGGGCAGTTCGGACCAGCGTGACTGGTCGTCATCTGAGAGACGCTTGTAGGAACCGGGGATGACGACGGTGCGGTTCCAGCCGTCGGATCCAGCCAGCAGGACATCGTTTCCCTGATAGTCGGAGAGGTCTTCGATTGGCTGGCGGGTTTGCGGGTTGAGCGCGCGCCAGGAATCTGAGGCATCGAGGCCGTTGCTGGTGGCAAGCTGGGCGGGGGTGGTGTTTGGGGCGGTGACGGTGACGCGATGGAGGGTGGGGAAGAAGCGTTGTTCGCGTTCGAAGGTGCCGCGAGGGACGGTCATGGAGGCGATGGCGGCGAGGAGGAGGACACAGGAGAGGATCACGAGGGCTGGTGGCATGGTCCAGGCTTTGGCTGGTCCTGGATCACTCATGTGGAACTCCTGATCGTGGCATCGGTTACGCCGACATTCAGGTCTGCGGAGGCGTTGGCCGAAGTGTACAGGTGGTGGTGGCGGTCGGCGTAATCGGACCACCATGCGGCGAATGCGGGTAGCTCAGACTGGCCGTCGAAGGGGCTGCGGGCTAGAGCGACGCAGAGTTCAATGAGGTCTCGGAGGTCAGCGAGGTCGATGTATTCGGGTGCGATGTCGCCTTGGGGTGTGACGTTGTGGTAGTTGCCCAGAGGAAGGCAGAGGGCACCGGCACGGCCGAAGAAGGCCTCGAAGACGGTGGACTCGCAGGAGCCGCCGGGCATTAACTGTCGCTGGTGGAGGAAGTTGGGATCGTTGTCCGCAAGTGCAGAGGCGACACGGGTTTCCCAGTCCGTGACTCTGGGGCTGAAGGTGGTGCGGCGATCACCAACGCGGAGGACGACGCCTGTGCCGACGGCGACGTCGCCTCGGGCCATGGACATTTCGAGGCCCACGTGCAGTGGGGCGTGTTTGGGGTTGGTGAAGTTGCGGCAGTGGTCGATGGCTCCGAAGAAGCCGCCCTCCTCAGCGCGGGTGAGCAAGAAGCCGATTTCGGGCGCGTTTCGTGTCGAACTGAGGCGTTTGGCGACGATCAAGAGCGTCGCGACGGCTGCCAGATCGTCTATAGCGCGCGCGCAGACGTGACCTTCTACGAACTGGGGTTCGTCTAGTTGCCACATTCCGATGGAGCCGGGATCGACTTTGGCGTCGATGTCGATTTCGACGAGGCTGGGGTTGTTGAGGTCGTTGGTGTCGAGGATGGAGCGGAGGTGTCCATCGACCGGGCGGCCGCCGAGGCGGGCGGTGGAGTCGGGGTTGGACCAGAGTCCGGGGAGTCTTGTGATGGGCTGGCCTGAGGTCCAGAAGCGGACGGGCTGGTCGATCATGGCCTCGGCGGGGACGCGGCCCATCCACTGGGCGAGGAGTCGTCCTGGACGCAGGTTGCGGAGGGCCCAGAAGCCGGGATGGTCCATGTGGGCGGTGAGGATGAGTTTGGGCTGAGTTTGTGGTGTGGGTGTGATGAGGATGTTGCCGACGTGGTCAGCGCGGGCGTCCCAGCCGATGTCGCGTGCGGTGTCGAAGGCGAGTGCGGCGACGTTCTGTTCGTGAAAGGGGCTGGTGGGCTGGGCGAGGACCTCCTGCAGGAGCGCCAGCTCGAAGGGCTCGGGGTGCTTGCCGTCGCGGCCGGGCGCGTGGTTGGTGCAGTGGGTCGTCATGCTTGAGCCTTCGGGTGGTTGCGACGGTGATGACGGTTAAGTGATGCGAGGGCGAGCAACAGGAGTGATGTGCTGGTTGTCTCAGGGACGGCTACTTTGAAGCCGAAGTTGGTCGCGAGGAGTGAGAGGTCGATCAGGTCGACGCTACCGGAGCCGTCGAAGTCGGCAGCGGCCCACCCCCCTGCCGCTGCTGCGTTGGTGTTGCCGAAGTTTGTTGCGAGGGTCGAGAGGTCAGCGAGGTCGACTTTCCGGTCGAGGTTGGCGTCGCCAATGCTTGAGCCGAGGACGATGACCAGGAGGTATTCGAGATCGAGTTGATTGACGGTGCCATCGAGGTTGAGGTCGGCACCTGGGGTGGTTGGCTCGGTGAGCAGGAGGTCGATGTCGGCGGTGTTGACCAGGGTGTCGAGGTTAAGGTCGCCGAGGTTCCCGAGGTTGATCAGGTTGCCGTGGTTGTAGGCGGACCATGATCGTGTGGTGGCTGTGTTGCCGACGGGCGACCAGGAAGGGAGTCGGAAGGCTCCGCCGGTGGTGAGGGTGTAGGACTCGATGGGTCCGAGGTTGAGCGGCTGTCCTGGGGGGAGGTTGATGTCTGGGTCGTAGACGCTTAGGAGGGTCGCGGAGCGGTTGGTGGGGCCGTGGAAGGTGGCGTAGCCGGAGGCGTCGATGGTGAGGGCGGCGGCTTCGTCGACGCCTATTCCTCGTGCTGTGGTGGCGTTGGTATCGGACAGGATTCGGGCGACGAAGGTGGCGAGTCGGCCTTCACGATCGCGCTGTGTGAAGTGGGAATCGGTCACGAGATCATCGAGGTAGGGGATGGTAAGGAAGTCGTGTTGGAGGGTGACGTTGCGGTGGAAGGGGTTGGAGAGGGCTTCGGTGGAGGTGACGGAACTTCGTTGCGCGACGTAGGCGGTTGAGCCGAGGATGGCGAGACCTGCGCTGGTTCCGCCTATGGGGACGCCGTTGGCGGCTTTGGTGTTGAGGATGTCCTCGATGGGTGAGTTACGCCAGTAGTCGTCGTAGCGGGACTGGTCCCCGCCAGCGATGAAGATGGCTTCGGCGTTCTGGAGTTTGTCAATGGCGAAGGAGTTGAAGGCGTCAGTGCGTGATCGGAAGACAAGGGTTTCGACGGAGTTGGGTTGTGTGCCGGGGAGATCGCTGTAGAAGTAGTCGTTGTAGCCATCGGAGCCGGAGGCGCGGATCACGACGATGTCTCCGCCAGCGGCGCGATTGAGGAGCCAGGTCATGGCGGAGTCGACATCGGCCCCGCCGCCAGCAAGGACAAGTCCGGGCTGTGGTGTTGCGTTGCTGTCGGAAGCAGAGCCGGTGAGGTAGTAGTCGAGGGCGAGCGTCGGTGTCGAGCTGATGGTGAGAGCCAGGATGGAAAGGATGAGGCTTCTCATGGTCGGTCGGCGTTCGTTTGGTGTCGTGGTTTGCTCAGAAAGACGCCACGCCCGGGTTGGGGCGTGGCGTCGGGTGGGGTCGAGGTCAACGCCTTGGGTTTAGCGGCGTTTAATCATGACGAGGCTGGCGAGGGTGAGGATGGCCAGGCTGCCGGGTTCGGGAGCCGGGGCCGTGCTGCCGAAGTTCGAGGCCAGCAGCGAGAGGTCGATGAGGTCAACGACGGTGTCGGTGTTGAAGTTTCCGCCGGCCCAACCGGCCGTGCCGTCGAAGTTGGAGGCGAGTGCGGAGAGGTCGATGAGATCAACCTCGAAGTCGAGGTTGGCGTCACCCGGGATGGTTCCGATGAGCGAGAGGATCTCGTCGAGGTCGCCAGCGTCAACGCCGTTGAGGCCGTCGAGGTCGAACTGCGGGTCTGTGGAACCAACCTGGATGGCGGCGGTAAGCAGGTCGATGTCGTCGGCATCGACGAGGGTGTCGGCGTTGAAGTCACCGGGTGTGGCACTGGTTCCGTTGCCGGTGACTGACATCGAGAAGTTATCGAAGGCAAGGGCAGACTCAGGGCCTGCGGAGTTGCGGTCAACGGCGAAGCCGAAGAAGTCGCCGGTGGGGATGGCTTCGAGAACGGAGATGAGTTGTCCGGTCTCCGTGCCGTTGCCGGGGTTGTCGGTCTCGAAGAGTGAATAGTCGAGAACGAGTTCGGGTGTGCCGAGGTTGTCGGCGATGGTGGCGGTGACAGAGAGGGTGAAGGTGGTGTAGTTCAGAGCTCCTGTGAAGACATCCCAGAAGTCGGAAACGACTTGGCGAGGGTTTGGATCGACGGCGGGCCGATTTTCGAGCACGAACTCGGGGGTGCCGAAGAACGTCTGGTTGAAGCCCGATGGCTCGGAGATGAAGGCGAGGAAGGCGCCGGGATCGTCCTGTGTGTCGGCGATTTCGCCGAAGAGGACCAAGCCGACTCGTGTGGTGGAGGTGGTGTTGTCAAATAGATCGAAGTCGGTGGTCATGGTGACGGCGGTGCCGATGATGGGGTTGAGCCCGGAGACTTCGATGGTGGAGTAGGAGCGGGCCCCGCTGGTCATGTCGACGTCAAATGTGCCTGCGGCGTTGTTAACGGCGAAGGGGTAGGCGGAGCTATCGGTAAAGGGGGTGAGGTCGAAGCCGTCGCCGGCGGAGTCGGAGAAGGTTTCGGTGAACGGGAGTGTGTTGGCGGCTTGAGCGGCCTGGGTGATGCCGAAGGCGGTGGTGAAGAGTGCGGTGAGGAGCAGCGTGCTTGTCGAGGTCTTCATGATTCTTTCCCTCCTATTGGGATGTGTCTATCGGAACAGGCCGTGGCGGTGTTTGGTCGCGTGCTAATCAGCCCTCTGCCGTTGTCGGGCAAGTGCCAGGACAAGGCGGATCACAGAGCATGTAATGTCCCTGAGCCATGAGCAGGTTGATGGGGGTGATGGTCGCCCGAAGAACTCGGGGTCTTTTACCTACGCTATGTTGTCCTGTGAAGGGTGCCGTGTCAATGATTCTCTGTGGTGAAAGTTGTTAAACAATCTAAGTTCTAGGCTTATGGTCATAAAATGATTGACCTTTCGAGGGTTCGGATGTAGTTTGGCTGGGTCAGGAATCGTTCCGGGCAGCTTTGCGGCTGGCTGTAGCGCACCTGATCACCTGAACAAGAAGGCTCCTGAGAGAGCCGGATTAAGCACGATGGGTTGGCGTTTTCCGCTAATCGCATGTGTTATTTGTTCAGATACCCAAAGGCGTGAGGGGTGACTGATTAAGCAAGCCAGTTGGCTTTTTGTCATGGCTGTTTGGCGTCGTGATGGGACGTGTGGCAGGAGTGTTGTTGATGCGAGTGAATGAGTTGACATCCGCCTTTGCATTCAGTCTCTGGCTGTCGCTGACTATGTTTGTCGGCTTGTTGAATGGGGACCGAGCGTTTGGCGATCAGTTTCCTGATCGTGGGCGGCTGGTGATCATCGGGGGTGCGTTGAAGTCTGACCATGCTGCGATCTACCGAGCCTTTCTGGAGGGGACTTCAGCGGGATCACGTGTCGCCGTGATCCCGCTGGCGAGTGGGGTCCCGGAGCGTTCGGGTCCGTTGACGGTAGGAGATCTGCGGCAGTATTCGGAGGAGCCGGAGCTGATTGATGACACTGCCCTCCGACATGATCAGCCCGAGCTCTTGAAGACGGCTGAGGTTGCCGGGGAGCTGGCGTCGTGCGGGGCGCTGTGGTTTACTGGCGGGGATCAGATCAGGATTCTTCGGGCGATGCGCCCTGAGACGGGGGACACTTTGAGCTATGCGGCTGTGCTTGAGGTTCTTGCCAAGGGAGGGACTGTTGGGGGGACCTCGGCGGGCGCTGCGATGATGAGCGAGTGGATGATCACGGGCGGGCGGAGCGCTGATGCGATGCTGCTGGGCGCGAACCCGGGTTATGACGTGCCGGGCGTGGGGTATGTGCAGGGGATGGGGTTATTTGGTTACGGGCTGGTGGACCAGCACTTTTTGAGGCGGGGTCGCTTCGGGCGGTTGCTGGTAGCGATGGACCATCTCGACACTCGGCTGGGTTTTGGGGTCAGTGAGAACAGCGCGATGGTGGTGGACCTTGGGGTTGGAGAGGCCCGTGTGATTGGTGACCACGGCCTGACGATGATCGATCTGGCGTCATCGGAGCGGGAGGGGCATGGTTGGTCGGGTGTGCGGCTGAGTGTGCTGAGTGAAGGGGATGTCGTTGATCTGGAGCTTGGTGAGGCTGCGATCGCTGAGGGGCGGGTTGAAGCCAAGCAGGAGCGTGTGGTTATCTCTGAGTATGCAGCGGAGTTGGGGGTCTGGGATAACTACGCGGTGCTCCGGATGGTCGAGGCGCTGGCGGATGACCGGGGGCGCGTGGTGATGGCAACGGATGACAACTATGTCTATCGGATGACGGCGGATGAGGAAAGTCGGTTTTTTCTTCGAGGCGAGGGTGATGGGCGGAGCCTGACGGCTGTGGGGGTGCGACTGGATATTGAGCCCGTGGACGGGATTGAGGGGCGGGTCGCTGAGCGTCTTGCCGCTATCGAGCGGAGAGAGTCGGAATGATTGGCGCGGGCCTGCGTCACAGACAGATTCACCTGGTCCTGCCCGATGTGGCGGGGCCTTAGTCGGAGACCCTTGGGATGAATGATCGAATGATGAGCATGGCGTCGAGCGTGGGTCGGCGCGGGTTTACGTTGATTGAGTTGCTGGTGGTGATCTCGATCATCGCCCTGCTGATCGGGATCCTGCTGCCGGCGCTGGGGAGTGCTCGTGAGACAGCGAGGACGCTGATCTGCACGAGTAATGTGCGGTCAATGGTGCAGGCTTCGGTGATCATCGCGGAGGATGAGAAGAATCGTGTGCCGTTCCCGAATGCGGATACGATTCAGGGGGAGAATATCTCCGATTTTTTCCCGATGTATATCGTGGGCAAGAATGAGTTTGGAGAGGGTATCTTCGGGAATACATTCGATGCGGCGATCTGTCCAAGCACGCCGAATCAGATTAGATCTCCAGAGCCTCGTGAGCCAGCGCGTAACGTAACGAACCGCCCCGGGCAGCAGTACCAGCCTCTGACCGATCTATATAGAAATGCAGCTGAAGGCGCGGTTGATGAGGCGGGTGGGCACAGCTATGACCTGCACTCTTGGGCTGAGTTCGGTAAGTACCGCACAGGGACCGTCGATGAGCTCGCTGTTACTGATACAGAATATTACACGCCTTGGATATCTACTGACGTGGTTCCAAACGCACGCATCAAGACGGATGTCTGGGTACGCCAGACGTCTGCAGTGGCGATCCTGGCTGAGAATGATGCGGCGGGTCGTTACGGCATCGCAGATGTGGATCCCGTCGCATTGCCTGGTAGCGATAAGAAGGTGGATAATCACGGGGAACGAGGCCAGAGCTTCGGGTTCATGGACGGGCACGTCTCGTTTGTCAGCGGCGCGCGGGAACAGGTCGAGACGCTGCTGGACGCGATGGTGAACTTTTCGGCTGGAGGGGGCAGAGCGAAAGCGGCTTTGAGTCTGGTGGACATTACTGCAACCAGTGGGCTTGTACCCGAGTACGACTATTGAGGCTGGGCTGGGTGGCGTAGAATGGTTGCATGGACGGACGCGAGCTGAATCGGTTGCGGACGCAGGACTTTGGCCCGGATGAGCGGGCTGTGTCGCTGAGTCAGCGGTTGCGTCAGCGGTTTCACCCGCCTACACGGTGGCTGCGGTTTGCTCAGGAGTTGATGCGGCTTCCGACGGCACCATTTCACGAGCAGAACGTGATGCTGTGGGTGTGGCAGTTTGCAAAGAATCGCGGGCTGCCGGTGCGTTGTGATGAGGCGGGGAATATTGTGGTTGAGTTTGTGCCGGAGAAGCCGGATCAGAGTCTCAAGCGGCTGATGTTCACGGCTCACATGGATCACATTGGTTTCTGGGCGGTTGAACAGAAAGGGGAGGACCTGCTGCGTGCGCACTGGATGGGGCGTTATCCGGAGGAGCTGTTTGTAGGGTCGCGGGTCGTGTTCTGGACCGGGGGTAAGGGGCTGGATCAGATCGAGCCGGGGCTCATGAATGACGAAGGTGTGTCGCGGAGGCTGCGGATTGGTGGGCGTCGTGTGACGGCGGTGGTGGAGCGGGTGGTGAGTTTTAACGCTGCGGGCGATGTAGCGGAGGTGGACCTGAGGGTGGAGGGTGCGGTCGAGCCGGGGTCGATTGGGATGTGGGATCTGGGGGAGCCGATCACGCTCAATGGTCGGATGAGTGCTCCGGCAGTGGATGATCTGGCGGGTGTGGCGGCGCTGGTCTGTCTGATGGACAGTCTGAAGCGAGGCGAGCTTCGGCGGCCGGTGACCTGTTTGTTTACGCGGTGCGAGGAAGGCGGTTTTTTTGGGGCTATTCGGTATTGCAGGGAGAACTTCGATGATCACAAGGATGAGGGTGCGTTGACCGATCTGGTGGTGAGTGTAGAGACGAGCAAGGCGTTGCCTTTGACGCCTTTGGGCTCGGGGCCGATCGTAAGGGTGGGGGATCGTTCGGGGATTTTTGACCCTGAGGTGTGTGCGTGGGCGGAGCAATGCGCTGCGGGGCTGTGCGAGCAGCACAAAGATTTTACGTTTCAGCGTCGCTTGATGGACGGGGGGACGTGTGAATCGAGTGTGTTTCAGGCGTGGACGGGTAAGGCGGGAGCGGTTTGTATTCCGCTGGGAAACTATCACAACTACAACCGTGAGACGGGGAAGCTCGACTCAGAGGTGATTGATGTGAGTGACTGGGGGAATCTGGTGCGATTGATGATATCGATGACCGAGCGGATCGAGACATCGGGCGGAATCTATGAGCAGTTTCGCGGCTGGTGCGAGCGGTGGGAGGATGAGCATCGGCGTCTGTATCGCGAGCCAGATCGGGCTGGTCCAGTTGATTAACCCCGCTGTGACCTGCCGCCTGTAACCGAGTCCAGGCTGAATCTCGAATGATGGTCTGGCAGAAATGGGAACAACAGGTTCATAGCCAGGAAGCTGCATTGTCAAGAGGAGATCATCACCGAGCTCAGGGAGGCTGCGGTGGTGCTGACTTAAGAGCAGTTTGATACCGGTCTCGAACATGTCGGATTTGTGCCAATCAGGCCATTCGATCATCGGATCAAAGTCAGCAAATATGTCAGTACCGGCGCAGGCCAAACTCCTGCGAAACCGCCCTCCCGCCGCGTAGGAGGGCATAAAGAAAAGGAGAGCACCAGACTTATGGTCCGATGCTCTCGCATTTTCTAAGCTCAGTATTTACAGATACTTAAGCGAGGGTGACGGGACTCGAACCCGCAACCTTCGGATCGACAGTCCGATGCTCTAACCAATTGAGCTACACCCCCGACGACGGCCAGGCCGTGTCGAGAAGGAGAAATGTAGCCGATCTCCAGTGGGTGTCAAACCGTGTGTGGCCTTTTCCCCGTGCGAGTGTGGGGATTTGAGAAAAGAGAGTCTAGGGTAAGGGAAACCACGTTCCGGTGTATCCCAGCGTTGCACCGCTGCCACCCCTCGGTTGTGAAGAAAGTCGAGGGAGGAGGCGGGAGCACGGCATAAGCGTTGGGAGAGCGGTTTACTTGACCTCTGAGAGCTTGATCGTGGCATGGTTACGGGCGGAAAGGACAACGGCTTCCATGACGCGTTGGGTCTGGTAGGCGTCCTTGAAGTCGGGGATGGGAGCGGAGATTTTCTTGCCAGCAATCACTCGGCAGGTGTCGGCGAGCTGATTGATGAAGCCGTGCTCGTAGCCGAGGCCATGTCCGACGGGCCACCAGTTAGCGACGTAAGGATGTCCTGCGTCGCCATCGGTGACGTCGATGGTGCTCCAGCCCTGAAGACGTGGTTCAAGGGTGTTGTCATACCACTCAAGTTCGTTCATGCGGTTAAAGCCGAAGCGGATAGCGCCGTGCTCGCCGTGGATCTCGATACGGTTGCCGTTCTTGTCGCCTGTAGAGAGTCGAGTGGCTTCGAAGGTGGCGATAGCACCTTGTTTGAAGCGGGCAGTAAAGACGGCCGCGTCGTCGACGGTGCTGCGTCCCATATTGGGTTTGGTTTTGCGCTTCTTCTTGTTGCCTTTGAGGGATGCGGCTTTGGCAGCGGTTTCTTCGACGATGGCTCGCTCTTTAACAAAGGTTTCGAGGATCGCACCGGTGATCTCGGCAATCTCGTCGTCTGTAATGAAGCGGGCAGCGTCGATGATGTGAGCGCCGAGGTCACCCAGGGCTCCGGAGCCAGCGTCTTTACCGCGGAAGCGCCAGAGCAGTGGGGTCTCGGGCCCGCCCCAGTCTTGTTTGTAGACGCAGCGGACGTGGTAAATCTGTCCGAGTCGGCCTTCCTGGACGAGTTGTCTGGCGAAGGCGATCGCGGGGACTCTGCGGTAGTTGAACCAGACGAAGGTTTGCTGCTTGCGAGCCTTTTTGGCAGCCTCAACCATCGAGCGGGCTTCGTCGAGGGTTCCGGCGAGAGGCTTCTCGCAAGCGACGTGTTTGCCAGCTTCAAGGGCGGCGATGGATTGCTCTGCGTGGAGGTGGTTGGGCGTGGAGACATCGACAAGATCGACTTCGGGATCGGCAATGGCCTGGCGCCAGTCGGTAGTGGAGCGTTCCCAGCCCCAGCGTTTGGAGAAGGCGGCAAGGTCCTTCGGGTCACGGGCGGCGGCTATTACCATTCTCGGGTCGAGGGGAAGGTCGAAGAACTTGCTGACGTTGAGGTAGGCGTTCGAGTGCGCCTTGCCCATGAACTTAGAGCCAATGAGGGCAACGCCGAGGGTCTTGCTGTTTTTTGTCTTGGATTTGGCCATGGTGTCACTCCGTAATCGTATAGAGAGGTGCTGGCAGAGCCCCTGCGCATAAGATACCCCGCGAGCGGGTGGTGTTCACCTCACGCGCGGGGTGGTAGCGGTTTGCTTGTTTATTATGGTTATTTTTTCTTGAGTTTGTAGCGTCCGCCGCGCTGACCTTTGACTTCGATTCGTTCGAGTTGTTTGGCCTGTACAAGCTTGGTGATGGTGTTGTCGGCTTTCCCGCCACGGCCTTCTTTGGACCAGTGTGTGTTGATCTGCTTGGCGTTGGGTGGGTTGGCTGCTTTGCCGACGAAGTTGAGGATGGATTGTTCGCCTGTGACTTTGAAGCTGCCACGCTTTTTACGTCGACCGGCGGGGCGCCCACGCTTGGCAGCGGTTTTCTTTTTGCCAGCGGGGCGGCCACGACGCTTGGGGGCTTCACCTGCCAGTCCGAGTCCATCGAAGGTGGCATCGATTTCGGTGATGGCATCAACGTGCTTCTGGCGTTCGGCCTGGAGGGTTTTGATCATGCGCTGGATCTCAGCGACGGCTGCGGCGGCTTTGGACATGAAACAGGCTCCTGATAACAGACTTAGGGTTCGTACTATCTTTGGACTAAATATGTTACTAGAAAATGAACACTGATGTTCGTTTCTCTGGCGAATCTTCGTTATCTATATCTACCGGGAGGCGGATCGATGCTTTGGGAAGTGATCAGAGCGGCATACCGGTGACTCGACCCTCGAAGACAACTTTATCGCCTACAACGCCTTGGACATCGCAGATAGATCGTCGCCTGCGAAACTCGACTTCGAGTGCCAGGATCACGAGACGGTCGCCTGGGACCACCTGTCCACGGAATCGGAGATCATCGACGCCAACGAAGCCCATGAACTTTACATCTGGAGTCCGCATGAGGTAGAGGAGACTAGAGACCTGGGCTGCGGCCTCGATCATGAGGACCCCCGGGAAGATCGGTCTTCCAGGGATATGGCCGGGTACCCAGAACTCGTCGTCGCCTATGTCTTTGATGGCGACCATGCGATCGAGTTCGGGTGTTTTATAGACGACCTTATCGAGGAGGCGCATGATCCCTCGATGGGGATTAATGGCCTCAATCTGCGCGACATCGAGCGCCGGCACAGGCGGGTCCAGGTCGGGTAGATCGAATAGTAGGCTTGGCATGAGATGGATAGATACACCGAGTTAGTCTTCGGTGCGTGTCTCCAGGACCTGCTTGCGGAGTTCTTGTGCTGTGTTCTTGATGTCCTGCATCTGCTTGCGGACACGGGTACCAGCGGCTTTGTTCCCGCCCGCGGCTTTTCGAATGTCGTCTTCGATGGCTTCGATGAGATCCTTCAGACGCTGATAGTTGTCAAGCATGTCAGGATTCCTATTGATGGGTCTCGATTAGATATGGTCCGTTCCTGCGGATGAGCGTAGCGTTAAGGCGGATTCTGGGCAAGCTAGGGCTGTTTTTTGTCCGTCTCTCGGACGATCGCCCGGACGAGGCTGTCTATCGAGGCGTTCGTGGCTTCAACGCTCGGCGGGTAGCCGAGGTCGGTCAGCGTTTTTGATGTGATGGGCCCTATAGAGGCGCGTTTGATGGTTGAAAGTAATGGGGCATCGTCGCCGAGGAGCGATACCAGATTCGCCGCTGTAGAAGAGCTCGTGAGGGTGACCCAGTCGAACTGACCTGCTTTGAGATCATTAACGACAGACTCGGGGAGGCTATCGACGGGTTGGGTTTGATAGGCCTCGGCGTCGTGGACTTCCCAGCCCGCCTGCCTGAGGCGGTCGGGGAGATCGACTCCGCCCAGATCAGCGCGCAAGAGAAGTGCCCTGCCGGGCTGTGGCGAGGCGGCTTGCATCGCATCGGCGAGCGCCCCGCCATGGCTTTCTTGAGGGATGACGTCGGCGCGGATGGAAAGTCGTTCGCGGAGTCGCCGGGCGGTGCTGCTCCCGATGACGCCTACGGCCAGGCCCGCAAGTGAACGTGCATCCAGGCCTTGCTCATCCATAACTTCGGCGAGGCTATCGACGGCGTTCGCGCTGGTGAGGGCCAGCCAGTTGACTTGAGAGAGCCGTTGCACGACAGCGCGGAGGGCGGCGGGGTCCTTGGCTGGGACGATGCGAATAGTGGGGGCTTCGACGACTTCTGCGCCTTGCTCGCGGAGGAGGTCGGTGAGTTGTGAGGCCTGGACCCGGGTTCTGGTCACAAGGACACGCTGGCCCATGAGAGGGCGTCGGATGAAGCCCTGAAGACCCGGTTCGTCGAGTCCAGCGACCCCGCCAACAACGATGATGGCAGGCGAGCTGATCCCGGCCTTGTTGGCGAGCTTGTCGAGGTTGGAGACGGTGCCGCGGGCGACCCGCTGCCTGGGAAGGGTGCCCCACTGGACGACGGCGGCTGGGGTGGCGGGGTCGAGGTTGTGTTCGACGAGTGAGGTGAGGATGGCAGACATTCGGCCCACACCCATATAGAAGCAGAGGGTCCCGCCCGCGATGGCAAGGGCGGCCAAGGTCCGGTAATCGAGTTTTGACTCGGGCTTGTCGGGTGTCTCGTGTCCGGTGATGAGCGTCACGCTGGAAGCAAGGTTCCGGTGGGTGACGGGGATGCCAGCGGTGGCTGGTGCGGCAAGTCCGCTGGTAACGCCCGGGATGATTTCGCAGTCCAATCCGTGGCTGGCAACATAGACAGCTTCTTCGGCCCCACGGCCGAAAAGGTAGGGGTCTCCTCCCTTGAGCCGAACGACAAAACGCCCTGTTTTTGCGTGTTCTACGAGTTTTTGGTTGATCTGGTCCTGAGTGAGTTTATGGTCGCGGGCGCGTTTGCCAGCGTCGATCAGGATGGCATCGGGAGGGGCTTGTGCGAGCAGAGAGGGGTCGGCGAGGGCGTCATAGATGACGACCTGAGCCTGGCGGAGTCGGTCGAGGGCTTTGACGGTGAGCAGGCCGGGGTCGCCGGGGCCTGCGCCGATCAGGCAGACTCCCGGGAGAGGACTTTTCGGGCTTTCTTGTTGCACGTATCAACCTTAGCAGTTGTCGGACCGATGTTTCCGATGAGACCGTTGGGCAGAAGCCCTTACATCCGTTTGGAGGTTCATCATGTCAAACGCATCACTTCGACTCACACCGGATGCCAATGTGGAACCCGACTCGTTCCTCTTTGAACGCAGGCAGAGTATCCGCCGGCGGATGCGAGGCAAGGTCACAGCCCTGATCATGTCACGGGAAGACCTGAACCGGTCGGTGACCAGCAGGAAGATCTGTGCGATGTCGCTGTCGGACATGTCGGAGACCGGTCTCGGTGCCCTGAGCCAGGAGCCAGCGAAGTTGGGGGATGAGATCACGATTTTCTTCCCGCCTCATGGTCCCGAGAAGGGCTTTGATCTGAAAGGAACGATCGTCCGACAGTCGTCTGGCGATGAGGGAGAGACGAGGATCGGGATCCGGTACAGCCGGCAGATCATGGCGGCCTGAGCCCCTAACCTTATTTGTTTAGAACTTATGAAGCGGAGCTTAATGGCTCCGCTTTTTTCATAGCCACACGCAGGTCATCGAGAGCTTGTTCGAGGGCCTGGGGCATGATGCGGGCGTTGCCGATGGTTTCCATGAAGTTCACGTCGCCGTTCCATCGGGGGACAACATGAGCGTGGAGGTGACCGGGAACAGCGGCGCCGGCGCATCGCCCGAGGTTCATACCGATGTTGACGCCTTGGGCGCAGACGGCGGAGCGGACGAGCTTTTCGGCCCATGCGATTGCGTGCATGAGGGCTGTCAGCTCGGTGTGATCGAGATCGCTCAGCTCGGCGACGTGGCGGTTGGGCGCGACCAGAAGGTGGCCATTGGTATAGGGGTAACGGTTGAGGAGAACCGAGACGGTCTCGGTCTGGGCCAGGACGAGTCGCGCATCGAGGGTGGCCTGATCGGGGGAAGGCTCACCAGCGAGGCAGAGGAAACAGTCACTCTGCTCGATATCGGGATGGCTTGAGCGGAGGTAGTCGATGCGCCAGGGGGCCCAGAGGGGTCGCGGTTCGCTCATGGCGATCAGAGTAACAGCCCGATAGCTACTTGATGGTGGCTGGAGCTATCGGGCGGTTCGCAATTCCGCAGTATGGGGGCCTGAGATTCCGATGATGGCGACGTGCTGGGCAGTTGAATGCTGTTGGGCGTAGCATGTTGGGCCCTTTGGGCCCTTGATATTCATGGGTCGTCGGTCGGGAACCCCCAGTTGGGAAGGGCTATGGACGCAGCCTGGATCATGCTCTTTGCCGTATTGGCCCCGTTAGCCACGGGTCTGCTGACGCTGCTGCTCCCGCGAGAGAGCATCACACCACGCGTGCTGCTGGCTGCGCTGGGACCGTTGGTTGCGTTTGGGTTGCTCTGGGTTGGTTCGACTCAGATCTATGAGGCCGCTGCGGTTCATGTGGCGGGGCATGGTGGTCATGCAGAGGTGCATCATGCTTCGGGCGCGAGTGCCTACGCGGCGATCCCGCTTCCGACAAGTGGTGTCATCCCGTGGATGACTGACCTGAATCTGGACCTTGCGTTTAATGCCGATGGCTTGTCGATCTTCTTCTCGCTGCTGGTGTCGGGCATCGGGCTGATGATCGTTTTGTATGCGCGAGGATACTTCGGCCCTGATAAGGACTCGCTGTTTCGGTTCTATCCCACGCTTGGCTTTTTCATGACAGCGATGCTGGGCATCGTGGTGTCTGACTACACCCTACAGATGCTGCTGTTCTGGGAGATGACGTCGATTTCGTCATTTTTACTGATCGGCTGGGACCGTTACGACAAGAAGGCCGTGAAGCTCGCCATGCAGGCGTTCTTCACGACCGGGTTGGGCGGGATGGGCTTGTTCGGCGGGATTCTGCTGCTGGGCGTCACCACGGACATCTGGCGGTGGTCCGAGTTGACAGCGCAGATTGGTCAGATCGATCTGGCTGATCCTTGGGTCATCGGGGCGTTTTTACTGATTTTTATTGGTGCCGCGACGAAATCGGCCCAATGGCCGTTCCACTACTGGTTGCCAGGTGCCATGGCGGCTCCTACGCCTGTGTCGGCGTTCCTGCATTCGGCGACGATGGTGAAGGCGGGTGTGTTCCTCGCGGGCCGGATCATGCCAGCGATGTCGGAAATCACGTTGTTCCCCTGGCTGTTGATTGGCTTGGGAGCGATCACGATGCTGCTGGGCGGGGTGATTGCGATCCAGCAGCACGACCTCAAGCGGATTTTTGCCTACACAACCGTGTCGCAGCTTGGGCTGCTGATGGCGATGTACGGGCTGGGCGCGATCACATACCCACACGTGGGCAATGATGGCATCACGCACCTGCTGCCAGCGATTGATCTGGACCTGACCCAGATCGCGAATCATGCTTTTTACAAGGCTCCGCTGTTTATCGCGGCGGGAGCGATCGGGCACTTCCTGTCACGAGATATCACGCGGTTAACCGGAGCGTTCTACAAGTTCCCTGCCACCTGCCTGGTGTTGCTGCTGGCGGGGTACGGACTGGCTGCGGGACCGGGGACGATCAGTTTCCAGGCCAAAGAACTGTTCTTGTATGCGATCTACCACGCGACAGAGGTGTCGGCATGGTTCTGGTTGCTGATGCTGATGACGATCGTGACGGCGGTATGCAATGTCGCGATCTTTGTCCGACTGGCGACAACGCTGTTGGGACTTCCTGGCGGGATGGGTGCGTTCGCTGTTCCGGATCACGATGATCACCACCACGCGCATCCACCTGAGGGTGGCTTGTGGGGTTCGCTGATCTGGTTGCCGGGTCTGCTTCTGGTGATCCCGCAGTATGTCGGCGGGCTATTCCCCGGCTTGTGGAACTCGGTGTTTATGTCCGGTGAGCGTTTTGCGTTCTACGAAAGTTTCGCTCAGGGCGTGCCGAGCGTGTGGTACCTGGTGGCGCATCCTGGCGTGCCGCTTTATTGCTCGCTGGCGGCGATAATCGGTGGCGTGATCGTCGGTTTTCTGCCTCACCTTCGACGCGCGGTGGTGGATGTGCACGACACGATCTATCCCGCGTCCTACTGGTTGGCCGTCACCGGTGGTGGCCGTGTCTTCAGGATGGTCCAGACAGGCCGATTGCGTCAGTACATGTTGATTGTGCTGTTTACCTTCCTGGCAATGTTCGCCGGTGCAGTGGTCAACGACACAAGGATGATTGAGGTCGCGTTGGTTGCGCTCGGCGATCTCTCAGCGTGGTTCGAGTACTGGCCGGGGCTCCTGATGGGGATGCTGGTATGCGGATCGGCGTTGTGCATCCCGGCGACGGAGATCCGCGTCGTACGTATTTTGCTGCTAGGAGCTTGTGGTTTCGCGGTGGTGGGGATCTACCTGATATACCGGGCTCCTGACCTCGCGTTGACGCAGTTGATGTTCGAGATTATCTCGGTTCTGTTGTTTGTGGTCGTGCTCCGCCTGCTGCCTAGAGACCAGCCGCAGAGTCATGCCGGCCGGCCGATGCGAATCGCGGTCAGCGTGGCGGTGGGGCTGGTGATGGGGTGGATGACACTCTTGGCGGCAACGGCTGATCGTCCGATTGATGACTCGGCTCTGCTGGGCACCGTGTTTGCTCAGAACAGTTACTATGGCGATCCGAACTCCGCGTTGCTCTCTGAGCGAGGCGGTGGCGGGTCGAACATCGTGAATGTGATTTTGGTTGATTTCCGCGGTTGGGACACGCTCGGGGAGGTGGTGGTCCTGGCGATCGCTGCCTTGGGTGTGTGGTCTCTGTTGCCCAGCCGGAGAAAGGTTCCGACACCGGCATGAGCACGATCATCCTGCGAATCTCGATGAG
The DNA here is from genome assembly GCA_040222855.1 of Phycisphaeraceae bacterium. Classification (NCBI taxonomy): domain Bacteria; kingdom Pseudomonadati; phylum Planctomycetota; class Phycisphaerae; order Phycisphaerales; family Phycisphaeraceae; species Phycisphaeraceae bacterium. Next base: position 270,070 of record JAVKCD010000025.1, on the reverse strand, counting down.
TCTGATCCTGCCTATCGGGCTTGTGTTTGCCCTGTATATGGCGTTTAAGGGTCACAACGAACCGGGCGGCGGGTTTATTGGTGGCCTTATGGCGGCGGCCACCCTCGCCATCTTCCGGATGTCATCGGGGGCTGCCGAACTGGACAAGCTACTGCCCTGCCACCCTCGGGTCTTGGTATCGCTAGGGCTGTCGATCGCCTTGGCGACGGCGGTGGCCCCGCTGTTTGTTGGGGAGGGCCTGCTGCGATCTTATCTATGGGACCTGAATCTACCGTTTGGAGAATCACTGCACATTGCATCAGCGATGTTTTTTGACGTGGGTGTTTTTCTGGTTGTGGTCGGCATCTGCGTGGGGATGATCAGCCGATTCAGCGAGGAGCTTGAGCTATGACAGTGATCCTCGCGGTCTGTGTTGCGGTGACCGTTGCTGTAGCGATGTACTTGCTCCTGAGCCGAGAGCTCAAGGGTATCGCGATGGGTGTGTTTCTGATTGGTCACTCCGCCAATCTCGTGATCCTTGCGATGAGTCGGTCGCCGGTGATCACAACCGCCGAGGGCAGTAAGTCGCTCAAGCTCCCACCAATTCTTGGCTATGGCGAGGACGCAGCGGATCCGCTGTCGAACATGGTGGACCCGCTGCCGCAGGCGCTGATTCTCACAGCGATCGTGATCAGCTTCGGTGTGATGGGTTTTCTGCTGGCGTTGATCGTGGTGACCGGTCGTGTGACCGGGACCCTTGATCTTGAGGATTTCGACGACAACCCGGAGGGCGTGGATCCTGAGCGCCAGGCGTTTTCGGCTAGGTGGAATGCCCCGATCCCTGATCCGACACTCAACAACCCTCACCCAAGCGCCCGGGCATCGGGTCGACCCGAGGAGATCGCCACGCCGTGATCCCTGATCTATCCAACCTGATCGTTCTTTACTGCTTGGTCCCGTTGTTTGCGGGGCTGCTGAGTGTGGCGCTCGTGAACCACCAGTGGCCGTCGCGGATCCTCGGTGTGATCAGTTTCGCGACGCTCTTTCTGGGTGCGGTTTCAACGCTCTGCGCTATCGTGCCCGGCCAGGACATCCTCGTGAGTCAGATGGGTGGCTGGGCCGCTCCTTATGGCATCACCTTGGTGTTTGACAGTTTCTCGGGGATGCTGATTGCAGCGGCAGCGGCGGTGTCACTCGGCGCTTACATCCACAGCTTCTCGACACTGCAGCCAAAGGTGGAACGCCGGTATTTTCATCCGCTGATTCAGATGCTTATTTTTGGTGTGAACCTCAGCTTTCTCACCGGCGATCTGTTCAACCTGTTTGTGGCGTTCGAGATCATGCTGATGGCTTCGTACGCCCTGCTTTGCCTTGGGGCGTCGGATCAGCAGCTTCGACATGCTTACAAGTATGTTCTGCTGAATATTCTGGCCTCGACGGTGTTCCTGATGGGTGCCGGGATGGTTTACGGCATGCTGGGCACGCTGAATATTGCTGACATGGCACGGATCGTTGCCGAGGCTCAGGCCAATGGCGAAAGTCTGCCGGTCGGGTTTACAGCGATCGGCGTGCTGTTCCTGTTTGTGTTTGGGCTAAAGGGTGCGTTCTTCCCACTCTGGTTCTGGCTTCCGGATACCTACTGGACGGTGCCGATCGCGATTGGTGGTTTGTTTGGCGGACTGCTGACGAAGGTCGGCGTGTACACCATCGCCCGACTGTTCCCGCTGGTGTTTGCTCAGGCCCCGCCGATTGGTGTTGAGGCTTCGGACATGCGTGTGCTGATCATGGCACTGATCGCGGCGTCCGCGGCATTCACCATGTTTCTCGCGGTGCTCGGCGCCGTGTCACAGCACCACATCCGAAGAATCCTGTCGATTCATGTAATCAGCCAGGTCGGTTACATGGTGTTCGGGATCGCCGTCATGACTGGGCAGGCTCTGGCAGGCTGCGCCTTCTACATGATCCAGCACATGGTGGTGAAGTGCTCGCTGTTCCTGTGCTGCGGGTTGATGGAGAAGCATTCAGGGACTGACGACCTGGATAAGCTCGGTTCCCTGCTGAAGCGCGACAAGTGGTTGGGTGTACTGTTTTTTGTTGCGGCGATGAGTCTTGTTGGGCTCCCACCGCTGTCAGGCTTCTTCGGAAAGATGGTGATTATCCAGTCAGGCTGGTCGGCGGGATTGTGGTGGCTGGCGATCATCGGGTTACTCACCGGAGCACTCACGTTGCTGTCGATGCTGAAGATCTGGAGCTATGGCTTCTGGAATCCGGGGCCGTCTCCTGAGGCAGAACCCGCTGCGGTGGTACGGTCATCAAACCACTTTGCGTACATCGGGACGGTAATGCTCGTGACCATGGCGCTGTTCCTTGGCTTTGGTGCTCCAGTGGCCTATGAGGCTGCGTTCGTTGCTGGCGAGCAGCTCTACAACCCCACGGCGTATGTCGAGGCGGTTCTAGGCGACGGGCGACTGGGTGATATTGCCTGGTCGGACACGATGGATCAGCCCACGGTCACGCCAACCGAGAACCTTGCGTTGAGGACCGCACCATGATTGGCCTGTTTCTGCTGAATCTGTTCCTGGCCACGCTCTATATGGCGCTGCTGGGATCGGTATCGACGATCAACCTTGCGTTTGGTCTGCTCATCGGTTTTGCCATCACGGTGCTGGTATCAAAACTGACCGGCGATGGTAGCTACCTCAAGAGCATCACGAGACTCATCGCCTTTAGCTGGTATTTCGTCCGGATTCTGGTGATCGCCAATCTTCAGGTGGCTTACGAGGTGCTGACGCCTACGCATCACATGAAGCCCAGAATCCTGCGTTACAACGTTGATGGTCTGACAGACGTCCAGAAGACCACGATTGCAAACGCAATCACGCTGACGCCTGGCACTCTGACCTCGGATATCTCCGAGGATGGCCGACACTTGTACATCCACGCGATGTATGCGGGCACGCGCGAGGAAGCGATTGCTGAGTTGGACATGCTTCGTGACCGTATCCTCAAGGAGGTCTTCCGAGCATGAACACGACTCCTTCCCTGATCCTGGCAGCGGCCAAGCCGGTTGATGATGCGACCGCCAACCACTACGGGCATCTTCCACCACCGGACCCCTCGACGTTCATCGATCCGTTGATCACGGCCTGCCTGTGGATTGGCGTCATCACGATGTTCGCGGGCATTCTTCTGTGCCTGTACCGGATCGTGAAGGGCCCCCATCTCGCCGACCGTGTTCTGGCTGCGGATTCATTAGGCTTGCAGGTGGTGGGGCTGGTCTTGGTGCTGGCGATCCGCACACGAATTGATGCCTTTTTTGACGCGGCTCTAACGGTAGCGATCATCGGGTTCGCAAGCACCGTTGCATTTGGGCAATACATCGGTGCACGGGCCCAGGGCGAGGGCCCCTCGGCAAATCAGGAGACCGCCTAGGATGAGTTACTTCACTGATGCATTGACGCTTTTGACGCTTCTCATCGGCATGGCCTTCATGCTCATCGGGGCGATCGGTATTGTCCGGCTGCCTGACACATATCACCGGCTCCATGCAGCGTCGAAGTGCGCCACGCTTGGCCTGGCCGGTTTGCTGCTGGCGTCGGTGTTTCACATCGGAACGCTGGCTGTCGTGACCAAGGCGATTGTGACGCTGGTCTTCGCGTGCGTGGCCGTACCGGTGGGCTCCCATATCCTGGCGAAAGCCGCGCTGCTCGATCGTGCCCCGCTTTGGGAAGGCACGCTCTCAGACGAGTGGTCGGAAGACCAGCCTTCGTGATGTCGTGATAACGGTACGGAGCGTTGATCAGGCAGAGTCGCGATCGACAACATTGAAGGTCTCGCGTTCACCACGACCGCGGACGGGATAATCTTTTCGCAGCGGGTGTGCTGGATACTTCTCCCAGAGCAGGATGCGTCGGAGGTCGGGGTGGTTGCGGAATCGAATCCCAAACATGTCGTAAACCTCGCGCTCTAGCCACTCGGCACCGGGCCAGAGATCAGTAACAGAATCAAGTTCGAGGGCGGGGTCTTCAGCGATCCCAGAGGTATCCATGGTGGGATCAACGTAGGTCTTAATAAAGACCCGGAGATCGTTGTCGAGGCTGGTGAGGTTGTAGATCACGCCAAACCGGCCCTGGGGCGGCAGACCTTTGGGCTCGGGGTAGTTGAGGTAGTCGATGCCGGCGATGTCGTTGAGCATCGCGTAACGGGAACCATCGTCCTGCTTGAGGAAGGCAAGCACATCGTGAAGGTCCGCAGGCGTGACGACGACGGTGGTCTGCCCGCGGAACTCGGTGGCGTACAGAGTGTTGTCTGGAAACTGCGCTTTGAGCAGTGGAAGAGTCGGGTGATTTAGCTGCGGCTGGCTCATCTAGGTCTGGACTCCGGGGGTCTCGGTTTACCCCCCTGCTTGAGGTTTCAGGGGTGGTTGACGATCTGATCGGTCAGCCCGCGGACAAGGCCACGCCAGCGCCCTACAGACTCGGGCCACTCATAGGCCAGCGTGTCAGCGAGAGCAACCGTGTCACCACGGACCATCATATCTTTGAGCTGTTCGAGTCGTTCGCGGAGATGCTCGATGTCGTCGCTGGCAGATCGCTCTTCAATCGCGAGTTCTTCGAGATCGATGCCGGTGATGATGGCCGCTTGGGCCACCGCCTGCTGGGCCTGCATCCAGATGCTCATGGCTTGGCCGATTTTCTCAAAAGCCGGGATCGGGTCATCGCCTTGGAGCAGGTCAGCGGCTTCGGTCTGCAGGCCTTCAGCGGCTAAGAGGGCTTCATCGACTTCACCAAGCGCCGAGGTAGCGAGCATCGTGACGTCCTCAGAGCCAAGTGAGAGGGTCCCGTCAGCAATCTCCAGGTCGCGGCTGTCATCGAGGCCGTCGCCCACGAGTGGCCTGCCATCCAGCTCGACCGAGGCGATCACCCGGCCCTGATCTTCGAGGAGGATACGGGCTTCGTCGAGCACTTCGCCAAGAGTTTGGCCGTCAAGGGTGACCTGGTTGGTGTCGATCGTTACCTTCATGTCCTTATCATATGGGGCTGACGCCCACCGGACCAATCGCCGTGCACACGTTCATCCTGACGCCAACAACCTCCGAAGCCCGACCGATTGCGCGGCGGTTGAGGCTGAAACCTTCGGGGCAAAGATCCTGGGCCGGTGGCGGCATGACGTTGCATGTCGTTGGCATAGGATCAGGAGCGGTTGATCGTATCCCTGATCTGCCAGAGCTCTCAGCCGGCCTGCCACGGGTGCTGGTGGTCGGTCTGGGGGGGGCGTTGGACCCGGTGTTGCAGGCTGGCGATGTATGTCGCCCGGTTCGGGTGGTTAATGAAACCGGGGGATCAATTCCGCTGGATGGCACAGGGTTGGATGAGATTGAACTCCTGAGCACATCAAAAATCATTGTTGATGCTGACCAGAAAACCATGCTACGGCGACAGGTCGGGGCTGCCGTAATTGATATGGAGACGTATGCCATTGCCGAGCGACTGTCCGGACGGGTGAACCTCGGGGCCCTCCGGGTGATCTCTGACGATGCCCAAACGACGCTTCCGCCCGGAATTGACGATTGGCTTCATCCGGAAGGCGTCATCGCACCGTGGGGCCTTGCCCGGAGTCTGTTGCGTCGCCCGGATCGATGGTTTTCGACGGCACGGTTTATGCGACAAGCAGCTAAAGCGACAGCAAGACTGGCCCAAGCCGTCGCCAACGAGGTCGAGGCAAACGCGTAGACTCTGGAAATGAGCGAGCGGACGATTCTGATTTTTGGCGGGACGTTCGACCCGCCCCATCGCGCGCACCTTGAGTTGCCAGAACAAGCTCGGGTCGCGCTGAATGCTGACCTGATTCTTTATGTGCCTGCGGGGGTTCCGCCTCATAAAGTGGGCCAGCGGATTACAGATGGCCAACACAGATTAGCGATGTTACGGTTGGCGTTAGCGGATCGAGAGCACGCTCGAATCGATATCCGTGAGCTGGATGCTCCCGCAGATGATCCGTCATTCACGGTCAAGACGCTCGAGGCGCTAAGACGAGATCATCCTGAGAACACGCACCTGCGATTGTTGATCGGCTCGGATCAGGCGGCGGTGTTTGATACCTGGCGCGAGCCGGAGCGGATTGAGAGGTTGGCCCCACCCGCGGTGATGATCCGCCCACCTTTGACCGCAGAATTGTTTATCGATGGACTCGCTGCTGACCAGGCAGAGCGGTGGCGAAGGCGGCTGGTTGAGGTTGATTCGACTGACCTAAGCGCAACAGCGATCCGCGAGGCGATTCGCTCTGGCGGACCAATCCCAAAGAGCGTTCCCGCTCGAGTCCGTGACTACATCAAGCAGCATGGTCTCTATCGGGATTAAGGGAAGATTCCGCGGATTTTGTAGACGACGTCGAGATGCTCGAAGGCGGCGATGTAAGCAGCGGTTCGCAGATCGCAGTCGAACTGCTCGGCAGCGCTTCGAACGAGTCGTCCGGCGGCGACTATGTGCTCGCGGAGTTCCATATCGACGCGCTCTTCTTCCCAGGTCTCGGCCTGGCGATTCTGTTTCCACTCGAAATAACTAACGGTCACACCGCCTGCGTTGCACAGGATGGCGGGCAGCACCGTAATGCCCTTGGCCAACAGCACACGCTCGCCTTCGGGTGTCATCGGAGCGTTAGCTCCCTCAGCGACGACGCTGGCTTTGATCCACTCAGCGCGTTGCTCATCGATCATCTGTTCAAGAGCAGCAGGGATAAGAATATCGACGTCTTCGCTGTAGAACGCCTTCTCATCGATCGCTTCGGTACCATCAAAACCAGCGACGCCATGGTGTTCTTTGACGTAATCGGCAAGGGCGTGGGCGTGGATACCGGCAGGGTTGCGGATCGCTCCGGTGTGGTCGATGACGGCGACGAGCTTGGCCCCACGCTCGCAGAGGAGCTTGCCGGTCCACGAACCGACGTTGCCGTAGCCGATCAGGCTAAAACGCATACCCGAAAGCTTCATGCCAAGCGGGTCCATCATCTGTTCGAGAACGTAGACAAGCCCTTGTCCAGTAGCTTTTTCGCGGCCATGCGACCCGCCAAACTCAAGAGGTTTGCCGGTGACGATGGCTTGCCCGCCCAGACGGCCATGGGTCGTGGAAAAGTTTTCGTAGGTATCGGCCATCCACGCCATGGTCTGGGCGTTGGTGCCGACATCAGGGGCGGGGATGTCGTGGTCGGGTCCGATGTTTTCGCCCAGGGCGGAGACGAAACGCCGAGTCAGTCGCATACGCTCGCCGTTGGTGAGTGAATATGGATCGACCTGGACCCCGCCTTTGGCTCCACCTAAGGGCAGCCGCATCAGGGAACACTTCATGGTCATCAAAACGGCAAGAGCTTTGACATGATCGAGGCTGACGTCAGCGTGGTAACGAATCCCGCCCTTGTAGGGGCCCAGGATATTGTTGTGCTGGACGCGATAGCCTTTAAAAAGACGCCACTGCCCGGTGTCGAGTTGAACAGGGAAGTGAACGATCAGCTCATTCTTCGGTTGGGCCATGATGAGGCGCAGGTACCGTGGAGCATCGACGACTTCAGCGGCACGCAGGACGGAACCGAGAACCTGCTGGTAAAGGTTCACAGGATCGTAGCGGAAGCCGAGTTCATCAAGGATTTTAAAGGCGTCGCTCTGCTGATTCATACCAGTCATTTCAGGTCAGTAAGTGATGCTCAGAAGAATCGTGCATCAGATGGGATCACACGGGCCCCGCTGGCCCCAAGTCCTCTTATACTCCATCGTCATGATCGTCTACGCCTGTGCAGACCTGATTTTTGCCACCAAGATCCGTGGAACAGCGGAGGCTTTGGGGATTGTCTCAAGGCCAGCCAGGGACAGCCAGAAACTGCAGGCCCGCCTGGACCGTGTAGATGACGGCAAACCGAATGATGCTGTGACGGCCGTTCTGATCGACCTGGACCTCGGACAGGATGCCTTGCCGCTCATCCGGCTGGCGGTGGACCATCCGGCCCAGCCGGTGGTGGTGGCGTTCGGTGCTCATGTGGCCGTAGACCTGCTCAGGGCCGCAGCCGAGGCGGGTGCGGACCCTGTAATGGCTCGCGGTGCCTTTACAGGCCAGCTTCCGGACCTGCTCCAGCGATGGGATCAGCCAAGTCCCGCCTAACTTCGTTCGATCGAATCAGGCTTCATAAACACGCAGGGCCCGCCCACCATCGGCTTGTCGATGGGCCTGCGCTGCCGTGACGCCCCGTAAGAACTCTAGGGAGCTTGAGCCCTGGGAACGGATAGCAAAGTCGCCTAAGCGGCCGTCGGCGGGAAGCAGTTCAGCGTCGGCGTGGAGGTCGGGGGTGAGACCCATCGTCTCGAAGGCGGCGGGATACCAGCCACTGGCGATATTGAGCAGGTCGCTGACGACGGCACTAGCGGTGGGGCCGCGCCCGGCACCAGGGCCGTAGAGCATGACGCGGCCGACAGCGTCGCCTTCGATCATCAGGGCATTGTTGGCGCTGCGAACGCCAGCAAGGATGCCACCGGCGGGGACGTAGCAGGGCTCGACCATCAAAGACAGACTGCCGCCAGCGAGCGTCGCCATACCGAGCAGGCGAAGCTCGTAGCCTACTGCGCTGCCTGCAGCGACATCGTGCTCATCGAGTGAGTCGATGCCGATAGCCCCGACCTGCCCGCTGGAGATACGGCAGCCGAAAGCCAGTGAACTGAGAATGGCAAGTTTGTCAGCTGCGTCCCGACCACTGACATCAAGGGTGGGATCAGCCTCAGCATAACCAGCGGCCTGCGCGTCGGCGAGCGCCTGGCCGTAAGACTTCTCCTTCTCTTTCATCTCGGTCAGCATGTAGTTGCAGGTTCCATTGAGGATGCCAACAAGCGAGACAAACCGATTGGCCATCAGGCCGAACTTGAGCGCCGTGATACAGGGAATCCCGCCCGCGCAGGACGCCTCGAAACCGATCGATACGGCATGCAGACGAGCCTGAGCAAAAAGCTCGGAGCCTTGAGCCGCGAGCAGGGCTTTGTTGGCGGTGACAACGTGCCGACCGGTCTCGATCGATCGGCGAACGTAGTAGCCAGCCCGATCAATCCCCCCCGCCAGCTCGGCGACGATGTTCATGTCGTTGGCGGCGAAGAACACGTCGGGATCATCCGTAATAAGGGCTGGATCCACGAGACCCGTGCCAGTAGCCTTGCCGACATCCCGGACCAGGACGCTCCGGACTTCGACGCTCGCTCCACAACGCTTCTCATAGAGAAGCGCATGGTCGCGGAGCAGTTGGGCCACCCCCCCACCCACGGTGCCCAGTCCGATCAATCCAACGCCGACGGTCCGATGCGTGCTCAAGACAATCTCCTTGGTGACTTGCGGTCAGCAAGCCTACCAGCCTGGGCGATGCTCATCAGGCAGGTTCCACAGGGGCTATACTGGGATCATGGTGAGCCGTACCACCCAATCCTCCGATCCGGCTGAAAATCCGGCGATCATGCCACCGGTGTGCTCGATTTTTCGCCGGTTTTTGCACGCCCAGGGGCTCAAGTTCACAGCGGAGCGGGCGGTGATTCTGGATGCCGTCCTATCGCGCACCGAAGTGTTCGAGGCCGAGCAGTTGCTCTCGGAGATGCGCGAGGCAGAGCAGAAGGTGTCAAAAGCAACCATCTACCGGACGCTCAAGCACCTGGTCGAGTGCCACATCATCGAAGAGGTCCTCCTGGACCCTCGGCAGACGCACTACCAGACCTGTATCGGGAGGCCGCCTACCGGGCACCTCATGTGCGTAGAGACCGGGCGGATCGTCGAGTTCCCGCTCGACGAGGTGACCGAGTTGGTTCGCCAGCTCTGTGCCAAGCACGGCTTCGAGCATGTGGGGCATCGCCTGGTGATTCAGGGCGTTTCGCCGGAGGCCCAACAGGCGGATTCCGATCCCGAGTGAACCTTCTCGCCAGCCTCCCATAAGCCCACGCTAATCGACACCCTCTTCAAGATCGCTTTGTTCGATCGGTCGACTGATCGTGTAGCTGCCGTCGATCCATTTGGCGAGGTCAATCGTCTTACACCGATCAGTGCAGAAGACACCATCGCGGTCAGCGGGGATGGCCTGCTTGCAGATGACGCAACGGCGTGAGTCCTTCTTCTCGCCTGACTGTTGGTCGTTACCCTTGGATGTCATTCCGCATACACCTCCTTGAGGCTGGAGAGTCTGTCGCGCCACGAGTTGCTGACACGAAAGCGAGCCAGCCTACCCGAGGCGTCGTGGATGAGCTCGATCTCAAGTCGATCTTTCGGCAGTACCCCAGCGACGCGATCCGCCCACTCGATGACAACGATAGCTCTTTCACGGAGTTCGCCACCCCAATCATCCCAGCCAATCCCCGAGAGTTGCTGAGCCGAGTTGAGCCGGTAAGCATCAATATGGACCAGTGCTGCAAGACCCCGGCGGCCATCGATCTCATGCTCGTGCATCAGGACAAATGTCGGACTCGACACTGCATGAGGCTCGACTCCCAGACCCTCGGCAAGGCCACGAACCAGAGTGGTTTTTCCTGCCCCAAGTTCACCAACGAGGGCAATGACCTCAGTGGCCTCTGCCAAGCGTCCGATGGCAACACCAAGCCGGCGGGTGGCCTCGGCGTCTTGGAGATGGATCTCAATCGCCTCGCTCACGAGCGGTGCTCCCAGCCGAGGCCCGCGAGTCCCTCCACCGCAACGATCGAGCCATCGGCGTAGAGGTACCGTAGGGCTGACCCTCCGGGCTCGACCTGCCCAATCCGAGTGATGGGGACACCTTCAATCTCGGGAGGCAGATCGCCGGGGTGAGTCAGCAGGAGTTCGTAGTCTTCGCCATCGCCGAGAGCCGATTTCCATCCAGGGTCTGATGAACCCGAGATGGCCGGGTTCAGGGGCAACCGGTCAAGTTCGATCGTTGCCCCCAGCCCGCCGGAGGCCGCAAGCATCCGGGGCAGGTCCATCGCAAGCCCGTCGCTGAGGTCCATCATGGCGGTAGGCCTGAGATCGGCGTTAGAAGCGAGAGTCCGGCCCAGGGTGACGCGAGGCGTGAAGTCGAGATGCCCTGTCCAACCTTCGTGCTCGGCCTGTGACCCACCCAGGAGGCCGGAGACATAGACGTGGTCACCCGCGTTGGCCGTACTCCTTCGGAGGGGTTCGACGCCTCCTGTGTCAGCGAGAAGTGTGATCACGACAACGGTCGGTCCGCCGTGGATGCTGATGTCCCCGCCGACGACGCTGCAAGCGTAAGCAGAGGCGGTCTCATCGATACCCTCCAAAAGCTGCTTCGCTGCAGACTCTGACCACGCCTGATTGAAGACGACACAGGAGACGACCGACTTCGGCAGGGCCCCCATGGCGGCGACATCGGACAGATTCCGCTTGACCGCCTTGGTTCCTGTTTTTCGGGGATCGGTTCCCCGTGAAACATGGACCCCCTCGATAACCGGATCCGCAGCAATCAGAAGAGGGCCTCGACCAGATTCGAGGATAGCCATGTCATCGCCAGGGCCGAGAATGACCCCGGATTGCTTCTGGTAGCGACTCGCGATCCAGGCAAGCAATCGTTGCTCGCTGAGCTGGGTGGGGGCGGGGGTGTGGGTGTGGGCGGGGTCAGTGGACATCTCTGAAACGATACCCTCTCCCCCGGTCAGAGCCGGATGAAACCTACGACTTTGTCGCAGCACCAGACCTTCAGGTCATCGCAGGACTCGTGACCCATACCGGCCTCCTACTTGGCGAGTTTGGCGATCAGCCGCCAGAGGTCCCGGGCTTCGAGCCGGAGGCCAGTATCCGTGGCGAAGCCCTCAGCGATGCGGTCAAACGCCGGCGTATAGGGCAGCTGATCACGCCCACCCATGCCGCCGCCTAACTCCGTTTGGACAAGTATCCGAAGCGTGTGTTCGTGCTCTGCGTCGATGCGCGGGCGCTCTGCGGTTGCTCCGCCAAGCCGCGGCAAACGCCCGGACTTCCTCAGGTTTTGCAGGCGATGGAGGACCGCTGCACGCTCAGTCGTGCTGACTGAGGAGCCATCAAGGGCTACGGCCTCGACGATGTGCTCGAACTCCTCGGTGTAGGGAAGGTCGTCAAGGGTACGTCCTTGTTTCTCGTAAACGCGGGTAAGCAGGTCGTCATCGTGCCCCGCAAATAACGCTGGCTCAGTCATGGTCATAGAGTAAGCCAAGCCAGTTGGTGTTCCCAATCGTTAAAAAAACACCCCAGGGCGGCCCGGGGCGTTGAGTGATCTTGCTGTTTCGGGAGTCACTAGGCTTTGGTGATGACGACAGGTTCCTCTTCGAGCTCCTCCGCCTCGATCTCGGGGGCTGTCGGGAGTTCGGGTGCGTCCCAGCGGATGAGGCCGGGCTCCCAGAAGCCCTTGAGATCTTCGACCCCAGGGATGACTCGCACGGAAAAACCATAGCGACCACTGGTATGTGGCTCAATCGAGCCTTCGAAAAGGTGCTTGCCCTTCCCGAGGTCTTTCTTGTGGGTCATATCGATGGTGCAGCCATCCTGCATATGACCATCGTTGTCAAGGATTCCCGCGTAGATCTGGACACGGACCTCCTTGGGATCGATCTTGCCAAGGGTAACCTCGGTCTCGACCGGAAGGGTCTGGCGAAGCTCCACGACTTTATCAAGGCCAGCCTTCACAGAGTTGACGGCGACCTCACCCCAGCAGTCTCGGAGACGGCTCTTCTGATGAGCCAGAGCGATCGAGTCCTTGAGCTTATGACCGTTGAGCTTCGCCGCTCGCCGAGCCGCTGGCAGGTAGTACTTGGTCGTGTAGTCCTGGACCATCCGGTTGGTGTTAAACGCCGGAGTCAGGGCCATGATGCACTTCTTCATTCGGGCAATCCACTCGTGCGGAACACCCTTGTCGTCACGCTGGTAGAAAAGCGGGACAATCTGGTTCTCAAGAAGGTCGTACAGCGACTTACTCTCGATCTCGTCACCGGTTTCGGGATTGGCATATTCCTCCCGCCGACCAATAGCCCAGCCGACCTCTGGGGTGTACGCCTCATCCCACCAGCCATCGAGGATCGAGCAGTTGAGCACGCCGTTCATAGCGGCCTTCATGCCCGAGGTGCCGGAGGCCTCCATGCCCCGTCGCGGAGTGTTGAGCCAGATGTCACAGCCCTGGACAAGGTGACGGGCGACACCAATGTCGTAGTCTTCGAGAAACACGATGCGGTGGCCAACTTCGCTGTCGTTGGAGAACTTAGACAGCTCGCGAATCAGCGCTTTGCCACCACCGTCGGCGGGGTGTGCCTTCCCTGAAATAAGGAACTGGATGGGACGCTTCGCGTCGCCAAGTAGCCGACTCAATCGCTCAATATCACGCAGCAGCAAGGTGCCACGCTTGTAGGTGGCGAAACGTCGGGCAAAGCCGATCGTCAGCGCAGTGTCAGAGAGCGCATCGCAGTGCTTGCGGATCAGAGTGGGATTCTTGCCCTGAGCCTCAAGTTGAACACGGAGTTTTCGCTTCGACCAGACAATGAGCTTGGCTCGTGCCTGCTCATGAATGCGCCAGAGGTCTTCATCGGGGATGTCAGCGACTGCCTTCCACACCTCCGGGTCTGCTTGATCTTCCCGCCACGGGGTCCCAAGATAGCGATCGAAGGCGTTCACAAGATCAGCGTTGAGCCAGCTTCGCGCGTGCACGCCATTGGTCACGTGCCCAATCGGGATCTCTTCGGAAGGAAGGTTAGGCCAGACGCCCTTCCACATCTCACGCGAGACAAAGCCGTGGAGCTTGGAGACGCCGTTGCACCAGTCGGCGGTACGAATAGCGAGGGTCGCCATCGAGAAGAACTCATTCTTGTCACCAACATTCTCGCGACCCAGCGCGAGCAGACCTTCCATATCGAGGCGCAGGCTCTCGTGGTAACCCTTGAAATATCGTTTGATCATGTCGGGTGGGAAGCGGTCAATCCCCGCAGGCACGGGGGTATGGGTCGTGAAGCAATGGGATGAGGCAGCAGCCTGCCGAGCCTCGTCAAAGGTGATGTCGTAGTCTTCAATCAGCCGGCGGATGCGTTCAAGACCAAGAAAAGCCGAGTGGCCTTCGTTCATGTGGCAGACATCCGGGCGGATGTTGATCGCTTCGAGAGCCCTGACCCCGCCGATGCCAAGCACGATCTCCTGCTTGATGCGTGTGTCCATATCCCCGCCATAGAGCTGGCCGGTGATGCCGCGATCTTCCTCGTTGTTCTCAGGGAGATTCGTGTCAAGGAGGTAAAGCGTGATCTTGCCAACCTGAACATTCCACAGCGCGATCTTGACGTCGCGTCCGGGCAGGTGAACGCTCACCTTCACCTGCTCACCCGAGCTGTCTTTGACCTGGCGTACCGGGAGCTGGGCGAAGTTGAGCTTGGGGTCGGATTCCTGCTGCCAGCCGTCCGGGCTCAGGTACTGCTGGAAGTAGCCGTGGCGGTACATCAGTCCCATAGCAATGAGCGGAATGCCTAACTCAGAAGCGCTCTTGAGATGGTCGCCAGCGAGTACACCGAGGCCGCCAGAGTAGATCTGCAGGCTCTCGGTCAGGCCAAACTCAGCGCAGAAGTAACAGACCCTGTACTCATTAGGGTCCTTCTGCCCTTCGGGCATCCACGGGGACCGGGTGATGTGAGCCTTGAGTTGCTGATGCACCTGCTGCATCTGCCCTATGAAGCCCTCATCGCGGGCAGCAGCTTCGAGCTTGTCCTGCGAGACGAGCCCAAGCAGCTTGATCGGGTTGTGCTTGGTGTGGGTCCAGAGATTCTGATCGAGCCGGATGAACAGACTCACGGCGTCGTGATTCCAGGTCCACCAGAGGTTATGGGCGATCTCCAAAAGAGGCTTGAGGGCCTCGGGGAGCGAGGGCTCCACGTGAAAGTGCCGGATCTTGGCAGCGTTGGCTTTGAGCATGGAACGACATCCTTCGAGATGAGATTTCGGGCTTAGAGAGGCCATCGGCCTCGTGACCCGTCTGGGTCGAGCATCGGGCGCAGGGTGATTTATTGCCCCTCCGTTTGGGGGATATCGGCAATTTAGACCGTTTAACCTCGCCACGCCAGACCCAGAGCACCCTTTTTATGCGCGAATCAGGGCGTCAGCGAGTATCTCCAGCCTGGTCTGCACACGACGAACCCAACCGCCTAGGAGCTGATAACCCACCAGAGCCCCGACAGCGACCATCAGACCCGCTGCGGTGGTGATCAGGGCCTCAGCGATGCCTGCTCCGACATCCGCCGGGTCCAACCCCCGATCGGCCCCCGAGAGCACCTCGAAGCTGTCAATAATCCCGAGCACCGTCCCGAGAATCCCGAGCATGGGGGAAATCGTCACAACGACGGAGAGAAAAGACAAAAAACGCTCCAGTCGTGTCCGCTGGGTCATCAGTGCCGAGTGGACCGCAACCGCCTTGCGTTTCTCGCCGACCGAGAACAGCAAATCCGCATAGATCGATGCTCGCTTAGGAACGATGGCCTCATCACCCGCAACTGACTGAGTGAGTCGTTCAGCTTCCGCTGCCGATCCCGGCCCCGCCAGTCGCAGGAGAAACCACAGGCGTTCTAGAACGACCGCCAGCGAAAGCACGCTCAGCGCCGCCAGCGGCCACATGACGGGCCCGCCACGATCCATCAGCGACCAGAATGCTTCCTGCCAGTTGGTTGCCATCACTCACAAGCCTAGCTGATTCACGGGTGATCTTGTCAACGACAGCGGCCCCCGGTGATGACCGGAGGCCGCTGAGAAGGATCGAAGTGCTTACCTCACGCTGTCGATAGCTCAAGCATGCCCATAGCCGACTGAACGATATCATCGACGCTCAGGCTGCAGTAGTCCATCAGGTCTTCAGGTGACCGCCCGGACTTCGGCAGCCGTTTGACGTGCATCTGCTTGACGGTGAAACCACCCCCGTCAGCCGCCGCAGCGTCAGCAATCGCCGACCCAGCACCGCCGCCGTAATTGTCCTCCAGCGTGAGGATATTGCCGTTGTTGGCGTTCGCGAGGTCTAGAATCGCATCGGAGTCGAACGGGATCGAGTAGAGATCGACCAGCGTGGCGTCGATGCCCTGCTTGTCGAGTGCTTCAAGAGCCTTGTTCGCCTGATGGACCATGTAACCGGTAGCGACGATCAATAGATCACGACCCTCGGAAAGCACCTCGTGCCCGCCAAGAGTGAACGTGTCGTTCTCTGAGTAAAGGAACTCAAGATCCGGTCGCAGAGTTCGCATATAGCAGACACCGTCGTAATCGGCCATCGCCATCGTCAGGGCGTACGCCTGATAAGCACACGAAGGCTGAAGAACATAGCAGCCGGGCTGCCCATTTGGACGTGTCATGGTGGCAAACGAGCGGAACCATGCGATGTCCGGCAATGACATCTGGCTGGGGCCGTCGGCAGCAAGCGAAATGCCAGCGTGGGAGCCGACGATCTTGAAGTTCGCTCCCGAGTTGATCGCCATCTCGATCTGGTCGTAGCCACGGGTCACAAACTTGGCAAAGGTTGAGCAGTAGGCAACCTTGTCGGCAGCCGAAAGGCCAGCGGCGACAGAATACATGTTCTGCTCAGCGATACGGCACTCAAAGAACCGCGAAGCAAGCTTCTCATCCTTCGAGAACATCTCAGCGAAGGTCGAGTTCTTAACGTCAGCGTCCAGCGCGACCACATCCCCCCTCGCGTGACCAATGGCACGCAGGGCAACGCCATAGGCTCGCCGGGTAGCCAGCTTGCCCTTGCTCAGCACCCCGCTCATGCCGAAGGCGTCGAGAGCAGCCCCCATGCTCATCGGCGTCTCATTGCGCTTGCTATCTGGCTTTTTTGGGCTCATCAGTTTGATGGAGAGCTTGGTGTCAGCGAAAGCACCTAGGTCATTAAGTGACTTGGTCAGTTCATCAAGAGCTTTGGCCATGTCGTCGCCATCAGCCGGCTTGCCGTGATGACCATCACCCTGCTGCGAGGGGCTGCCCCAACCCTTCACCGTCTTAGCCACCACAGCGATCGGCGCGGCTTCGGGGTTGAGCATGCTCTCCGCGTGCTCATTGAGTGCATTTTGTATCTCCGACGGCCGATGCCCATCAATCACCAGTGTCTTGAAGCCATAAGCCTCGCACTTCTTGGTCAGTGCCTCGTGGGTCTGCTGACCGCTGACCACATCAGACTGCGCGTAGACGTTCGCGTTGAAGATCGTGAGAACGGATTTGAGATCATGGTCCTTGATAAAGTCCATGGCTTCCCAGACCTGGCCTTCGCGAGACTCACCATCACCGACGATACAGAAGACACGCTTATCCAGACCATCCACCCGGGCCGCACACGCCAGGCCAGCGGCGACCGACAGTCCCTGCCCCAGCGAGCCGGTGGCCGCATCAAAGAACGGGAAGCCCTCAACCGGATTCGGGTGGCCATCAACCACCGAGTCGATCGCTCGAAGGCTCATCGCGTCTTCAACAGTCATCGCACGCAGGTTCGCGGGGTCACGCCCGATATGCACGCCGAGGTCAGCACAGGCTGCGTAGACAATGGGCACCGCATGCCCTTCAGACAACACCAGCCGATCCGACGACGGGTGAGCGGGGTTGACCGGCTCGTATCGCATATGGTCGAACATCAGCACAGCCGTCAGATGGGCCAGGCTGGCACAGGTCGTGGGGTGGCCAGAGCCAGCGGCGGCCGTCATCTCATAGCTGAGCTTGATCAGTTCGCCAGCCTTGGCATGGATCGTGGAATCGTAGGACATGCTCAGCGTTCCTCGCTAAAGGGGGGATCGAAAACCGCCGCACGGGCATCCTTTGCCGTGCGTTCAAGCCACGATTATTGACCGAACCCCCCGCACAAGCAACGCCACCTCCCGGGAAAGCTCAAAAACTCTCGCAGTCCTCTGCCGCACCACGCCCGAATGTGATCGCGTTCTTGCCCTGACGCTTGGCCATCAGCGACATCTGATCGGCGTGATCCAGCAGCTCACCAGCTGTCCGGCCATCCCACGGATACCCGGCTAGCCCCCCGGAAATCGTCAGCGTGCCATCAACCTCGTTGACCAACTCCGGGAACGAATGACTGCACAACGCCTTCTGGAAACGCCGAGCCGCATGAAGCACATCCTGAGGATGCCTGCTGTTAGCCGATCGCGGACCCGCAGCATCCCAGAAGATCACCGCGAACTCGTCCCCGCCAATCCGCGCAACCACATCGTGATCTCGCACCACGACCTGCATCAATCGCGCTGCTTCGCGGAGGATCGTGTCCCCGGCTTTATGCCCGTAGCGATCGTTGTACGACTTGAAGTTATCTATATCAAACACCATCACCGTGACCTGACTTCGCTCCTCTCGAGCCCTGCCAAGCACGCGCTCGAGGAACCGATCGAAGTACCTACGGTTCCAGGCACCGGTAAGCGGATCACGAAATGCCATGTCCTGCATCTGTCGGCAACGGTCCGCGAGCATCAACCAGCGAGCCACCCAGGTTGACCACGGACGAAGCGCCGCGGCATCCCAGCCCGAATCGGAACCGTAAACCCAGCCGTAACTCTGCCCACCATACTCAGCCGCGACGCGACGCTGCACTTCGCCGACCTCGCTCTCTTCCAACGCCACGCTCAAACCCGTCATCCCGGTCTGACGAGACACAACCTCGGCGAGTGTCTCGACCAGCGAACCATCGCCAGCCAGCACCGCATCGATCAGATCGACATCGCCAGGCATGGCCATATCGTGCTGCATGGCAACTGGCGAAGATGCATTATTCTGCTCAGCTTGAGATGCGCAATACGCCACCCCAAGGACTCGTGCGATGCTCCCGGCATCGATAGGTGAATCAAGCCAGTCATCAACCGCATCCCGATCTTCGATCCCGCCACTCGCTCGTTGATCCACGATCACTCTTGGGCGAACAGTCAAGGCACCGAGTGACGCGATGCGATCACGTCCCAACTCGCAGCCCTCGGCTGGATAGACCATCAGGGTTGATGCGCCCGCCTGTTCCAGCAACGCCAAAGCGTCGAGGAAGGACGACGCAGAGTCGAAACGTACATGCCCGTTTAGCTCGCTGGCAGTAGCCTTCACCGAAGACTGCCACCACGTGGGCCCCAACAGGATCACCGCCCACGAGGATTGCTCAGGATCAACCCGCTGTCCCGCAGAACGCGTGCCTCGCTCCAAGGCATGACCGACAGGGTCCATCACGCACGCTCCTCGTCCGGGTACGGTCCCAGCAGCATGCGCAGCTCGTCCTGAGTGATCTCAGGCGGCCGAAGCCGCTCAGGGTCAGGAACGTGAACCAGCACCGGCGACACCTTCTCACGCCCCGATCCGGACCGCAGCAGGACCACACCCCCATCTGATTCGCCCTGCTGCGCCTCACAAGTCGATTGCCCATTATTTCCTGACGACGGCAGCATCATGCACCGGACTGAAGCAAAGCGACGCTCAATCACGCGACGCAGTTCCGCCGCCTCGGATCGCCAGTCGTCCGACGGCCCCTCCGGTTCAAGCAGCAGCACCAAACTGGGCTGGCAACGTGCCACATGGATCACCAACTCAGCGGCTGAGCTAACCCACTGCATGGACAGGCCTCGACGCCCGACCAGTTCAGCCACCTTGGCCTCCTGCTTGGCTCCCGGCACCGACCAAGCCACGACACCGCCCGCCGGGGCAACACCGTTGGCCATAGAATTCTTCCGTTCGGGACTGATCGCCATCTCCTAAGTGTAGTCGCCACGCCGCCGACTCCAAGTCAACCCGGGTATCTTTGAAGATCTGCACGCTTTCCCCAGCCTGCCAGGGTTACCACCCTGAGGGTTGGTTACACTCCCACCCAGCCTTCACAGCCCAAACAGCTACGTTCTGGAGTCCCCATGATGCCATTCCTCGCCGCCGGTGCCCTTGAGGTCAGTGAGATCACGGTCCTGCTGCTGTCGCTGGCAGTGATGCTCGGTCTCGCACGTATCCTTGGCGAGTTGGCCCGAGCCTTCCGCCAGCCCGCAGTCCTCGGCGAAATCCTCGCTGGCGTGATCCTCGGACCCACGATTCTCGGCAATTTCGCCCCCGATGCCTTTACCTACTTATTCCCGTTCGAAGGCTCGGTCTGGATCGCCCGCGAAGGCGTCATCATCATCTCCGCGACCCTTCTGCTGCTCGTGGTTGGCCTTGAGGTCGATCTCGAAACAGTCTGGCGCCAGGGCAAAGCCACCGCCGCCGTGAGCGCCCTGGGCGTCGCACTCCCCATGACCATCGGCATCACCCTCGCGATGAACGCCCCCGTCATGCTCGGCAATCAGGACAACGAACACGGCCTCGCCTTTGCCATTTTCTTTGGCATCGCCCTGTCCATCACCGCCCTGCCGGTCATCGCCAAAATCCTCATGGACCTCAACCTCGCCAAGTCCGATCTCGGCGCACTCATCATCGCCTCCGCGATGCTCAACGACCTGATCGGCTGGATCGGCTTCGCGGTCGTGCTCGCACTGATTGCCGACCAGTCCGCCGACGCCATGCCGGTCTGGATGATCATCGCACTGACACTGGCCTTCCTC
Organism: Phycisphaeraceae bacterium; assembly: GCA_040222855.1. Taxonomy (NCBI): domain Bacteria; kingdom Pseudomonadati; phylum Planctomycetota; class Phycisphaerae; order Phycisphaerales; family Phycisphaeraceae; species Phycisphaeraceae bacterium. Next base: position 249,570 of record JAVKCD010000025.1, on the reverse strand, counting down.
GTCTTCATGCTCTCAGCAGGTCGTGGCCTCCTCCATCGCGCCCTGCCCTATGTGCAGGCCCACTGGTCGTGGCCAGGCGGGGTCCTGAGTTTTGTGGTCTTCGTCGCCATGCTCTGTTCTGCAGCAACCGAATCGCTCGGCGTTCACTCCATCTTCGGAGCCTTCATCGCCGGCGTGGCCATCGGAGACTCCCACCACCTCACCGAACGCACCCGCGACACCATCAACCAGTTCATCTCCAACATCGCCGCCCCACTGTTCTTTGCCTCCATCGGCATCGGCATCAACTTCGCCGCCAACTTCAACATCGGGCTGGTCGTCCTGGTCATCGTCGTGGCCCTCGTCGGCAAAATCACCGGCTGCGTCCTCGGGGCACGACTGGCTGGCCTGAGCATGAAGGAATCCTGGGCAACCGGCTTCGGAATGGCCGCCCAGGGCGCGGTTGGCATCATCCTCGGGCAACTCGCTCTGGAAGCCGGACTTATCAGCCAGGAGCTGATGGTCGCGATCGTCATCATGGCGCTCGGTACCTCATTGATGGCCGGACCGCTCATCCAGTGGGTCCTAGGCGGGAAGACCCAGAAAAAACTGCAGAACTACCTCACTGATAAGAACATCATCATCGAGCCCGACGCCGCTAGCCGGGATCAGGCCATCGGCGTCATGGCTCGTCGAGCCACCGAGATCACCGGCATTGACGCCACGACCATCGAGCGTATGGTCATCACCCGCGAACATATTATGCCCACCGGCCTGCCCAACGGTCTCGCCGTGCCGCACGCACGACTCGACGGCCTCGCCAAGACCTGTCTGATCGTCGCAACCTCCCGATGGGGCATCGACTTCAATGCCCGCGACGGCCGCCCGGCCCAACTCATCTTTATGATCCTCACCTCACCGGATCAACCCGAAGAACAGATCGAACTCCTCGGCCTCATCGCCCGAACCTTCGCCACCCCCGCCATCCGTCAACGCGTCGCAACCGCCAAGACCTCAACCGAGATGCTCGCCGCCCTCAACGTCGGAACCTCCACGCCCTCCGAAGCAGACGAACCCGACGACGCCGACCCCACCCACCCACCTAAGGAAGTCTGACCCGCTACGCCCACCACAACAGACCCGACAGCGTCTCATAGAACACCCTCCTCCCAAGCACGCCACATGCCACGCTTACTCCGAGGTCAGGAACTCACGCGGCATCAGCTCACCATATCGAAGATGCTCAACACGATGTGCGACCTTGATGCAGACTGGTTCATCGAGCAAGGCCTCCTTGTGGTTCCATTACCTGAGGCGAAAATAGATAGAGAAGATCTAGAGGCCTCGCGCCCGCTTTTGACAGCCCTTCGCAAGCACGGAAATCGATCCTGCTTATTGGGCTGTACTGCGAGTCTTACACACTTACTCGAACCCGAAAGTTTCGAGGGGAGGATCTTCGATGGTGAGTCAGCACCAAAGCCCACATCGATCATCGCAGAGCTAAATCTGATCGAGGATGATCTTCGTGATTACGTGTGGGATACACCATTTGTCGGCGACGTATTAATAACCAATCGCACACACGACGCTGTTGTTTTCGATAGCTTTGACTACGACTGTTACCTCCTCGCTGGCACACGCGCGTTCATCGAGGACGCCACCCAGACAAGCCTTGAGCAACTCTGGCAGAACTGGGACCGTCATATGGAAGAGTGGAAAAGCGAGTTTTCCGAGTCGGATCCAGAGCGTCGTGAGTCTCAAGAACGCGACTTCAAAGCCCACGCCGAGATGGCCAACCGCCACCGCAGGACCCTGAGTCGTGACTGAACTCAATCCGTACAGCCCACATCCCGTGACCCCCGACGACTTCATCCACACCGCCGTCGAGCGCCTCCGACCCTACCGCATCAACCACGGCCACCTCCTCTTACCTACGACTGACCTGTCCCCCCTCACTCCGCCACAAAAAACCTCGCCGCCGTCCCGCTATCCCCAATGCGGGCTCGCACCAGCCGGGCGCAGTTAGGGCAGTGCCCCTCGTAGGAATGCCCCTGCCGGTTGATGTAGATCCGCGAGTACCTCCCGCAGCAGCGCCAAAAGACAGCGATCCACCGCCGCCGGGGCTCGAACTCATCCGACTCACCTTGAGCATGATGCTGCAGGCGGAGCCCGTCGATGTCCACGATGTCTCTGGGCCTTCTTTTCACCATCAATCTATCGGACAGGTCGCCCCCGCCGGTGGAACAAGCGTGAAACGCCACCGACGGGGCGCACTGCCCTGGCACCACGACTCACAGCCGGAGCAGACCGCGAATCGTGTCCCCTCGCACCCACGCCACCAACTCAGTGGTCGGAACCGCGGACGCGGGGTAAGGGGGGGCGACGCTCAGGACGACTCCTCCACGTCCTTCGCATCATCATCGCCAGCGATAGCCTCCACCTCCTCGGCTTTGCCAGCGATGCCCTTGGCCTCCAGCACTTTCTGCTTGATCTCCTCGAACAGATCAGGGTTCTCACCAATGAACTTCTTGGAGTTCTCCCGGCCTTGGCCGAGCCGGACCTCGCCGAAGCTGAACCAGGCCCCGGATTTCTGAACAACCTCGGTCTCGACTCCCAGGTCGATCAGGTCGCCTGTAGCACTGATGCCCTCGTTGAACATGATGTCGAACTCGGCCTGACGGAAAGGCGGGGCGACCTTGTTCTTCACGACCTTGGCCCGCACCCGGTTGCCGACCGCCACGTCAGCTTCCTTGATCGAGCCGGTCCGACGAATATCGATCCTGACCGAGGCGTAAAACTTCAGCGCTCGCCCACCCGGCGTCGTCTCCGGATTACCAAACATCACGCCAATCTTCTCGCGGATCTGGTTGATGAACACCACCGTGGTCGACGACCGGTTGATCGCCCCCGTCAGCTTCCGCAGTGCCTGACTCATCAGGCGGGCCTGCAAGCCAACGTGCGAATCACCCATCTCACCCTCGATCTCAGCCCGCGGAATCAAAGCCGCCACCGAGTCCACGACGACAATGTCCACAGCATTCGAGCGGACCAGCATCTCGCAGATCTCCAGCCCCTGTTCACCGGTGTCCGGCTGCGAGACCAGCAGGTCCTCGAGCTTCACGCCGAGCTTGCGAGCCCAAGTCGGGTCCAGAGCATGCTCCGCGTCGATGAACGCTGCCATCCCACCGGTTTTCTGAGTGCTCGCGATCGTGTGCAGGGCCAACGTCGTCTTGCCCGACGACTCAGGCCCAAAAATCTCGATCACGCGCCCCCGGGGTATACCACGCCCGCCCAGAGCCAAATCCAGGCTGATCGAGCCCGTCGCGATCCCAGGGATCAGCTTGGACGGGTCGTCATCCAGCCGCATGATCGAGCCCTTGCCAAAGCTCTTGTCAATGGCCGACAACGCCCGCTCAAGAGACTGCTTCTTCTCACGATCCACCGCATCGGTTCCCGTGCGTGCCATGCTGACTCCTCGTTTCGAGCCCCGGGCTTGGCCATTCGGGGCAGTTTGGACTGTTGCGGTCACCATAGGGGAGGCTCCTTCTAGCGTCAATGTTGGGGTTAGGTAAGGTGAACAAGAACCTAACTGATCTATCGACACGCCGCAAGCCCCTTACCCAAAATTTTACCTAACTTTTTTCGCCCACACCCAGTAGCACACCAACACCTCGGCAACACACTATTTTTCCTCCGCCGTGGAATGATTCTCGCTGGACGATAGTTGTTTCAACAACTAAAGTGACGCCTCGTCACGGAAAGGCCAAAATATGTTCACCCTACGCAAAGCAACCGATCGCGGACACACCAACCTCGGCTGGCTCGATTCCCACCACACCTTCTCCTTCGGCGGGTATCAAGACCCAAAACACACAAACTTCGGCCCGCTGCGCGTGATCAACGATGACGTCGTGACGCCAAGTGGCGGCTTCGGCGAGCATCCCCACCGAGACATGGAAATAATGACCTGGGTACTCTCAGGCGTCCTCAAGCACGGCGATTCATTGGGCAATCTCAAATCGCTCAAACCCGGCGAACTCCAGGTCATGACCGCAGGCTCCGGCATCCGTCACTCCGAACTCAACGGCTCGGACACCGACCCAGTCCACCTCCTCCAGGTCTGGATCATCCCGCGAGCCCAGGGCGTGATGCCGCGATACGACCAGCGAACCTTATCCGCTGAAGGCCGCGACCACCAATGGCAACTCCTCGCCGCAGACGACAGCGAGACCGACCGATTCGAAGAAAACACCATGCCACTCGCCCAGTCCGCCCGTTTCCTCGTGGCAGACCTCAAGCCCGGCCGACCACTGGCCTATCAGTTCGAGTCAGGACGCTCGGGATGGCTGCACCTGGCCACCGGAAAGGCCTCCGCTGCAGGACACGACCTCTCGGCGGGCGACGCACTGGCCATCACCGGCGAAGATTCGATCGAACTGACCGCCTCGGAACCGGCTCAGGCGATTCTCTTTGATCTCGCTGACTGAACATCTGCCCCTTAACCCTTCCCACCGGGCCTTCGGGCCCGGTTTTTTATGGATGTTCATCCAAACCCCTCCGCGTCCGGATAACATGACAGACGGACGAGAGGAGATACCAAAAACCAAAAACCCCCAGCCCTTTACGTCCGTATTCATCAGACCAGCCGCCTGCTCGCGTGCCACTGACCTCAAGGTCGATAAACAGATCACATCTTTCCTCTGCCGGATCACTCGATCCGGCCCTCGCACTGGAGTTTCGTCGATGCGCAGGACCTCACTAAACCGTCACCTGGCCACCCTCAGCCTCATCAGCGCCCTCCTGCTCGGAGTCAGCCCCATCGGGACCTCCGCTCTGCTCGCCCAGGACACGCCCGCAGAAGCCAAGGACGAAAAGCCGGCGTACCCTCCCTTTGACGAAGTCATCGAAGGCCTGGAAGAAATCCCCGGCCTGATGACGCTCTACCGCGCCGACGATAAGGACCCCAAGCAGGACCACACCCGCCTGCTCTGCCGCATCCCCGCCTCCCTGCTCGGTCAGGACCTGCTCTTCGCCACCAGCATCTCGCGCGGCCAGATGGCCGGGTGGATGTGGCGCGACTGGCTCGTCCGCTGGGAACTCGTCGGCAAGCACGTCAAGCTCGTGGTCCCCAATGTCCGCTACATCCAAACCCCAGGAACCCCGCTCAACGACGCCATCGATCGCACCTACCGCCCCAGCTTCCTAGCCGCCCTGCCCGTCGTCACCATGGCTGGCGGCGACCCGGTCGTCGATCTCGGCTCGCTGGTGTTCAGCAACGTCGCCCGACCGCCAAGCCCGATCGGCACCTCCTCGCGCACCCCCAATCGCCAACTCTCAGTCTTGCGCACCACCAAGGTGTTCCCCGAGAACATGCTCATTGATGCCGACCTCGCGATGTCCTCAGCCTTTGGCGGCGAGAGCGTTGGCGTCTCCTATGCCTTCCGCAAACTCCCCGCCCTCGGCTCCTACACCCCACGACCCGCAGACGAGCGCATCGGATACTTCACCACGGACCGCCTCGACTGGTCCACGAGCTACGCCGCCCGCGAAACCGCCGTTCGCTACGCCAACCGCTGGAAACTCGAAAAACAAGACCCCTCCCTCGAACTCTCCCCGCCCAAGGAACCCATCGTCTTCATCATCGAAAAGACGGTCCCGATCCGCTGGCGACGCTGGGTCCGCGACGGCATCGAAGACTGGAACAAGGCCTTCGAGGAGATCGGCTACATCGACGCCATCGTCGTTCAGCAGCAGACCGACACCAACGAGTTTGCCGACATCGACCCCGAAGACGCCCGCTACAACTTCGTCCGCTGGATCGTCTCAGGACGCGCATTCGCGATGGGCCCCTCCGTCGCCGACCCCCGCACCGGCCAGATCCTCGACGCCGACATCATCTTCGACGACTCCATGGTCCGCTGGTTCAACTCCGAGTTCGACCAGCTCGGACCCGAGTCCCTCGGTGCCTGGCGCGGACCCGCCTACGACAAATACCAGCTCATCATGCAACACGTCCGCGAGCACGGCTCGATCACACCCGATCAGGAAGACGCCCTCCTCGCCGAAGCTACCGACGCACTCCACCACCACGACGGCGCCTCCTGCCAGCTCGCCCACGGGCTCCAGCAGCAAATGGCCATGGGCCTCATGCTCTCACGCATGGGAACCCCCACCGGCAAAGAAATCCCCGAGCACTTCATCGGCGGGGTCATCAAGATGATTACCACCCACGAAGTCGGCCACACCCTCGGACTCCGACACAACTTCCGCGCGTCCGGCTGGCTCTCACTCGACGAAATCCGCCAACGCCGCGATCGCACCGATGAGGCCACCTCATCCTCCGTCATGGACTACAACCCCATCCTCTTCTTCCAGGGCGACGAGTACGAAAACGTCAAGAACTTCGTCACCCCCGTCATCGGACCCTACGACCACTGGGCCATCGAGTACGGCTACGGCGTCCCCGAGCCCGGTCAATCCCACGAAGAGTTCATCAAAGCCGTCGCATCACGCTCCACCGAGCCCGCACTCGCCTTCGCCACCGACGAAGACACCATGTGGGTCTACTCTCCCGATCCCCTCACCAACCGCTGGGACATGAGCAACGACCTCCTGGGCTGGATGGACTCACGAGCCGAGCTCGCCGATGACCTGCTCGGCAACCTGACCGAATGGGCCATCGACCCCGATGAACCCCGCTACTTCCTCCGCTCCATGTTCGCCTCCCTCATGTTCGAAAAAACACAGCAGAGCTACTTCGTCTCACGCATCGTCGGTGGGCAGCATTACTCACGATCACGCCTCGGCGACCCCGACGCGCCCCCAGCCCTCGAGCCTCTCGAAGCCGAAGAAATGCGCGCGGCCATGACGCAGATCGCCAAGACGATGTTCAACCCCGACTTCTTCGTCACCGACCACGAACTCCTGAACAACCTCGCACCCAGCCGTTGGCGTGGTGGCGGCAGCCTCATGCTCGATTACCCCATCCACCTGGTCATCACCAACGCTCAAATCCGAACCCTCGAAGACCTCATGGCCTACCCGCTCATCCAGCGGATCTACGACGCCGAAGTCAAGACCACGGAAGATGACAAGTACACCGCCGCCGAGCACCTCCAGACACTCACCAACGCCGTCTGGAATGAAGTCAACGACACAGCCGACACGCCCGCCGACGGCTGGACCGACGCCAACCCCATGATCCCCACCATCCGCCGCAACCTCCAGAACATCCACGCCGCGATGCTCATGGACTACGTCCGCATCGACCTCGGCCTCACCCGCTTCCTCTCCCCAGACGTCCAGCGGATGATGCGCTTCACCCTCCGCAACCTCGCCGCCGACATCGAGTCCACACTCGAAACCCAAGGCGACAGCATCGACTTCGGAACCATGGCCCACCTCACCGAACTCCACTCCCAGATCACCCGATCCCTCGAGGCCGAGTTCACCGCCCGCTGATCCGCCCTCTCTCTATAAACAAAAGCACCTAACGAGCCCCGGGCGCAAGCCCGGGGTGCTTTTTTACAACAACATCCAAGTCATCCCCACTTCACTCCCGCACCATCCCCAACACCACCCGCCCCCCCGCCGCCAGACTGATATCCAATCCCTCGACCAAACCACCAACCGTCACGCCCCCCACATCACCCTCGATCACCTCGACCGACACCACCTCATCCAACGGGTTCCACGCCGGCCAGCTATTGAGCCGAGCCCAACGCCACGGCAGAGCCTCGCTGATCGGCTGCGACGATCGTCCCCGCACCAGCCGCCCCTCGTACCCGCCATCACTCTCGACCACGATGACAACCCGCCCCCCCTGCTCCGCCAAACCAACCCGCGTCCCCGGCTCCCACGGCTGCATCTTCCACCCCCCCGACCTCAACTCCGCGTACATCAGCGACGTCCGCATGTAGTTGCCATCCAGGTACCCCTGCGAAACAAATCCGTCCACCGCCTGCATGTCGAACATGATCCCGATCTGCCGATCCACCCAGGGCAGCAACACCCCCGTCGTCCGCGGGTAGTACGCCGACAGATACAAGGCACTCTCGATCGCGTCCGCATAACCATCCATGCTCGCCCCCTGCCACTTGAAACCATCCGTCGCCGCCACCGCCTTAGCCACCGCCATCACCTCATCACGCATCGCTTCCAACCTCTCCCCTTCGATCACCCCATGCCGCTCCGCCGCATCCGCAAACAGCAGCACCCCGTTGAGCACATACCCCCAGTTGTCACTCGGCTTCAAATCCGTGATCGCATACGTCACCGGATCGATCTCGTTCACGATCAGACCCCGCTCATCCCGGCCATGCTCCAGCACCAGCTCTAGCATCCGACCGATCGGCTCCGCCCACCGCCCCGCTCGCCCCGCCCACAACGGCTCATCCCGCCTCGCCACAGCCAACGCATAGGACTCGGTCAACCCCGCGATGATCTCGTTCCCGTGATCCCGTAGCGACAGCAACCCCTCCTCCACCTCATCAGCCTCGAAATCGTAACTGTGCACCGGAAGCCCGCCGGTCTTGACCATCATCTGCCCCACCACCGCGTCCGTCAGCCTCGCCTGCATCTCCGCATACGCCGGCCGATCCACCACCAGACTCATCCGCCCCAGAACCTGCAACACCTCGCCATTCACCTCCGAGTTCGACGAGGGAATCAGCCCGTACCGCGACTCATGCCGGCTGCTCGCAAGGATCGCATCCATCACCTCCACCAACCGCTCGCGCACCTGCTCATCCCCCGTCCCCTCATAAAGACTCAGCAGCCCATCCTTCGCGTACTCACTGGTCCCGAAGATCGGTCCTCGCGCCCCAAACACCGGGTGCTCCGACGACGCCAGCAACACGCGACCCGTCTCCGAACTCGCAGCGTGCGCCAGCGAATCCGGACCCGAGATCGCCCGCTCCGCCTCCATGGTCTCGCGCATCAACAACAACTCGTCCAAACCCAGATAAGCCGCAACATGAAACTGGAAACAGAAAAAATCCGCCGCCGTGTTCCGGTAGTTCCACTCCGCCTCCAGCCACGACTCCGGAAACAGCTTGCTCTCCGAATGCCGCATGCCCATCCACGAATCAAACGTGCTCTTCGCTCGCCGCAGCGCCTCCTCCGACAGCACCGCATGCGCCCGCGCCACCGACAGCAAATCCCCCGAAGCTCCCGCCGCATCCCGCGCATCCAGCACAACATTCCGCAGCGTAAACGACGCCGCATGAGGCATCTCCGGCGCTATCCGCGCCGGGAACACCGCCGCCCGAAAATGCTTGTTATCCAACAAGACCAGCGTCACCCCCGCACCCAACGCCATCGCCACCACGCCCCACGCCACCAGCCGCGTCAACCACCGCCCCAAGCCCATCCCTGATCGCTCCGACATGACCGCAGCCTCTCGATAAAAAGAAGCACGCAGCATAACGCCACACGACCCCCAACATCACATCACCTAAGCCCCCGACAACCCCTACGCCACCCAACGCAGCCCCGGTGCCTCGGCCTCTATACGCTCCGCCACACGCTCCCGCACCCACGCATACGTCGCCGCCATCCCCTCCGCCAGCGCGATCGACGGCGACCACCCCAACCGTTCCTGGATCAGCCGATTATCACTGTTCCGGCCGTTCACACCCTTCGGCGCATCCAACCGATACCGCCGCTCCAGTCGCAACCCCGCGATCCCCTCCACCAACGTCACCAAACCATCCACCGATACCAGCTCACTCGATCCAAGATTCATCGGCTCACGACAGTCACTCCCCATCAGCCGCAGGATGCCTTCGATGCAGTCATCGATGTAAGTAAAGCTCCGCGTCTGCTTGCCATCACCCCACACCTCGATCTCATGCCGTCCCGTCAAATCAGCCTCTGCAACCTTCCTGCAGATCGCCGCTGGAGCCTTCTCACGCCCCCCCTCCCAGGTGCCATACGGGCCATAAACATTATGGAACCGCGCCACCCGTGTCTCCAACCCAAAATCCTCGGTGAAATGCCGGCACATCCGCTCGCTAAACAGCTTCTCCCACCCATACCCATCCTCAGGCATCGCCGGATAAGCATCGGCTTCGCGCAACGGCGTCACATCCGCACGCCGCTGCTTCTCCGCGTTGTAGACACAAGCCGAGGACGCATAGAAAAACCGCTCCACCCCCACGTCACGCGCCGCCATCAGCGCATGCGTGTTGATCAGCACCGACAGCATGCACAACGCCTTGTTGTTCTCAATAAACCCCATCCCACCCATGTCCGCCGCGAGGTTGTAAACCGTCTGCGCCTCTGTGCACGCAGCCTGACACGCGCCAGCCTCCCTCAGATCCAAGACCAGATTCTCGACCCCCGCCACACGATGAAACCACTCTCCCACCGGCTTGAGGTCCACCGACCGCACCCGCTCGCCCCGCGCAACCAACTCCGCGACCAGCCGACCGCCGATGAACCCCCCACCTCCAAGCACCACGCTGACCTTCTGACCCATACCAGGCTCCCGAGTGTTTCCAGATATCTCTTATCGGCAACCCCCGCATGACCCCACGAAAAAGCCCCGCCTGGTGAGGCGGGGCTACACAAAAACTCTTATCAGATCGTGACTTACGCCACCTGGCGACGACGCATCAGACCCGCCAGCCCAAGCCCGGCCAGCACGCCAGCCCCAGGCTCAGGAATCGGCACGGATGTCCCGAAGTTACTCGCCAGCAGCGACAGGTCAACGAGATCGATCTTGCCGCTGCCGTTGAAATCACCCGTCGCCCACGTCCCGATCGTCTCGAAGTTCGACGCCAGAATCGACAGATCAATCAGGTCCACCATGCCGTCCAGGTTCGCGTCCCCAGGCAGCGCCGCAATCGCCAGCACCAACTGCTGATTGTCGTAGATCACCGCCATGTACTTCGTCGGGTTCACGATCAGGCCCGACACGATGTCAAAGGTGTCAAAAAGATCACCCGCCTCCGTCGTAATCAGCTTGAACGCATCGCCATACTCCGGCTCAAACCCCATCAAGAGCTCGATCTCACCCGCCAGGTAACCGTCAAAGGTCACTTGCAGGAGGTCATGCTCCGTACCCGAAGCATACCCGTCGATCTCCATCTCCAGCGTACCCGTCACCGTCTGACGGAACTCGTTCACCTCCGCAAACCCAGGCGACGAACCAATCGTCATCAATCCCTGATTCACAACCTCAATCCCCACATCCGCACCGTCCAACAGCGCCAACGATGAGGCTGATCCAACCACCATCTGGCCCGTCCCTGCAAAGCTCGCCCCCGCTTGAACCTCCGCAGAACCGAGAATCGACAGCACCGTATCGACGTTATTGACACTCGATGGACGGAACGTCGTCGCCGATTGAAGAATCGACGTCGATGCACTGTTCACATCCAGATTGCCGGACAGCCGCAACTCAGGAGCAATCAATCGACCGCCAGTCAGAAACAGATCCGAGCCACCCCCCATCACCAACAGCCCCTCAGTCATCTGGAAGTACCACGGCGCCCCAATCTCCATCTGTGAGTCGAATCCAAAGTTGGACCCACCCGGGTTCACATACTGAATACTGCCCTGCGTCGCACGAACAATCCCCGACTCCGGAACAGCACCATCAATATCCGCCCGAGGCGTCGTCGCCACGATCAGCAGCCCGCCCACACCCTCCAGCACCCCGTTGTTGATGAAACCCGCCGTGCCAATCGAGCCCCGGCCGCGCGTCACACCGTCATTCACGATCTGCGAGCCGAGTACCGTACCCCCATTCAGCTCCAGCGCCGTCGCCACCGAAGTGTTGAAAGGCGTCGTAAAGTTCAGGATACCGTCCGTATCCGCCGTCCCGATCACGCCCACGCTCGTCACCTGACCGCCATCGACACTAAGCGTCCCATCATCCGCCATCAGGTCCGAGCCAGCCAGGAAGTTCACACCCGAAGCGATCGTCCCGAAACCATGAAGGTCAGCCCCGTTGCTCGCACTCAGCGTGCCCCCGGCATTGATCGTGGCACCCTCAATCCGGTTCGGCTGACCGGGGGTCCCACTCTCCAGCCGGAACTGAGCCGTCCCATCCACAAACGTCATCACCGCCCCATCATCAAACGTCACCCGAGCCGGCACCTGCGGGAATCCGTCCACACTGATCGGCCCGTCGAATCGAACATCCTGCCCAACAATCACATCCCAGCCCGTGCTGAATGAATTGAAGTTCACCGCCCCAGCCGTGAACCAGCCATCCAGCGTGTTCACCGTGATCCGACCAAACAACCCGAAATTCAGCGTGCCCGAATACCGGTTGGTGTTATCAAACGCCTGCAGATAATCGCTGTTGATCGTCAACTGCGAGATCAGGTTCATCTCCGCAAAAATACCCTGAAAACCATCCATGTCATACCGAGCCACCGTCACCGTAGTCGGGGCATTGACCGTCGCATCACCACTCTGGAGAAACGCGCCATCACCCGTGATCGTCCCGCCGTCGTAGCTCGTGAGATCATCAAAAGAAAGTTGCCCGCCAGCCAGCACCTCAACCACACCACCCGTATCCAGAGAAACCTCCGAAAAGACCCTCGAGAAGGCTCCCGCACCACGAATCACGCCACCCGGTCCGATCACGACCTCTGAGCCATCGAGCACCGCGATCGACGGATTCGCACTGACCATGTCCACCAACCCATTGAGCTCCCACGCCGCAGCCGTATTGACGTTGGCCCGCCCACCATTGAGTCGCAGCGTCCCGTCAAAGCCATCTACACCCCCATCAATAACGTCTGAGTTGATCGTCAGCGTCACGCCGTCATTTACCGTCGTCACACTGTCCCCACCGTTCGATCCGTCCCAGTCCAGGGTCGCTGTAGCGATCGTCGTATTGGCCGCAATCGTCACATCCGAGTTGAAACGCAGCGTCCCGGCACCCGTGTGCGTCCCACCCTCAAAAATCGCCGTCCCTTCCAACTCCAGAAAACTCGTCGTATTGGTGGCCGAAGTCGAAGTAAACGTCACCGGCGCGAACAACTCATTCGTCCCAGTCAACGCGTTCACCGTCCCCGTCCCCCCATCCCCAACAATCATCCGCGACCCCTCGAGGTCACCGCCGTTCATGTTCATCGTCCCGCTCAGCGTCCAAGCCACCGGGAACGTCAGAGGCGGAATGATGATCCCCGTCCCCTCAATCGCCAACCCATCGCCCTCCGCCGGAGGCGGGAGAATAATCAAGGGCGACCGCGTGTTCACATTCAAAACCGCCCCGCTGCCAATCGTGATGATCCCATCATGCGCATCATTGATCCCCCGACCCGTGATATCCATCCGCGAGTTCGCCTCCAGCGTCGTATCCGAAATCGTCCCACCATCCCAGTCAAAAGTATGCGTCTGGATAGTCACCGTATTCCCCGCCGTCACCGTCGCGTCACCATTCTGCACCAACGTCCCCGCACCCGTAAACGTCCCGCCGTTGTAGGTGATCGAATCAGACGTCGAGTTCCCCAGCGTCAACTGCGCATCACTCGCCGTGATGTTCACCGTCGCCGTCGACTCCACCACCACAGGCGTATCAATCGCCGCAAAACCCACCACATTCACCACACCCGACAACGTCGTCGTCCCCGTCCCCAGGATCTCAGCATCCGCCGCCAGCGTCGCCCCACCGTTGAGATTCAACACACCTCCGGTACCCAATGCCCAGTCCACATTAAACGTGATGTCCTGCCCGTCACCCACCGTCATCACACCATCAAACGCATCATTCACACCACCCGACGCGAACGTGATATTCCCCACCGACGCATCCACCAAACCATTCCCCGATGGACCATCCAGGTCCCATGCCGAGGTCGCATTCGCCGAAACAAACGTCAACCGACCGCCATCCGGCCGAATCCGCCCGTCATTACGGAACGTCCCCGCCACATCCACCGTCCCGTTCCCGTTGACCTCACCGATAAACCCATCAAATACCTCGGTATCCAGGTCATCCCCGATATCCGCCAACCCCCCGCTCATGTCCAACTCACCGCCGTTGACGATCACATCACCCGCCTCGAGCTCGCCACCCGTCTCCACAAAAATCTGCGTCGAACCCTCACCCGAAGCACGCTCGATCGTCACCAACCCACCAATGTCGATCTTCTCCCCATTCGTCTGCACGTCCGTCCCCTCACCCACAAACAGACTCGCCGCGAAAAACGTACCACCACTCAAAATCTGCGCAGTGCCCCCATGACGCATCCACGCATCATCCGCAGACCCCGGCTGCTTGCCACCCACCCACTCGAAATCATTCCCCATGTCCCCCGCACTCAGCATGTCCTGACGCAGCAGATCCAGATTCGTCCAGTTCGACCCCGTCGCCGCCGCCAACACGTCAATCGCCGTCGGCAGCCGACGGACACCACTTTCGCCACAGCTCCCACACATTAACGCCGTCCGCGCATCCAGATGGACATCGCCCTCGATCCCTGTCACAAACCCATTGGTCAGACCCGTCGGAACGTCATAGTCCCCATCCGCATACTCCCCACTCGACACATTACTCGTCAGACCCACCGCGTGACCGATCTCATGAATGATCGTGCTCAGCGCATCAAAACCATTCCGCGCAGCATTAGGCGCAGACGAAAACGCATCCCCCCGATACCCAACCTCCAACAACGCCGGCGGCGAGTTATTAAACCAGTCCGCCTGCTGCGTTGCCGTCAGATCGCGATAAAGCGTCTGCTGCATGTCATACTCACTGTTGTTGTCAGGCGTCGTGTCGAAATACCACAACCGATTCGAGCCGTTGGACTGCGTGTCCAGCCGAATCCGCGCGTCTGTTGGCTTGCCCGAACTCGTCCCAAGATTGTTGTGCACCCCCAGCGTCCCGTTCGTGTCACTCAGATCATCCCAGTAATACTCAATATCCAGCGTCCAGCTGTCCTGGATGATGTCCTCCCAGTAATCCGCCGCCCACTGCATCATCGCAGTCAACTGCGCCGCTCCCGGATCATAAGACGGGTTCGTGCTCGACCCCGCATCAAACGTCAGATTGATCGTCAACCCCGATGCCGTCCCCGCCGTCATCATCATCGCCGCAGCCAACAGACAGCCTGTGCTCGTTCTCATCGTTAGATCCCTTCTCATTGTCGCTAATAGAAATGAAACCAGCGGCTAACCACCGCACACCCTCTCAATCCACAACGCACGCTCTCACGCGCTCAACTCCCATACCTAACTTAACACTTTAATCCCTTCTTTCAACCCCTTTGTTCCAAATATCTCAGTCTAAATGAACTGGCCGCGCATAAAAAAGCCCCGGCCGCAAGGACCGGGGCTCCATCATTCAATCATCCATCAACCCTGGATCAGCGTCGCCGAACCAGAGCCAACGCCCCGATCCCCAGCATCGCCAGAGCAGCAGGCTCAGGCACCACCACGCTCTGTCCAAAGTTCGTCGCCAAGATCGACAGGTCGATCAGATCGACAAACCCGTCGCCGTTGAAGTCGCCTTGAGCAAAAGTGTAAGGCGTATCAGTCCCATCAAAGTTCGTCGCCAGCGTCGACAGGTCAATCAAGTCAACCGTCCCGTCGCCGTTCGCGTCACCGGGAAGAACCGCAACACCATTCGCCACCACATCAAACTGATCACCCGGGATCGCGCTGAAATCGACGCCCGATAGCGGATCAGGCTTACCAAGAAAACCACCCGCTCCGTCGCCACCAAGATTCCCCTGCAACACGCCCACACCATTGGTCTGGTTGGAAAGATACCCGTAGTTCGAACCATTGATATGGGCGTGAATCTTGATATCGCCCGTCGGGTTCCCAAGCGTCGAAAGCGGGATCATGAACTCAATACCCGTCAGCACCTCTGCTGCAAGATCAATGTAGACCTGCTCTGCAGCATCCGCTCCTCCGTTGCCAACAACACCACCTGCTGTGGGCGTCGGATCAAACGGATCGCCATCGTCAGCATAGGCATTGGTGTTATTGATCTGAGCCTTGATACCAAAAGCGCTGTTATCCGCGGCAGCCCGGCCGCCACTCGGCGTGATGAAGAACTGCTCAATAGGCGTCGTCACCGGATCGGCCGTGTTCGAATCAACAAAGTTGACATCAACACCCTCTACGCCTGGAGCACTGGTGCCGCCCGCATAACCCGCCGCAGGACTCTCCGACTGAGGCTTCAACTCAGCAAAATGAGTCGACAGCAACCAGCCCGAGGGCGGGAACGGATTGCCTGGGTCATCAATATTCTCCGTGCCGTGAGTCACCGACATCATGTAGTCCGCTTCGAAGCCCTCGTCGAAGGTCAACCCACTCAGAGAACGAAGACCGTCATTAAACGCATCCACACCAAAGTCCAGATCGGGAAGCGGGTCGCTCGGATCGTTCAGGACCTGATTCACGCCGCCTGCCACCGAGTCAAACACGATCACAAGCTTGTTAAAGTTGCTCTCCAGGTTGCCAGCGACGAACCCGTAAAGCATCCCGTCATGCACCTTGGCGTAGAACGCGTTAATCTCAGAACCGTTCGCAAACTCAGCCTGGCCAAGATTGCTGTCGCCAAAGCCCGTATTGGTGTTCTGCACCGACAACGCACTGCCGTAAAAATCTGTCTCCAGGAAGCCGTCAACAAACGGACCCGACGGGGCTCCAGCCATGGCCTGGCTAGCCGAAAGCAGAGCAAACGTGGACGCGAAACCAGCGATGGTCAGGGATCTCATAACTACCTCCGATGAGTAAAGTGTGAACCGATACGTGCGGACGAATCACTTTAAATCAACAAGACACGGAATCCGAAGCCAAAACCAACGAAAGACGCGAACTCCGTCTACACCGGAAAGATACACCCATTGAACCGATTAAGCAAACCCTCAACCCAAAATCAAGCACCTTCATCCTCCAGACACCTGATGGCGCTCCGCAAAACCCAATCAGAACACGAACAACCTTCAAATATCTGAGAATAGGCAAACTTTTCCGGCGGTTCCGGGGTTGACCCGGACGCCATCTGGTTTATGCTTACCTAAGCAACAGGCCGATACCAAGGCTGTCTCAAGCGTCAAAAACCCCGTCTCGCCCGGTTCACGACGCTCATCCGACCCGTTCAGAACACGCCTCAGACACCAACAATCCGCCTCGATTCAAATCCAAGGGTAAACCGTTTAAACCGACAAGCGACTCAAACCAGCCCACAAGGAGCTTCACGATGACGCCTCTCGCAACCCTCACCACCCCACGCCCCAAAGCCTTCACCCTCATCGAGCTCCTCGTGGTGATCTCCATCATCGCCCTGCTCATCGGCATCCTCCTCCCAGCCCTCGGCGCCGCCCGCAACACCGCACGCTCCGCAGCCTGCCTCTCCAACGGCAGACAGCAGAACGTCGCCGCAAACGTCTTCGCCGTCGAGCATCAGGACATCTACCCAGTCACCGCCGAAACCCGATTCGTCGAAGAAGAGTACGGCTTCGACCGTAAACGATTTGCTTTCCGTGCCACCGGGATCGCATCTGACCCACTCACGCTCAAAGATCATGCCTCGGCGCTCATCCCGTACCTCGGCGGTGGCGAAAATGACACCTTCTGGGATCAAGGCTCCACTTCCCAGTTCCAGCAAAACAACCCCGAAGTCTTCCTATGCCCAGCCGACCCAGGCCTGAACACTGACTTCCCGGGCTACATCGTAGACCTCAATGCTGCGGGTGAAAATGGCGACATCACGCCTCCAGAAAACTTCTTGCCCCTGTCTTATGGCGTCAATGTTGATGTAACCGCCCTCAATCGTCCTACCAACAACTTCTCAGATCGTGGCGCACCAACGCTATTACCCTATAAATCCCCGACAGCAGATGGCACACCAGTTGGCGGAAACCAGAACCGCATCAAGTCTCCATCTCAAACCATGCTCTACGCCGATCTCGGCACACGCTCTGATACCGATGCCCGTGTTCAGTCTTCCGGCGGCATCCACGTTTGGAATGATACGGTTTTCATCTCAAGCGCTGGACACAGATCTCTCGGAGTCGCCAATCCCGGAACACTTGCCGGACATTATGAAGACGAACGATTCCGCTCAAAGCTACCCGTCAGCGGCCAGACTCTGGCTGGACTGGAAAACTTTGGTGGACGCCACGGACAAAACATGAACATCTTCTTTGCCGATGGCAGTGGCGGATCCGAAAGCCCAGAGGGCGCTACGAATGTCCTCATCACGCCACTCCCGATCGAAAGCCAATAAGAGCACACTCCCTAACGAATCACACCTCAAGCGTCCGTGCCCAAAGCACGGACGCTTTTTGTATCCCAACATCCTGAACCAACCACACAAACGAACCCCGGCGCATGCCCGCCGTACCCTGCATCTCCTCTTCAAGATCATCCTCAGCTCGTCTCCCACCCGACACACCCCCACTCTCTACTCTCAACTCTCTCCTCCCTAGCCCGGCCCTGCCGGGCTACCCCTTCACCCCAGCCTCCGCCGCGTTCCCCACAAAGTACTTCTGCGCCGCGAAGAACAGCAGCACACAAGGCAGCATCGTCACAAACGACGCCGCCATCAGCAGCTCCCGACGCTCCACCCCGTACTGACCATTAAAACTGTTCAGCTCCAGCGCCAGCGTCCGGTTCTCCGGCGAGTTCAAGTAGATCAGCGGGTTCATGAAATCATTCCAGGTGAACATGAACGTATAAATCGCCACGATCGCGATCACCGGCCAACTAAGCGGCAACATGATCCGCCAATACACGCCAAGCGCCGTCGCCCCGTCAATCCGCGCCGCCTCCAGCAACTCCTCAGGCAACTGCGAGAAGAACTGCCGGAACATGAAGATGAAAAACGGCTGCCCAAAACACATCGGGATCACCAACGGCAGCATCGTGTCAATCCAACCAATCTGCCGAAACAACAAAAACACCGGAATCATCGTCACCTGAGGCGGCAACATCATCGTCGCCAGCATCAGCATGAACAACGGGTCACGCCCCCGAAAACGAAACCGTGCAAACCCAAACCCCACCAACGACGATGAAAACACCGACCCCATCACACTCAGCACCGTAATCACCACCGTGTTCGACAACGCCGGAAACGCCCACCGATCCGAATCCATCCCCATCCGCTCCAATGCCTCCGGATAGTTCCCCCACATCGGCACCGCCGGCAGGACCTGCCCGATATTCGCGATCTCTTGGTCCGTCTTCAGCGAGTTCGACACCATCCAGAAAAACGGAATCAGCAGCAGAATCGCACCCGCCAGCAGAATCAGATACGTCCACACCGATCCCCAGTGACGGAAGCGCTTCGGACGATACGCAAGACCAGGAGAAGTCACCGTGCTCATCCGCGCAGCCCTTCATAATGCACCATCCCCCGCGAACCACGGAAGACAAACAACGTCAACACCAGCACCAGCACAAACAACACCCACGCCAACGCCGACGCATAACCCATGTTGTGATTCCGAAACGCGTGGTCATACAAATACAAGACATAAAACAGCATGTTCTCGTCCGTTCCCCCCGTCGAACCACGAATCACATACGCCTGCGTGAACACCTGAAACGACCCAATGATCCCCATGATCACATTGAAAAAGATCAACGGCGACAACATCGGCAACGTGATGTTCACAAACTGACGAACCACCCCCGCGCCATCAATCCGCGCCGCCTCATACAACGACTCCGGAATGTTCTTCAGCCCCGCCAGATAAATAATCATCCCGCCCCCCACGCCCCACAACGTCATCAACACCAACGCCGGCATCGCAAACACCGCACCATCTCGACCAAACCAGTCCGGCGGCTCCCAACCCCAGCCCGTCACCGCATTCAACGGCTCCAGCACATCCCGCAAAACCAGATTCAACAACCCCTGATCATTATTGAAAATCGTGATCCAAAGCGTCACCAACGCCA
Source organism: Phycisphaeraceae bacterium (assembly GCA_040222855.1). Classification (NCBI taxonomy): domain Bacteria; kingdom Pseudomonadati; phylum Planctomycetota; class Phycisphaerae; order Phycisphaerales; family Phycisphaeraceae; species Phycisphaeraceae bacterium. The sequence continues at coordinate 229,710 of JAVKCD010000025.1, read as the reverse complement.
CCCCCGTAACCACCGACGGCACAAAGTACGCCGTCCGGAAAAACGCAATCCCCGGCACCTTCGCGTTCATCATCACCGCCACCAGGATCGCAGCCGTCTGCACCACCGGAACCGCCAACACCGTGTAATAAAACGTCACCCACAACGCCTGCTTCACCTGCTCGTCATAAGTAAACAGATGCAGATAGTTGTCCAGACCCACAAACCGCGCACTACTCAGCGGGGCCATCGCCGACCACGATGTCAGACTCAGCAACAACGAAACCACCATCGGACCCAGTAAAAACAGCACAAAACCGATCAGCCAGGGCGAGATAAACGCAAAACCCGTGCGCTCCTGCGAACGATCAATCGCACCCAACACCTGCCGCCGCGCAATCAACCAGCCCACCAAAGTCACACCCACCACCAGCAACCCCGCTCCAAGCCCCAGCCAACGCCACGGCATCAACGGATAGTCCTTTGTCTGTAAAGGCGACGCGATCTCAATCCCCCACTGCCGCTCCACCTCACCCGCCACTTCCTCAGGCGTCATCTCATCCAACCGGATCGTCTTCGCGATCTCCTGCTCCAGAATCTGATCAAACCGACGATTCACAGGATTCTGCGCCAGCCGCGCCGTCTCCGTCAGTTCCAGATACAGCTTCGCATTCGCCGGCCGCTGACCAGGCGACAAAAACGCCTCCGACTCCGCCACGCTCCGCCGCACCGGCACAGCCAAACCCATCCGCGCAATCATCTCCTGACCATCTGCCGCACACAAAAACTTCAACAACTCATAAGCCTCATCCGGGTAAGCCGACTGCGACGCAATCGACCAAGCCACCGTCGCGATCCCCGTCGTAGGCGTAACCCCCTCCTTGTGAGGCACCGGAATCACATCCCAGTCGAACGCCTCAATCTTCCGAAACCGTGGCGTATACCAACGCCCCACCGGACCAATCACCCCCACACGACCCCGTCGAAACAGATCGTCCTCATCCTGACTAAGCCCCGTTGCATTGAAAACCGTCTCGTCCTCCATCCGCATCCTACGAATAAAGTGCATCGCCTCCTGCGCGCCCGCCTCATCCAGCGCCACATCATCAAAACCATCACCAAAAAACTCACCCCCAAAGTTCCACACCAGCACCCGCAACACCGCAGGCCAGGTCTTGAAAATTCCCCCATACACCCGCCCGTTCGGATCATCACGATCCCCCAGCGCAGCAATCTTGCCCATCACCTCACGAAACTCACCCCACGTCCAACCCCCATAAGGCACCGCCACGCCCGCTCGCTCAAACAAATCCAGATTCGCGTACATCAACAGAGGCGTAAAGTCCTTCGCCACACCATACAACGTCCCCGAACCCGCTCGCCCAAGCTCATCGTTCCACCGATACGCTTCCAGCAGAATCGGAAACACATCATCAATCCAACCCGCCTCACCCCGCGCCCGATCCTCAGCGATATACGGCTCAAGATTCAGCAGCATCCCCGTCCGCGCAAAGTCCGGCATGTCCTCATAACGCAGATAAAACAGGTCAGGCGGAGTCCCAGCCGCCAACATTGTCTTGAGCTTCGAGTCATAATCGCTCGCATGCAGCCGCTGCACCCGCACATCAGGATTCGCCTCCTGATACGCATCCACCAGCGCCTGCACGATCGCTACCTCATCGTTATCCCCCCAGTGCAGCACCGTCAGCACCGGCCGCGGGTCCGACAGCTTGTCCGACCACAACCGCCACGTCCGCGCACCCACATCCACAAACGCCCACACCACCACCAGCGCCGCACCCAAACCCAACAACCATCGCGGAATATCCCACAGCTTCATCAGCGTGCCTCCCCGGAATCAGCCGGCACCGGCGAAAAAATCGCCGACCCCCACGGACCCAACTCAACCTCAATCGTCCCACGCAACCCAATCCGCGCCGTCGCCACCACCTCCGGTCGGGCATCGACATCATCCTCATCCGGCATCAACACCCGCGCATGCGCCGGATTCAGCCAGTCAATCGCCGCTCGATCCGCATCAAGCTCCACCCGAACCCGCCGCGTCTGCCCACTCCGATTGATCGCCACCACCACCCGATCGCCCCGATACGCCCGCTCGTACACCAAAACCCCCGCCTCATCGTCCGCGTGCTGAATCCGCATCGTCCCACGCCGCAACGGCCGCAACAACGACCGAATCGCAATCAAACGCTGATGCGCCGCAAACACATCCTCGCGAATCACCGCAGCCGCATCCTCATAAGGCATCAGGTCCGCCCACCACATCGGCATCCGATTCGACGGGTCATCCGGGCTGAACATCCCCACCTCATTGCCGTAATAAATCATCGGCGCCCCCACATACGTCATCTGACATACCACCGCCTGGATCATCCGCTGATAATCCTCATCCGTAGGCGACCCACGGTCATAATCCGGCCCCGTGTCCTGCAGCCGATTCAACCCGTCATAAGGCCGATCCGGATTCATAAACATCGACGCCAGCCGATCCGTGTCGTGCGAATCAAACAGGTTCATCTGCACAAACGACACCGCCGCCGGATACGCCAACCACAAATCAAGCAACCGACGACCAAACTCCGTCGCCGAAATCGCGGTCGACTCATTCACAAAAAAATCCACCGCCGCATCCGCAAACCGGTAGTTCATCACCGCATCAAACTGATCCCCCTCCAACCAAGGCGACGCATCATTCCAGATCTCACCCGCTATAAACGCATCCGGATTGATCCCCTTCACCAGCTTCCGCCAGTCACGCCAGAACGCCATCGGCACCTCGTTCGCCACATCCAGCCGCCACCCGTCAATCCCACGATGCACATCCCCATCCGGCGCCATCCACCGCCGCGTGATCGCCAGCATGTGCGCCCGAGGGCCCTCCGCCAACCCCAACTCTTCGTCCCGCGCAAAGACCGGCAGATGACCATTCACCCCATCCCAAGCCTTCCACTGGATCCCCCCTTCCTTCCCATGTACCTCCATCGCCGGCTCATGCCCCCAGTTCTTGGGGTCACCCCAGTCCGTGATCTCAAACCAGCCCGCATACGCCGATCGCTTGCCGTTCTTGAGCACATCCTCAAACGCATAGTGCGCCCGACCGACATGATTAAACACACCGTCAATCACCACCCGAAAACCCTGACGCTTCGCCTCCGCCATAAAATCCAGAAACACAAGGTCCGACTCACTCCATCGCCACGTCACCGGGTCATCCGTCTCCCCCTCAACCGGCCACGAACCCTTCACACCAAAGTTATCATCGATATGACGAAAATCCGTCGCGTCATACTTATGCATTGACGACGCCTCGAACACCGGATTCAGATACAGCGCCGTCACGCCAAGCTCACGCAGATATCCCAACTTCGCCCGCAGCCCCTGCACATCCCCCCCGTAACGCCGCCGCCACACGTTCCCATGCCCCTGATAAAAGTTTTCCTGCCCCGTCACCTCACCCGGCTGCACCGCCCACCAATCCCCCCGCCACGGCACCAGCGTCTCATACTCAGCATCGCCCGGATCATTACGCACATCACCATTGCGAAATCGTTCCGGAAAAATCTGGTACCACACCACATCCCGCGCCCACTCAGGCGTCACCGCACCCGATACCCCAGGCGACGCATAAGCCAATCGCTCCGCCGCCTCTCGATCTTCAACCAACGCCCCCCGCGCATAAAACACCTTCAACGCCCCGTCATCCAGCTCGAAAAAATACCGCCCACCGTCAGAAGCTAGCTCAGCAAACCCCTTGTAACGATCGTAAGCAGCCCCCTCATCCGTCGCCAGATCAAGCTCCGTCGACTCCCAATCCCCACCCCCATCCACACCCGTCCACACCACCACACGCTCCACATCACCCCGCTGCGTCCGGATCGCCACACGCGCCACATCCTCACCCGCAACCGCCAGATCCTCGCGATTCTCCGGCTCGTGAAACAACGCCTGGCCCTGCACATGATCCGGCTGCGCCTCAGGCAGCCGACGTGGATCCGGGCCCAACATAAACGCCGAGTTCATCCCGCCATGACCATCAGGCTCCTCGAGCGCTCGATCACTCGCCGGATCATTCAGCCACACTGGCCCCTCACCCGTCTGCACCGAAAACTTGTAGTAATGAACCCCAGGCGGCAACCGCAGCACCGCCGTATAAACCCCATCACCCCAACCCTCCATCGGATGATCCGAAGTCGACCAATGGTTGAACGACCCCGCCAGATTCACCGACTTCGCCTCCATCCCCTCAGGCAATCGCACACTCAGCAACTTCCACAACCCATCAAGCTGCTCCAACTCCCGAGCCCCGGAACGATACGACACCGCCACCTGGTCATGTCGAGGCCTAACCTCCAATGCCGCCAGCACCGGCCCCGTCGCCCCCTCCGGAACCACCCGCAACGTCTTCGCCGACGACACCCCCTCTACCACGCCATACAGCCGCTCACCGCCCAGCTTCACGTCCGTCACCAGCCGCAGCCGCCTCGCTCCACCCTCATCATCAACGAAAACCATCTCAACAGGACCATCAATAACAGGCTCTTCGCTCGCCGGCTGCGCAACACTCAGTCCGCCACGCGACAAATACACAAACCCGCCCGCCAACAGCACCGTCAACAACACCGGCAGCAACAACACAACCAGCGAAGGACGGCCCTCACGACCCGAATGCACGTTCAAACTCAGTCCTTCCGAAGACTCGCATTCCTTGGATTCAAACTCAATGTCAAACCATCGTTGGATGACAACCCACTAAGAAACTAACGCTTCGCCGCCATCGCCGTCGACTCTCGCAAAATCAGATGCGTAGGCAACAACTCCGATACCGGCTCCCGCAACCCGCGTATCCGCTGGATCAGCCGCTCGCAGGCCAGGTCCCCCAGGTCATACAACGGCAGATGCACCGTCGTCAGCGGAGGATTCAAAAACTGACTCGCATACAGATTGTCAAAACCCACCACCGACACATCCTCTGGAACCGACCGACCACTCCGATGCAGATAGTGCATCGCCCCCATCGCCATCTTGTCATTCGTACAGAAAATCGCCGTCACCTCTGGATGACGATCCATTAGCTGCCGCGCCGCCTCCGCACCACCCGACTCCGAATAACGACCATCCACCACCAGCCCACCATCATAAGTCCCCATCTCCTCCGAGTTCGCTCGATACACCGCCATTACGTCCTGCGTCGTCACCCCACGACTCCCACCCAGAATCATCCCGATCTTCTGATGGCCCAGTTGACGCAGGCAGTTCATCGCCTGCTCCGCGCCCGCCGTGTAGTCGCAAACCACCGTGTCCACCTCAAGATCAGTGAACTGCGTGTTCACAGCGATCACCGGCTGGTCACGATCCACCAGGTCCTGAATAAACTCGTAGTTCTCAATAAACCCCAGACACAGCATCCCGTCCACAAACCGCCGCTCAACCAGCTCAACATGCTGGCCCGACTCAATGAACTTCGGCTTCGCCTGCTCCAGAATGATCTTGTGACCCAGCCGCGCCGCTCGATCATAAATCCCCGAAATAATCTCACCAAAATACGCATCCGCAAACGCGTGACTCAAAGGCGGAATCAACACCGCAATCAATCGCGTGTACGTGCTCGACAAACTCTGAGCCACACGGTCAGGCGTATAACCCAGATCATCCATCGACCGCCGAACCCGAACCTGCGTCGCCCGCGAGATCCGCGGGTTGTTGTTCAAAACCATCGACACCGTCGCCACCGACACATTCGAGTGCCGAGCCACCTCACGCATGCTCACACGCTTGGCACGCTTGCGCACCCCCGACTTCCCATCCTCCGGAAGCTCCGACGCCGGGACACGTGGCGAACTGCTGGACATAAACAAAATCCGCAATCAAGGTGAGATGAGTGATCAACCCGCAGGCAAAACCCGCATCTGATACATGAATCGGTCATCAGGAGTTTAACACACAAGTAAAACGGATCAACACCAACCGCCCGCGACACCCCGTCTTTCACTCACTCAGCCTCATAAACCCCCCAAACCCCCATCGAATCATCAGATTCTTCACCAATTCGGGTTGACCCTCACCCACTCTCGGGCTTTACTATGTATAGTGATTCACTTGTAATGATCTCAGTTCAGAATGACGCCCTCACAAGATGCCTTCGCACCTAATGTCACCCCCTCACACCACCATGACCAACGGTTAATCGATTCAACAACCCGCCGTCTCGTGACGGCTCGTCAAACAGGTCAACCCGACTCACTCAACCCCGGAGATGGAGAAACATCATGATCCGCACCACTGCCAGCCTGCTCACCCTCGCCCTTGCCCTCCCCGCCATGGCCGCGCCCACCATCGACGGCACCGTCGATGGCATGTATGGCGCCCCCCTCGCTGTCCAGACCGTCGAAACGCAGTTCGGCGACAACTTCAGCGAACTCAACGCAGCCTACGCCACCGTCACCAATGACCGCCTCTACGTCACCCTCACCGGCAACATCGAGCCCAACTTCAACAAGATCTCCATCTTCATCGACTCCAAAGCCGGCGGCGAAAACACCCTCGACGGTGCCCTCGCCTACGACTTCGGCGACGTCGCCTCCAACTTCGGCGGACTCACCTTCGACACCGGCTTCGAAGCCGACTTCCACATGTTCGCACGCACAGGCGGCGGCAACTTCGAAGTCGACATCGTCGACCGCAGCGCCAGCACCCCCGGCGCGGAACTCGGCAACTTCGGCTCCTCCACCGGAGCCGCAGGTGAACTCGGCACCATCGCCGCAGTCGCCGGCACCGCCACCACCGGCGCCGACGCCGGAACCTTCCTGACCCAGGACGTCCTCTTCGCCATGGATAACTCGAACGCCGCCGGCGTCCTCGGCGGCACCGCCGCGGCCGATCCCGTCGCTGCGGCCGCCGTCACCACCGGCTTCGAGTTCTCCATCGCCCTCGCCGACCTCGGCACCTTCACCGCCGGCGACGTCATCAAGATCCACGCCGCCATCGGTAACGGCGACAACAACTTCCACTCCAACCAGATCCTCGGCGGTCTCCCCGCCCCCCAGGGCAACCTCGGCGGCGACGGCGGCGGCGGCTTCACCGGCGGTCTCGCCGGTATCGACTTCCGTCAGTTCACCGGCGACCAGTTTTTCTCCGTCACAGTCCCCGAGCCCGCCTCGGCCGCACTCCTCGGACTCGCCGGCCTCGCCCTCACGCGTCGCCGCTAAACAACAACCCGTGACCTGAGTTCTCGGTCACACCCAGATACACAGGGCGCTTGGGTGACAGCCCAAGCGCCCTTTTTCTTTCCCGACCCACGACCGACCGGAGACCAACCGTGATAAACCCCGGAATGATCCCCACCCGTGCCGTGAATGCCCTTATAAGGGTGCCACATTGCACGCCGAAGGCGTGCAGTGTGCAATCACCAAAGACACTCCTGATAACTCTGGTCTTCCTGATCCTCTTTGCCCCCAAAGCCCACGCCCAGGACACCTCACCCGATCCCATCCTCCAGTTCTTCGACCAGGACTGGAAAGTCATCGACCAACGCATGGGCGACATCTTCGTCGCCGGCTACGGTCGACTCTGGCTGCCACCCCCGCAACGTGCCGACTCCGGCGGACTCTCCGTTGGATACGACGTCTTCGACCGCTTCGACCTCGGATCACCCGGCAACCCAACCCTCTACGGCACCGGCGGAGAACTCAAAACACTCGTCGATGCCGCCCACCACGCCGGCATCCGCGTCAACACCGACTTCATCCCAAACCACAACGGCTTCCGCGACCACACCACACCCGACTTCATCGCCCAAGGCGACTACCCCGGTTTCGTCACCCAACTCCCGACCGATCCCTACGGCGACTTCCGAGCACCAGCCTTCGACACCGATATCCCCACTCCCGACGAAAAGGTCTTACGCCTCGCCGGACTCATCGACATCGCCCAGGAAAAAAACCACCAGTTCATCCGCCACCCCGTCGAACCAGGCAATCCCCTCAACATCCCCTCCGGTTCCATCTGGGACCAGCCCACCCCCGACAACGCACGCTTCTATCCCGACCAGGACCTGGGCGGAACCACCGTCTTCGACCCCGCACTCAACCAGAACGTCACCCTCTACGACTACAACACCCAAAACCCACTCGCGGGTGACGCCTACGCCGACAACGCCACCGGTGTCCTCATCCGCAACGCACGATGGATGATCCAGGAAGTCGGCGTCGACGGCTTCCGCTTCGACGCCGTACGACACTTCGAACCCTGGGTCATGAACTTCCTCGACCTGGGCATGTACCTCGCCAACAAACGTACCCTCCTCGACGGCTCGCCCGACCACGCCTTCTCATTCTCCGAAACCGGCGGCGACAACCGCGCCTCCTTCATCAACAGCTACATCCGCAAAGACATCGACAACAACAACCTCTCCCAACTCGGCGGAAACCGCGACGCCCTCGACTTCGGCTACTTCTTCGCCATCCGCGCCAACCTCTCCGACAACGGAATCGCCAACGACTGGCGCAACGTCAAAAACGCATCCTTCGACGTCTTCGACGATGGACTCGCCAACAACGGCTCACAAGGCGTCGCCTTCGTCCAGTCACACGATGACGGACCAGCCCACCTCAACAACGTCGCCCACGCCTACATGCTCATGCGACCCGGACAAGCCATCGTCTACTTCAACGGCGAAAAAATCGAAGACGGCTTCCGCGCCTTCCCAAAACCAGGCCGTGGCGACGCCCTCGGCGGAGCCTTCGGCGACCAGATCACCACCCTCACCAACATCCGCAACACACACGGCCGCGGCAACTACCACGACCGCACGCCCCTCGGCGACGAAAAACAAACACTCATCTACGAACGCGAAAACTCCGCCCTCGTCATCCTCTCCAACCGACTCGACTCCGGATTCGACAGCCGCACCGTCCAGACCGCATTCGCCCCAGGCACACCACTCATCGAACTCACCGGAAACGCCGCCGATCCCACCATCGACCCCTTCAACGACCTCCCCGAACTCGTCGTCGTCAATCCCGATGGCACCGCCGACATCCGCGTACCACGCAACGCCGCCAACGGCATCGAACACGGCAACGGATACCTCATCTACGGCGTCTCCGGACCACAAGGCAACATGTCTTTCCTCGACCAGACCAACAACCCCATCACCAACATCATCCCCGCCGGACCACCCACCCTCACCGGCAACCCGCTCACCGACGACCGACTCAACGGCAGCACCCAACTCACCGACCTCACCGTCATCACCGAAGACACCTTCACCCTCCAGATCCAAACTAACGCCGTCAACCTCCTCGGCTCCGTCCGCGACCAACCCGCCGATGGCGACGCAGCACTATTCCGAATCAACGACGGTATCGACGCCAACAACTCCGGTGCCGTCGATATCGTGACCCCAGGCGACATCGGCTATGCCTTCGAAAACTTCACGCACACCAACCAACCCGGTTTCTTCCAACAAGACGGCAACGGCCTATACCAACAGACCATCGACACCTCGCTCCTGGGCGAAGGACGACACTTCATCACCGGCCGCGTCTTCCGCCAACGAAGCCCCGGCGAACCCGCCGTCTTCACCGACTTCCGACAGGTCATCTACGTCGACCGCGAAGCACCCGAAGTCAACTTCGTCTCACTCGAAGGCCGAGACGCCCCCGATGACCGCGACCGACGCCTCCTACTCGAATCCCCCGACGGCACCGCCAACTCCGTCCACGTCTTCGTCAACCTCCCCGCCTACCTCACCGACCAGCAACTCATCGACGCCGTCTCCGGCAACTCCGCCGCCAGCCTCGCCGACCGCCGACTCTGGGCACGCAACATCAACGACCTCACCTCAGGTAACCAGAAACTCTCCATCGTCACCTTCGAACTCACCGGCCGCGTCAACATCCAACACCTCACCGGCATCAACCTCATCACCGACTTCGGCGCCGGCATCGCCGACCTCGACGCAGACGGAATCTACGAGGCCCGCGACATCGAACTCCTCGAATCCTTCATGTTCACCAACAACACCTTCTTCCGAGCACCCGCCGATGCCAACGGCGACGGCCGACTCGACCTCCGCGACCTCGCCCCCATCGCCGACATCCTCATCGGCAAGCCTCAGGAAGCTATCGACGCCTACAACGACCTCGTCGCCCGAGCCCTCACCATCGGCACCCCAGGCGACCTCAACCTCGACGGCGTCCTCGACGCCACCGACATCGACCTCCTCTTCGAAAACCTCGGCGACATCGTCTTCGACTACACCAACGACGGCCAGACCGACGCCGCCGACGTAACCCACCTCGTCGAAGTCATCGCCAACACCTTCCTGGGCGACGCCAACCTCGACGGACAAGTCGACCTCATCGACCTCTCAACCCTCGCCACCAACTTCGGTCAGATCGCCCCGACCGACGGTAACGTGCTCGGGTGGGCCGACGCCGACTTCAACGGCGACAACACCATCGACCTCATCGACCTCTCCATCCTCGCCACCAACTTCGGCCAAACCAACAACATCCCCGAACCCACCTCCGCCCTGATACTCATCACCCTGCTCACCTACCACAGACGCACGCCCCACTGATCCGAGTGCCAGCCCCAGCAAACCCAAGCCCCGGCCGTCCGCTGGCCGGGGCTTGGCGCAAGCGCCAACCAGGATCCCTGTCATGATCAACGCCGCGTAAGCCCTATCGAGTCAACAGCAACACCGAGTTCTCAAACCCCGCGTCATCCAACGTCGTCGCCGGATTCCCAGGATCCAGCACCCACTCACCATCCACCACAAACTTGTACGCGTGCCGCCCCTGACCAAGCCGCAACTCTAACACCCAACGATCACCCTCACGCTTCATCGCATCGCCCAGCGGGTCCCAATCCTTCCAAGCACCCGTCACCGACACCCGCTTCGCATCAGCGAATCCCTCCAGCACAAACCGCACACGCCCATCCCCAAGATCCTCCGGCCCCGACACCATCCGACCCGCACTGCTCGCCAGCAAAGCCCGCGCCGTATCCAGGCCACTCCGCAAACGCCACACCGCATCCTCCGCATCACGCATCGCGCCTGCCGCAGCCAGCGTGGTCTTCAAATCCTTCTTGATCGACTCCGGCACCACGTCATCACCCAGCGCCAACAAACCAATCACAGCCACCTCATACACCGCCCGGCAAGCCTCTTCCTCGCCATCATTAAAAAGCGGAACCCCGCGCGACACCGCCGCATCGATCACACGAATCGCCGCAGCCCCATTAAAACCCGTCATCGACGGGTCAGGCGGAAGCAGCACCCGATCAATCACATGAATCACACCGTTCCGCGCCGCAACATCCGTCACCACAATCCGCGAAGCATTCACCCGCGGACCACCCTCACCATCCAGATCAACCCGGACACCCGCACCATTCAACGTCTCATACGACCGGTCATCCCGAAGATCACCCGCCAGCACACGACCCGACACCACATGATAAGTCAGCACCGCCACCAGCTTCTCACGATTCTCCGGCCGCAGCAGCGCCTCATAAGCCTCCGAACCCAACGCCTCAAACGCAGCATCCGTCGGCGCAAACACCGTCAACGGCCCCTCACCCTTGAGCGCATCCGCCAGCCCCGCCGCAATCACCGCATTCACCAACTTGCTGAACTTCCCCGTCGCCACCGCCACCTCAACCAGGTCCCGCTCCACAACCTCATCAGCAGCACCCGCCTGAGCCTGATGATGATGATCCCCAAACGCCACTGACCCCGTCCCCATCAGTAGCCCAGCCCCCGCCAACCCAACACCCAACACCAACGCCCCCGCCACCAACCGCCCACCAACACACCGACGCTCCATCAAGTCACGCTTCATCAAGTCACCTGGATTCTGGCTCATAAAATCGTCTCCTTTCCCCCATCGTCGCACCCCAACCCACTCCCTTGCACCCATCCAGAAAGTTTTATCCCCCAACTAGAGCACACACTGTCCAATCGTAACGTCCGGGTGGCCGGGGTCCGGCGTAGCCGGCCCCGGATGCAACCAACAGCCGCCCCATCCCCTCACAAACACCTGCAAACCCTGCGAAGCCTCGGCGAAGCAGGGCCACCCCCCTGTCGCAATCTCTCAACAAAACTCTTGACAACTCAAGCCCACCCGCACCAAACTACATCCATGCGTTCCAGGACATCCGTTCAACCCTGACCTCCGGAGGACTCATGCGTTCCACCCTCCCCGGCTTCTTAGCTCTTACTCTCCTCCTCACCACTACCCCTGCCCACGCCTACCTCCAAGTCTTCCCACAAGCAGCTGCCGAACTCGAGGACCCCGGCGAACTCCATGGCATCTTCTCGGATGGCTTCGATGCTTTCACCGTATTCGCCTCCACAAACCAGGCCAACGGATACATCACGAAGTTCGACGGATTATCCCATTCCAGCGCTGTCACCAGCACCACATGGAACACCACCGGCTTCGGACCGCTCGCTGCCTCACCCGGCAGCGGGGTCTATACCAACCGTGGTCAACGCGGGGGGCATTCGCAAACCTTGCTGTTCATCATCAATCCGATCACCGATCAGGCCTATCGATTAAGTCTCTTTGACACACCAGCGAGCACCAGCAGCATCCGACTCGAATGGCCGGTGCTATTCCCCGACCCGGGCAACATCATCGATCTAACCGACGCAAGTGCCATACTCACAGATTCACGATCCTTCTTCGTCGGTACCGTATTAACCCAGGACAGCAATGACAACATCATCGCTGGCCTCAGCGGACCCATCGTCCAACGCACACGCCAGCAAATCCTCAGCGACACCGGGTCAGATCAAATCTCTGCAATGACGTACGCCTTCGATCCTGAGCTACAACGAAACGCCGGCTTCGGCGATCTCTTCGTCTGGGCGTCAGACGAGACCAACGAACTCTACATCGCCAACAGCAACAACACCGACGACATCGACACCCTCCTCCCCGCCGCCGCCCTCCTCGCCCACACCAACAAAACCTCCGCCGTCTTCTCCCTCCTCCACTTCGGCGGCGACGACCTCCTCTACTTCAACGACCTCGTCTCCCAGGCCATCTACCGACTCGACCCCCTCGCCCCCAACCCCGCCGACACCCTCGAAACCGTCCTCACCCGCGACCAACTCCTCGCCGGCCCCGCCGCCACCACCGACATCACCAACTTCACCTGGCACAACGACACCCTCGCATGGGCCGTCGCCACCGGACCCAACCCCGGCTTCTACCAACTCCCCGAACCCACCTCCGCCTTCGCTTTCTTGCTCCTCACCGGGCTCACTTGCCGCAGGGCGATCCCGAAGAACGCCGGGATGCCCTGTGCCGACTACCGATGAGATGACACGGGTGCCACGACCCTTCAGGGTCGTGCCGGATTCCTCACCTCATCCCTCAGCACCAACACCAAACCCTGCGAAACTCGCTAGCGAGCGAAGCAGAGCCGTGCGCACAAACCACCGCATTTCAACCCCCATCGGTCACGTTTGATCGCGCTTTCCCGCCGTTTCGAGGTAGACTTAGGCTGAAGTAAAACGGTTCACTCAGTCGACTTTTGCACGCCCGGACCACCATCATGCGCACACCTTCCCTCTGCCGACCCCTCCTCATCACCCTCCTCCTGGCCCTCCCCGCCCTCGCCCAGTACCCCGCCGACAACCCCCGCCAGGACCTCTACAACTCGTACTCCGAGTTCAAAAACGACCTCCTCGCCCTCTCCACCATCACTGATGCTGGCGACCGCACCGCCGCCATCGACACCTTCTGGAACAACCTAAGAACTTACGGACAAGTGCCTTACGCCCAAGGCGACCGCGCCGCCTTCCTCTACCGCGGCTCAGCCTCCGACGTCGGCTGGGCCGGCGACTTCAACGGCTGGCGGCCCGCCTCCGGAACCCGCATCCCCAACACAGACCTGTGGTTATACGAACGAACCTTCGCCCCCGACAGCCGACTCGACTACAAAGTCGTCGTCAACAACGGCAGCTGGGTCCTCGACCCCGCCAACCCCCTCCAGATGTATTCCGGCTTCGGACCCAACTCCGAACTCCGCATGCCCGCCTACACCTACCCCGCCGAGGCCAACCGCGACCCCGCCATCCCCCGCGGAACCATCACCAACAACGCCCGCATCACCTCCGCCAGACTCGGATATCTCGTCAATGTCAGGGTTTATACACCCGCAGGCTACAACGAAAACCAGCTCGCCAACCTCCCCACCGTCTACGTCACCGATGGCCACGAGTACCTCGATGACCGCCTCGGCTCCATGTCCATTGTCCTCGACAACCTCATCGCCCAAGGCATCATCCAGCCCGTCGTCGCCGTCTTCATCGACCCCCGCGACACCAACTCCGGCAGCAACCGACGTGCGGACCAGTACGTCAATAACCCCGATTTTGTTGGATTTCTGGCTGATGAGCTGGTCCCGGTCATCGACGACAACTTCCGCACCAACCCCGCCGCCGCCGCCCGCACCATCATGGGCACCTCCCTGGGCGGGCTCGTCTCCGCCTACGTCGGAGCCCTCCGCAGTGACACCTTCGGCAACCTCGGCATCCAGTCCCCCGCCTTCTGGGTCTGGCCCACCATCTACGACTGGTACCGCGACCTCGACCTCACCGACGACCTCAAAATCTCCATGACCCAGGGCACCTTCGAGGGCAGCCACGGCCAGACCATGGCGGGGATCCTCGCTAACTCCGGCTACGACTACGACTTCCAGCTCACCAACGAAGGCCATTCCTGGGGCCAGTGGCGCGGGCTGATCGATGACCTGCTCATCGACCTGGTCGGCCCGCCTGTCATCCCCGAGCCCACCTCCGCCCTACCGCTCGCCGCTGGCGTCGCCGCCCTAGGGTCCCGAATCCTCACCCGCGGCTCAACGCCTGCCCGGAACGCCGGTCATAACGATCAGGCAAACCCGGCGGGCTCAAGCCATTAGCCACCGGCCAGCCGATCCTCCAGCCCCCCCACCTGCCCTGCCGACATTAGAACAGATGAAGACTGCGCCCCAAGACCGTCCGGGTGTCCCCATGGCGGGCCCCCGCTGGCTGCTGCTGACCCTGCTGTGCCTGCCACTACTGGCCGGTTGCTCCTTCGGCCGCAAAGATCGTCTGGACCAGCATTTACGCTCGGCTACGACAGCCATCCAGTCATCCAATCTCGAGGGTGCAAAGGCCGAAGTCGCCGCCGCCGCCGATGAAACCCGACGCGAACGCGAACGCGCCAAGGTCGCCAGCCTCGCCTACCTCATCGCTGGCAGCGAAGCCATGATGCAGGGCGACGGCCGCATGGCCGGAGCCTACTGGTCCAACATCCCCGACCCGAAGCTTCGCCAGCAAGTCGCCCAGAAGGCCGAGCGCCTGACCGTGCAAGTCCCGGCAAATCCAGTACTTGTGCCCCTGCCCCCCCATCACGACGGGAGGCCGACCGAGTGAACCGGCCCTTCGCTGTCACCGCCGCGATCGTCAGCCTCTGGTCCCTGCCATCTCCCGGCCAGGTCGGCGACATCATGGACCAGCAATCAACCGCCCGGGACCTCGGCACCTTCCGCCTCGCCATCACCACCGCCGACCAAACCCCCGTCCCGCCCTCGATCCGCGGCTACGGCTTTGCGCGCACAATCGACCGCCTCGGCGATTCGGTCACCCCGCTCGAGCGCGAACTCGACCGGTCCTTCCTCCGCTTCGTTGAGTCGGTCGACCAGGCCGATCGGCTGCTGTCGCGGGGCGAGGTCCAGCAGGCGATGCGCACGGTGCTCAGCGCCGTGGATGAGGTCGTCGCGCGACGGCAAGGCGTGCTCTCGTCCATGTGGCAAGGCCAGGCCTACCTCGGCGAACAGATCGCCTGGGCACGAGCCCGGCTGGCGCAGTCACTGCAGACCTTCGAGCCACCGAATCTCGATGGGCTCACGCCAGCGGATCAGGAACTCCTCGACGGCATCGCCCAGCGGATCATCGTCGAGCAAGACGCCGGGCGTCGCGCCCGGCTGGCGGCGCACTACCGATCCGTCCGCGAGCTGGCAGAGGTCCGCTTGCTCAGTCGGCAGATGAGCCCGGACCAGCGGCGGGTCTGGGTCAACGTCGTCAGTGTGCTTGAACGGGCCGCGCTGGTCCATGAACAACTGGTGATGACCACTGAACTGCTCTTCGCCCGCTTCGAGGCCACCCAGCGGCGGCTCCGCGACAACCTCGAGCTGATCAAGACCGTCGAAGGCGCTCAGGAGCTGCTCCGGCTCTTTGATGATGGCGATGAGGGTCCGATGCGGGGCCTGCAGGACACGCTGGAGCGGCTACGCCAGCAGGCGGATCGGTTTACGGAAGCCGCGGAGGTCGCCATTGAGGCCGAGGCGTTGGAGCTGGAACAACGATTGGATGACGCCAACCTGCCCGACACCGATGGTCAGGGGCGACTGGTGGGCGAAGCGATCGATCCTGAGTTGCAGAAGCGGATGCAGCGGCTGCGGTTCGAGGCGTCGATGCAGCAACCGAAGTCCGAATGAGGTGATGCGATGATGAAGTTCTGGTCAGGCGTACTGGTCGCCATGGTGTTGACGGGGCCTGTTATGGCGGCCACGCCGGGGGATCGCGCTTCGATGCGCCGGCTCGCTGAACAACGGGATCAACTCCATCGCCAAATGGACGACCTGGATCGACTGGCGGCTGTACGTGTGGTAGCGGGCGAGCGCCCGTTGGACCTGCACGCCCGGCAGCTTGAGATCGAACGTCAACTCGAACGGGTCACGCACCGGATCGAGATGCTCGCAGCCGAGAGCGGGTTGCCTGCCCCAGCGTTAGGAACGGCTCACGAGCTGGCCGCGGAGCAGCGAGCCGAGACCCAGGCACGCGCTGAGGCCCTGCTGGATCGCGGGCGGGAACGGGCCGTTGTGGTGGTGCAGGTCGAGACCCAAGCGTTCCTCGCTGATCTCGACTTCACGGAGTTCCTCAGCGATGACTAACCCCCCCCACACCCCCCCTACCCCCCTACCGCACACACCCGCCCGGCGATCTGACGCCAACCATGCTCGGCCCTGGTTCACGGGGCTGGCGATCGGGACGGTCGCCGTAGGGGTGGTGGCCTTGGCTGCGGTGGTGTCGCTCTTGCCTGGGAGCGGTGAGGTCTCAGAGATCAATAAGCCTGAGCCTGTCTCGTTTGACCGCCCTGCGGCACCCGCGCGTTCTGGTACCGAAAAGACGGTTGAATCCACCTCCGGGGGCTCCTTGGATGAGGTGCTTAGGGCCACGGAGGATGCTTCGCCAGCGGCGGAGGAGCCGGCCTATCGGGAACAGCGGCTGCTGCGGCTGGGCCCGAGTTACGGGGCGGAATCGGCAATCAGCGCGGAGCGATCCACACCCGGGCTGCGGCCTGTGGTAGTAGAGCGCACGCCGGAGCTAGTTTCGGATGAGCAAGCGACGGGTGGGCGTTACGCTCGGATCGCCCAGCGGCTGGAGACCGTGGTGGAAGCTCTTGAGCGGGTGGATCGGCGACTGGGGCGGGTGTCGGGCGAGTAGATTCCTGGGTATTTAATGGCTCTCGGGGGACCTGCCGGGCGTGCTGTGGTTTTGCCTGAGGGTCTGGGTGCGCGTATGATGCGTTGTTCATCCCGGAACTGATATAGAGGCTAGAACTTATGAACGACAGCGCGACGTACGCTGCGGATACTGGTGAAGTCCGCGACCTGGAGACGGCGGCGAAGTACTTCAAGCAGGGTTACGAGGCAGAGCTTCGTGGGGAGCGTATGGCGGCGATTTCGTCGTATGAGGCTGCGTATACCGCAGACCCTCAGGATGCGAATGTCTGCTTCCGGCTCGCCTACAACCTCGATCTCCTCGGCGAAGAGGAGGAGGCGCTGCACCTTTATGAAGAGGCGGTTCGACAGGAGCGACCTTCGCTGCACGCCTTGGTGAACCTCGCGGTGCTCTACGAGGATCGTCAGCAGTTTGCCCGGGCCGAGCGTTGCATCCGTCAGGTGCTTAACACTGAGCCGAATCATCCTCGGGCGCGGCTTTACATCAAGGATGTCATGGCCTCGAAGGGCATGATCATCGATGACGAGCAGGAGAAGCGTCTCGAGAAGCACAACGCGATGCTCGACACGCCTGTCACCGACTTCGAGTTGACTGTGCGGACTCGAAATGCGCTGAGGAAGATGAGCATCCGGACACTGGGCGATCTGCTGCGGGTCACTGAAGCTGAGCTGCGGTCGTTCAAGAACTTCGGCGACGCTTCGCTGGATGAGATCAAGGCGATGCTGTCGCAGAAGGCGCTGAAGCTGGGCCAGTCGGTCGAGCAGCGAAACGAAGCGGCTAAAGAGCAGGTCTACGAGCAGCTCCGCGAACAGGGTGGGGACAATGAACTGCTCAGCAAATCGGTGAATGAACTGAACCTGTCGGTGCGGGCGCGTAAGGCGTTGGCGCTGCTGAATGTTCAGTCGATCGGCGACCTGGCAATGAAGACCGAAGCCGAACTGATGGGGGTTAAGAACTTTGGCATGACGTCGCTGATTGAGATCAAGGAGAAGCTGACTGAAGCTGGGCTGGGCCTGCGGGCGCTGGATAGCTGAGTCGGTCTTCGTTTCGCTGATGTGTGATCGTGATGGCCCCGGGCTCGCCCGGGGCTTTTTTTGAATGGCTGGGATTCGAGGGCTGTGATGTCGGATGGCGAGATGGCTCAGACCGTGGTGCGTCAAGCGGGCCGGGTGTTGGTGGTCGATCCTGACGGGTGCTTGCTGCTGATCCCCTGTCGGAACCCGGACACCGGTCGGGTTTTCTGGATCACGCCCGGGGGCGGGGTGAAGGCTGGTGAAACTCACGAACAAGCGGCGGTGCGCGAGCTGTGGGAGGAGACGGGGATCAAGGTGCTCGAACTGGGGCCGTGGGTGTGGCGGCGGCGGGCGGTGTTCCGGTGGCTTGGGATTGAGTATGACCAGCGCGAGCGGTTTTTTCTCTGCCGGGTCGCGGCGCGGCCTGAGGTCTCGCCCGAGCGTTTGACGGCGGAGGAGCATGACGTGCTGGGAGAAGCTCGCTGGTGGTCTGCGGAGGCGATTGAGGAGGCCTCGGAGGTTCACTTCGCGCCGCGAGACATGGGTGGGCTGCTGCGTGCCTTGCTTGGTGGACCCCTGCCATCGGGGGCTGTGGAGGTGGGCTAAAAGGCAGCGGGCGTGGTGTGGGGCGTCGCTGGCGCTTAGGATACGGTGCTGATGAGTGAATCCCAGTCCAGTCTGCCGCCGATGCCTTCGTCTGGAGAGACGCGGATCCTGATCGCGGTGTCCTCACCCTGGGCGAGTGAGAAGCTGGTGGCGCCTCTGACGGACCTCGCTAAGCGATTGGGTGCAACGGTCGTCGTGGCGCACGTTGCGATGCTGGTGGATGACGAGGAGACGGAGCAGGAGGCGAATCATCGGGGCGAGAAGACGTTGTCGGTGTTGACCGAGGGGCTGGGGAAGTCGGGGATCGCGGCGGAGGGCATCATGCTGTATTCGGATCATGTGGCCAAGGCCATCCTGAATACGGCGGCGAAGTACTCCTGCACGCTGATCGTGCTCGGGCTGACGGGGCGGGGTGTGCTCAAGCGGCTGATCGCTGGGGACGTGCCTTCAAACATTGTGCGGCAATCGACCATCCCGGTGCTGCTGTGTCCGGCGGGGTGGGAGGGTGTGATTTAGGTTTGGTCGAGGTCAGGCGCGTTTGCGGCCGGCGATGCTCTGTCGCTGGAGCCAGGCGGCGAAGCGGCTGATGGCGTTCTCAGCGCGACGGGTGGCGAGGTTGTCTTTGGTGCAGAAGGCGACGCCGATCTGGGTGGCCCCGTCTTCTGCGGTTCCGGTGCGAGCCACGGTCCCCTGGATCGTGAGGGGCTGTTTCTCGGAGGGGAGAGTGATTCGGCAGTTCAGGGCTGAGTCCGGGGTCGGATCCAGGTCGTTGTTGGTCAACTGAACGCTCATGCCTGAGACGGAGATATCCAGCAGCGAGGCGTGGATGGGCTGGTTGTTGTTTTCGTTATGGAGGACGACGTGGGCACCGGTGGTCTGGACGCGGAAGGCGTCACGGCGCTGGGCGGAGTGGAGGTCGGTAGGTGCGGAGAGCTGAGCGGCGCGGACGGCGTGGTCCTCGTTGAGTCGGAAAAAGCTGCCGGACTCGACGGTGCAGGTGCCAGCCCAGCGGAAGGTGCCGTCAAAGGCGAGGACGTTGACGGTGGCCTCGACGGCGGGCATCGGTTCACCGCAGCGGAGGTTGCGTTCGACCGTGAGCGAGCCATCTTCGTTGACAGCCAGAACGCGGCATTTGTCGGTGCCAGCGACGGCGGGCGGCTGCTCGGGCATCACCTGGGTGATCCACAGGGTTTCGTTGCGCTCGGACAGCCGGCTGAGCAGATCGATCCAGATCTCAAGGTCGGTTCGTGGCACAGTGTCCTCCGGGGTCAACGTCTCCTTGTGATATCGGGACGTTGAGGGCGAGGCTGGGCAGCGTCCGCGCCAGCGGTGCCGGATGGTGGTGAGGTTGTGCCGTTTGTGCGGGGTGTGAGGGTTATACTTCGGGTATGAGACGACGACTGCTGCTGTTGGGGGCTGTGTTGGGTCTGGTGCTGCCAGTAGGTGCGGCGTGGGCTGACGGGATGCAGCAGCGGGTGGACCGGGCGATCGAGCGCGGGTTGGCGGCGCTGGTTGAGCGTCAGGGCGAGGATGGGTCCTGGACAGCGGAGCCGGGGCCTGCGGTGACGGCGCTGGTGCTGGAGGGGCTGTACGCGGAGCCGGGCTTCGGCGTCTCGCATCCGGCAGGCGAGCGAGGGCTGGCGTATGTGCTGTCGTTCGTGAAGGAAAACGGCGGGATTCATGGCGGGTTTTTGCAGAACTACAACACGGCGATCTGCTTGGCGGCGCTGGCGTCAGTGGCGGATCGGGAGGGCATCGCTGAGATCATCAAGGGCGGGCATGATTTTCTACGTGGTTTGCAGTGGGCTGGTCAGCTGGACCCTCGGGGCGAGGTCGTGACCGAGGTGCATCCGTACTACGGGGGCGCGGGTTATGGGGGGAAAGGTCGTCCGGACCTGTCGAACACAGCGACGATGCTGGCGGGGTTGCACGCTTCGGGCCTGGACGCTGAGGACGAGGCGTATCAGCGGGCGGTGGTTTTTCTAACACGGGTTCAGGCGGTCCCGGAGAACGATCTGTTTGATAACGAGGTGCTGCCACGAGATGGCGGGTTTATCTACGCGACCTCGGTGAACCTGGACTTGATCGGCGTGCCGGAGAGCAAGGCGAACCCTGAGAAGATCGATGAGGCGCTCGCGGGTCAGCCGGTGTCGGGACTGCGGGGGTATGGGAGTATGACTTATGCGGGGTTTATGAGTTACCTCTACGCGGAGCTGGATCGCGATGACCCGCGCGTGCGAGCGGCTTATCTGTGGCTGGGTGAGCACTACACGGTCGAGCGAAATCCAGGGATGCCGGCGGGGTATGAGCTGGACGGTCTGTTCTATTACTACCTGGTGATGGCACGGTCGCTGAGCGCTTGGGGTGAGATGATGCTTGACGCTCCAGAGGGTGAGCGGCGGTGGGCGGTTGACCTGTCTGAGCAACTGCTGGCGATGCAGGGCGAGGATGGTCTGTGGCGAAACGAGAGCACGAGGTGGCTGGAGGGTGACCCGAATCTGGCGACGGCTTATGCGGTCCAGGCGTTGCAGGCGGCGCGGCCGTGGTTAGGTAGCGATAATGAGTGAGGGTCAAGCGGCGGGAGTCAAGCAACATGAGGTGGGACGTCCTGGGCGACGTTGGGGGGTGTGGTGTTGGTTGCTGATCCTGGCGGTGGTGTTGCTGCTCGCGGGTTCGGAGGGTTATCTGCGTTGGGGTGTGGGTCTGGGGGATCCGCCTCTGTGGATGGCGGATGACCGTGTCGAGTATCTGCTGGTGCCCAATCAGGAGCGGTGGCGGTGGGGGAATCGGATTGTGGTGAACGATCTGGGGATGCGGTCGGATGCGTTCCCACGCTCACGAGAGCGTGCGGAGGCGATGCGGGTCGTGGTGATCGGCGACAGCGTGGTGAATGGAGGGACGCTGGTGGATCACGATGCGCTGGCGACGACCCTGCTGGCGGATCGAGTTCAGGCGAGGCTGGATCGGCCGGTGGAGGTCGGGAATCTCTCGGCGGGGTCGTGGGGACCGGAGAATATGGCTGCGGCGTTTGAGCGACATGGGTTTGAGCAGTTGGATGTGGTGATCGTGGTGGTGTCGAGTCACGACCTGACGGATGTGCCGAAGTTTGAAGCGCTGGACCCGCATCAGTATCCGGCGGTGTCGCCTTGGAGCGCGACGACCGAGGCCTTGGGGCGATATGCGCCAGCGCTGTGGCGGTGGTGGAACAAGCAGGAAGGGCAGTGGGACGAGTTGCTGCCTCGGGTGGACATGGAGGCGGCGGAACGGTCGCTGGAGGCACTCCGGCGTCTGTTTGAGGACGCAAGACGAACCGGGGCGCGGGTGGTGTTGGTGGTCCATCCCGATGTGGATGAGGTTCGGGCCGGTGAGCTGCACGCGAACGGGCGGGTGATGCTCGGTGAAGCGCGGGCGAATGGCGTGGAGGCTGTCGATGCGACTGGGGTGATGCTTGATGCGTTCAACGCTGGGAAGCATCCTTACCGGGATATCATCCATCCCTCGGATGAGGGTTATGTGGTGTACGCGGCGTTGTTCGAGAGGCTTGTAGTTGGTGAGCCGTGATCGTCTAGCTTGAGTTGGTGGAGATGGCTTTTTTCCGGTCACTGGCGAGGCGTGCGGCGAGGCGGATGGCGGCCTTCATGGAGCCGGGGTCGGCGACGTTTTTGCCAGCGATGTCGAACGCGGTGCCGTGGTCGACGGAGGTGCGGATGATGGGGAGTCCGAGGGTGATGTTCACAGCGGTGTCGAAGGCGAGCATTTTGACCGGGATGAGCCCCTGATCGTGGTACATGGCGACGAACAGGTCGTACTTTTTGAGCTTGTCTGGGGTGAAGAGGGTATCGGCGGGGAAGGGGCCTTCGGCGTTGATGCCATGTTGTTTGGCCATCTCGATGGCGGGGGTGATGAGTCGTGATTCTTCGTCGCCAAAGAGCCCATCCTCGGAGGCGTGGGGGTTGAGACCCGAGACGGCGACGCGGGGGTTCTGGATGCCGAGTTGGCGGCAAGCCGCGGCGCCGAGGTCGATGGGGTCATAGACAGCGCCGATGGTGAGTTTGTTGCGCAGGTCCATCAGGGGGATGTGGACGGTGGCGAGCGCAACGCGGAGTTGGGGCGCGTCGAACATCATCACGACGCGACGAGATTTGGTTCGGTGAGCGAGGAACTCGGTGTGGCCGGGGTAGCGGGCGAAGCCAGCGAGCGACCACGAGGTTTTGGAGATGGGTGCGGTGACGATGGCATCAATCCCGCCTTGGTCGATGGGTCTGGAGGCGGCGGCGATGGCGTCGTCGAGGAAGCGGATGGAGGCCTGCCCGCCGAGTTTGGAGGGGCCACGGTTGCCGGGGGTGAGAAGCGAGTAGCGGTCGTCATCGACACAGACGACGGGGTGGGTGAGGTCGTATTCGGTCCTGGGAGAATCGTGGTGAACGCGATGCCAGAAGGGGTCGAGTTCGGCGAGGTCGGCGGCGTAGGTGAGCTGCTCGTTCATGCCGAAGATAACGAAGCGTGCGAGGCGTCGGATGTCGTGGTCGGCGAGGGCTTTGACAAGGACCTCAGGGCCGATGCCTGCGGGGTCTCCCATCGTGATGCCTAGCACGGGCTTGCGGGTAGCGGGTTGGTTGGGCAAAGCGGGCATGGTGTCATCGTAGCGGGCGTGGGCGTTGTGGCGAAGATCACGCAGGATGCGTGCTGGCTCGGGCGTGAAGGTGTCGGTCCGGCTACGATGTAGGGATGATCGACGATGGGATCCTTGATGTTGCTGTGATCGGCGTAGGCCGGATGGGGAGTCATCACGCGCGGACCTACCAGGCGCTGCCGCAGGCGCGGCTTGTGGCGGTGGTGGATGCGGATGAGGACCGTGCTTACGCGGTGGCGGATCAGTACGGTTGTCAAGCGTATTTGACCTCGGAGGAGCTGCTGGCGAATCATCCGATGCTGCGGGCGGCGACGGTGGCGGTGCCGACGCAGATGCACATGGACGCGGCACGGCCGTTGCTGGAGCGGAAGATCGCGTGTCTGGTGGAGAAACCGCTGGCCCCGACTCGGAAAGAGGCCCGGGAGCTGGCGGGTTTTGCGGCGACCAACGGTGCGATCCTGCAGGTGGGGCACACCGAGCGGTTTAATCCGGCGGTGCGGGCGGTGGCGGCCATGGGGATCACGCCTCGGTTTATCGAGGTGGACCGTGTGAGTCCGATGACGTTTCGGTCGCTGGATGTGGGTGTGGTGATGGACATGATGATCCACGATCTGGACATCATGCACATGCTGGTCGGTTCCGAGGTTCAGCGGGTCGAGGCGGCGGGGATCTCGGTGATCAGTGAGCATGAGGATGTGGCCAACGCACGGTTTGTGTTCGAGTCCGGGTGCGTAGCAAATGTCACGGCCTCGCGACTGGCACTGAAGACCGAGCGGAAGATGCGGATCTTCAGTGAGAAGGCTTATGTGAGTCTGGATTACCAGAGACGGACTGGGGTGGTGATCAAGCTGACGGAGAACGCCGAGGCGCTGGACGAAATTCGCAGGCTGTTGCAAGAGGGCGTTGATCTGTCGGAGTTGGATTACTCGTCGCTGGTTAATCTGGATGAGTTGACAATGGATCTGCCACCGGGTGAAGAGGACCCGCTGACAGCGGAGCTGAGCAGTTTCCTGGAAGCGGCTCGGACGGGTAACCGACCTGCCGTGGATGCGGAGGCGGGTTACACGGCGGTGGATGCGGCGGAGCGTGTGCTGGCCGCGATGCGAGCGCACCGGTGGGAAGGTATCACCAAGGCAAAGGTCTAGTGGTGATGATTACGGTAGAGCTGGCGGTTCGATGGACCTGACCTTGCTGGTGATGCTGGGGTTGCAGCCGGTGCTGCTGTTGGCGAGTGCCTTTTTCTCGGGCACCGAGACGGCGCTGTTTAGTCTGTCGAAGCATCAGAGGTTGATGATCGAGCGCAGAGGTGGTGCTTCGGGTGTCGCCGTGGGGGCATTGCTATCGGAGACACGGGGGCTGCTGATCACGCTTCTGCTGGGCAACATGACGGTGAATGTGCTGTATTTCGCGCTAAGTTCTGCGGCGGCGATGAAGATTCGCGAGCAGTCGTGGGGTACGGGTTGGGTGTTATCGGTACAGGCACTGCTTACGCTGGTGGTGCTGGTTCTGCTGGGCGAGGTGCTTCCGAAACTCGTGGCGTCGAAGTCGCGCGTGACCTGGTCGGTGTATGCGTCACTTCCGCTGCTGGCGGTTCACCGATTGCTGGCCCCCGTGCGTGTGGTGGCGCAGCACGGCGTGATCACGCCTCTGGCGCGGCTGGTGGCGCCTTCGGGGAGTGTGGATGATCTGTCTCAGGAGGAGTTGGAGACGCTGCTGCGTCTGAGTGAGAACCGCGGGGTGCTTGATTCGGAAGAAGAGCGGCTGCTGCAGCAGGTGCTGGAGTTGAGTCAGCTCCGGGTGGATGACCTGATGATCCCACGGGTGGATATCCGGTCGTTTGATATTCATGACAAGGCGTCGGAGCTGATGGAGCTGATCCAGACCTCGGGGCTCCGGCATATTCCGGTGACGGATGGTGATCTGGATCACGTGATCGGGTTGTTGTACTCACGGCAGGTGTTGGTGGCCCAGCCCAAGACGCGTGCTGGGGTTCGTAAGCTGATCCGGCAGGTCCGGTATGTGCCTGCGGTGGCGACGGTGGATCGGCTGTTGGTTGATCTGCGAAAGTCGGGGACGACGTTTGCGATCGTGGTGGACGAGTATGGCGGGACAGCGGGTCTGATCACGCTAGAGGATGTCGCGGAGCACATGGTGGGCGATATCGCGGGCGAGTATGAGGCGAGCGGTCGCCCGCTGGTGCAGATGGTTGGCCTGGGTCGCTGGCGTGTCGGGGGTGATCTGGCGGTGCATGACTGGCCGGATATTTTCGGGCGTGAGGTTTTGCTGGAGCAAGGGCAACAGACGTTTGAGGCGAGCACGTTGGGTGGGTTGGTGATGGCGATGCTGGGGCGGCTGCCCAAGCCAGGGGACAAGCTCAAAGTGGGGAATGTGCGGTTTACGGTCGAGTCGATGCAGGGCCGTCGTATCGAGACGTTGCTGCTGGAAATGGTCGGGGTGGCCGTTGAAGGGGAGAAGCCAACGGGGGGTGCGGAATGAGTGTTATTGAGGCGGTTCTTTGTGTGATCGCGATGCTGATCGGCTTTGGCGGGTCGGCGTTGTACTCTGGCCTGGAGACTGGTGTCTACAGCCTGAATCGGGTGCGGTTGCAGGTGCTCGAACACCGGGGTGTGCTGTCGGCTCGATTGCTGCATCATGAACTGGACAACATGACACGGCTGCTGAGCACGCTGCTGGTCGGCAACAACATCATGAACAACATCGGCGTAGCGACGCTGGGGTTGCTGCTGGAGGCACGTGGGGTCACGGGGTGGGCGAATGTTCTGGTGAACACGATGATCGTGACGCCGATTCTGTTTGTGTTTGGTGAGACGCTGCCTAAGGACTTATTTTCGGCTTACGCGGATCGGCTGATGTACCCGTTAGCACGCGTGCTGCGGGGGTCTCGGTGGTTGTATACGGTTTGCGGGCTGGTCCCGCTGACGGTGGGTTTTGGTCGATTGATCAGTGCGGGGCCTGTTGCGCCTTCGCATCCCCGTCGTCGTGTGGAGAGTCTGGTGAAGGAGGGGTTGGGGCACGGGATCCTGAGTGATGAGCAGACAGCGATCATCGGGCGTGTGCTGGGGTTGAGTGAGAAACGAGTGGGTGGCGAGATGACGGCATGGGATCAAGTGATCACGGTGCCTGAGGATGCCGATGCCGAGGCGGTGTGGTCGCTGGCTGACCGGACGAGCCGGTCGCGATTCCCTGTGGTGGATGGCACTGGGAAGGTGGTGGGCGTCCTGAATATCCGCGATGTTCTGATCCGAGAGCGGGTGTCGTGCCCCAGGGTGGGTGCATTGATGAAGACGCCGGTATTTATGAGTAAGGCTACGCCGATTCGTCAGGCGATCAGTGTGATGCAGGTCCGTCGTCTGCCTATGGCGGTGGTGGTGGATGAGGCTGAGCGGCCTTTGGGGCTGGTGACGGTCAAGGATGTGCTTGAGCCGATCGTGGGCGAGTTATCGAGCTGGTAGCGGAGAGGGTGCTGGTTGCTGTGGTCGACAGCGGAGATCGCTGATGCATTAGAGACGGGGCTTCGGCATCGCGCGGCGGCGGATGATCTGGAGCAGGTGGTGTATGGGTTTGATGCTCTGGACGAGGTGGGTTTGCATCCGCTGCTAGCTGAGTGTCTGGAGGCTGGGGGCTACGGGGTCTACCGGGAGCAGCGTTATCCGAGTCGGTGGGTGGAGCGAAAGCGCAGCCGTGGCGAGCGGTGTGATCTCGTACTGACTCAGGACCGGTTGCCGCTTAAAGATGAGGCGGTCGCGGGAACGCTGTTTGATTCTTCGGCGGGGGTTGAGGTCTCAGATGCGTATTGGCTGGAGGTTAAGCTAGTGGCGCAGCACGAGACGGGCGGGGCGTTTCGACGGTATAGCGCGGAACTGCTGGCACCGGTGAGCAAGGACCTGACGAAACTCTGGAACGAGCCAGCGATCCGCTACGGTGGCTTGTGTCTGGTGCTGCTGACCGAAGAGCAGGAGGTGGCGGAGCATGACCTCGGGGTGTGGCATGCGCGTTGTGTCGAGCGGGGGCTACCGGCGAGTGTGCCGAGTGTTCGCGGGCTTCCGATCACGAATCGGATCGGGAACGGGTGGTGCTCGGTCGCCGTGGTGGGCGTGCGCGGGGCGTGACTCGGGCATGTTGAGCCTGATGGTCAAACACCCCGCCTGCGGAGGCGGGGTGTTCTTGGTGATGCTGACGGGGTCGATGTGAGGGCTCAAAAGACGGGTCCGCCCATGCCGCCACCCATCCCGCCCATGCCAGGCGGTGGGGGCATGCCCGGACCGGATGGTCGAGATCTGCCCGCGCCACCGCCAAACTCCTGGAGGAAGTCGATGGCATCGACTTCGTTGAGGAGTCTGACGTAGTTGATGTTGCTGCGGTCGTCATCAACGGAGCGTGTGACGAGATCGGGCTTGTCGGGGGTGGTGAACAGAAGAGCTGCGGAGGCTGCACCGGTCCCGAGCGAGGCGTAGTCGATCATGGTGGAGCCGGTGTCCATGCGGAGCGACTGGACGCCCAGGGGCCCCTGAATGGTGGCGCGGCCTGAGATGGTGTCACCGGGTTGGAATCGTTCTTCGAGGCGTTCCCAGCGCCCGGCGAAGCGCGTCCAGATTTCGATCTCGGCTTCCTGCTGCTGGAGCGAGCCGTCGGCGAGCCAGAAGAAGGTCTGGGGATCGGTGTTGACGGGCTCAGACCAGGGGGCGTTAGCCAGTTCGTTCTGGCTGGGTCCGAGTGCGACCTTGCGGTAGTTTTCGGCCCGTTGCTGGGCTTCGATGCTGCTGCGACGGAAGAGTGGGTTGAGGACATTGACGATGACGCGGTAGCGGTAAGTCTTACCGGGTTCGACGGTGATGTCGTGGGACCAGACGCGGATAGTGGGTTCGGTGATGGCCGAGGAGGCTTGTTGGCCGGGGTTAACACCGGGGCGTCCGCCGATGCCTCCGCCAACGGGCCCACCAAAGCCTCCTGCGGGGCCACCCATGCCTCCCATCCCCATACCACCCATGCCCATGCCGCCCATGCCGGGCCCGGGTTGGTTGCGGAAGTTGTTGTTGTCGTCCTGAGCCTGTTCTGGGAGCAGGATGGCGATGATCTCTTGGATAAGTTCATCTTCCTGCTGCTGGAGGCGTTCGAGTTGGCTAGCTGGTTGAGGTCGATTGGGGGTGGGCGTTGCTCCTGCACCCGGTCCGCCGATCCCGCCAGCGCCCATCCCTCCGCCCATGCCGGCTGCGCCGCCTGTGGGCTGGCGTGCGGGGCGTCGTGTGGGTGTTTCTCGCTGGGGTCGGTTCTGAGTGCGCTGCTCCCGCTCCATGAGTCGATCGAGGCGATCACGGGTGGTTGCAAGGTCTTCAAAGAGGTCGCGGAGTTCGCGATGGGTCGCGGGGTCGAGGCTGGCGAGGCCTTCGCCTGGAGGCGTCCAGGGGACGCCAGCCCGTGTTGGCGCGAAGGGTGGTTGCTGGACGAAGGTCTGCTGGTCGGAGAGGGCCAAGAGGGCTTGCTGGACCTCGCCGGGCTGCCAGGTCTGCTCGGCGTTCTCGATGAAGCCGAGTTGTCCGGGGATGGGTTCGATGATGACAGGCGAGGACCACTGGCCGGTCGCGGGGTTGAGTTCCTGACGCTGGAGGACGACACCGGCGAGGAGACGGCGGGAGCCCCACCATCGTGGGGGCACGCGATCGCGGACCGGGCCGGTTTCGAGTCGGCGGATCCATTCGGCGAAGGGGAAGGTGGCGGCGACGCTGACGTACTGGAAGTCGTACGGTGCCCGCCCGCCTACGCGCTGGATGAGGTCGTTGGTGACGTTGCCTTGCCCACCAGCGGCGTCGGTGGCGAGGAGGGCGTGGCCATGGGCGATCTGGAGGTCGGTCGCCAGGGGAGGCGTGGGCAGGTTGTATGCGGGTGCGTCCTCGATTTCGGTGGGAGGAGGCGGCGGGAGCTGGCCGACACGATCGGGGATTCTCAGCCGACCGATGGCGTCGTCATCGACGGCGGAGGCGAAGTGCTCGCGGAAGCCGGAGACGGCGTAGTCGGGGACGTTGGAGGGTCCATCGAGTCGACGGCGGAGGTTGTCGATCTCATCGAGGACTTTTTCTTTGACTTCCGCTGGGGAGCCCTCGTTGATGCTATGAGGCTGGGCGATGAACTGGGTGTAGAAAGCTGCGAGCAGGACGATGATGGCGATCGCCAGGACGATCTTCTCAAGGTGCTGTTCGATGGGGCTGATGCCTTTCATGATCGATTCCTTCCGGCGGGCGTCTGGCACGCCGCGTCACTGCTTGGTTGCGGGCGATGCCTTAGCGGCTGATGCCGATGTAATCCTTGGCTTCCTCGGGCATGAGTGGCAGGGTCCACTGTCTTAGGAAGACGCTTTCGACGACGAGATCGAGTTGAACGACATCGGCGGTGCCGTAGTAGTACCCGCCTGCGAGGCCATCGGGACCGTACTCATCGACATCGGACATCGCACAGTCGATCACGGTCATGAAGTTGATGCGAGAGAAGGCCTCGAAGACTCTGGGGATCTGAGCGACATCAACGTGGAGGGACAGCGTGGCGTGGCGTACGTCGTAGAGGGAGTTCGAGACACGGCCGGTGGGACTTGCGTAGAAGTTACGGTTGGTGGGCGGGGAGGTGGCTGAGCCGCCTGAGGAGCTGGCCCCGCCAGTGGAGAAGCCCCCTGCCGAGCGTGAGTTTCGCGGTCCGGTTGCACCGGCGAGAGCTTGGGCCTGACCCATTCCGCCTACGGTGTGAATCCCGACGTAACCGGGGATCACGTTGATGCCGAGGAGGCGTTTAATTGGGGCGATGATGACCGATTGGCCGGAGTCGCTGCCGTCGGAGCCGTCCTCCCAGACGCGGTTGGCCCAGGCGATCGCGGCGACGATGTCCTGCTGGATCCAGAGCTGCATCTGGGCTTCCCAGAGCTCGAGGGGCTGGGGCTGACCGGTGCCCATGACCCAGGCTCCGATCTGAAAGGGCATGAACTGGGGGTTGGTCTCGGCGTAGACGTGAATCATCTGGGCCCGCTCGCGGAGGAGCTGGATGAGGGCGGCACGTTTGGAGCGTATCTCGTGCTGGATGGCCTGCTCATCGGCCTGCGAGCGATCGCCTTCCTGGAAGAGGTCGGCCTCGACCTCGGAGATGCGACCGGCGATCTCTTCCTGGCTGGGCGGTGTTCCCGCGTCAAGCCGCCAAGCGGGCCCGTCGGGAGTCCATGCGGTGAGGAGTGCGGGGAAGGAGGCTCGATAGACGTCGCGGGCGCGATAGGGGACCGAGTCGTTGGCGAAGGCGGGGAACAGGCCGTTTAGGATTGGACCCCGAGCCAGGTTGGCTGGGGCCTGTCCGAACATCACGGGCTGGTCTTCGAGCATGCCGTCGCGGTTGAAGCGGATGGCGGCATCGATGACGGATTGAGCCTGGCTGGCCATCTGGTTGTTGATGGCTTTGACGCGTTCGATGGCCTGGGCGTTGACCATCACGTTGCTTGCTTCGTAGGCCTTTTCTCCGGGCGCGGAGGGTGGCAGCTCGACCTGAACGGGTCGGTAGCTCCTGAGCTTGTCGATAGCGCGAGCTTCGGAGCGGAGTTCGTCGCGAAGTTCGGCGGAACCGAGCATGAACCAGACCATCACGCCAAGGGAGACTATGGCGACGATGCCTGCGACCAGCGTGAGGGGGTTGCTGCGGACCCAGTTGATCAATGCATTCATAGAGGATCAGCCTGTGAGGTCGTGGGGTTACGGACGGGTTCTGGTTTCTTGAGTTCGATGAAGAACTCGATTCTAAAGCGTGTGTCGGTTGCGGCGGGTTCGGCCTCGAGTGGGTGGGTTGGCAGGAGATCGCCGGTGTTCACGCTGCTCGATCGCCCGCCGCTCATCCCTCCCATGCCGCCACCCATACCACCCATGCCTCCCATGCCTGGACCGGCCATCCCTCCCGCCATACCGCCCATGCCCCCTGCCGCACCACTCATGCCGCCCATGCCTGCGGCACCGGGTGTGTTGCCGGGCTGGACTTCGACGCGTTCGATGGCGACCAGAACATTCTCCGGGAAGACGAATTTGTAGGGCCGGTCAGGGCGATCCGCGTTGTCGCGGAGGTGCTCGATGATGGTGTTGGTCAGAAAATCAGCAGGGTTGGCGTGAGGCGTTCGTCCCTGGAGTACGACCTGGAATCGAGGGCCTTTGTCCTCAATGAAGAAGTCGTCGATGGAGTAGGTCTGCGAGATGTCGGCGTCGCCTCTGCTGCCCATCCCCATCCCACCCATGCCGCCCCCCATGCCGCCCATCCCTCCCATGCCACCCATTCCCCCCATGCCGGGTCCAGCCATGCCGCCTCCCATCCCGCCCATGCCACCCATTCCCGGTCCGGCCATTCCGCCACCCATGCCGCCCATCCCTCCCATGCCGGGGCTGCCAAACATGCCGCCGGGGTTCTGCTGTCCGGCACCCTCTTCGGCTTCAGACTCGGGCTTGGCGATGTAGGTCTGGGTGAAGCTTTCGATGATGACCAGTCGCCGCTCAGCACGCGGGATGGCTTTGATCTTGTCGTAGTCGGTCCCTGCGACGAGTTCGGACTGAGGATTGGTCGCCTGGGCGGCACTGGCCAGGTCGGCGAGGACCATGGGCCAGATGCCGCGCATCTCGGTGAGGGTCATCAGGCCGTCAATTTGCTTGATGGGCTCGCCGCCTGACTGGATGTCCTGGAACTCATTTTTGTACTGGTCAGCTTGCCGGGTGATTTCCTGGACACTGGGGGCAAGTTCGCGAGCCACGGCGTTGATCTCGGCTTGGTCGGCGAAGTTCTTGTATGCGGGGATGACGGCGGCCAGGGCCATGGCGGCGGCGGCCCCGAGGAACCAGGGCTGCTTCGCGGCCCAGAGTCGCTGCCTGAGGATGGGGGTGGGCATGAGGTTGGCGTGGACCTTGTCCTCGCCGAGGCCCTGGAGTGCTAGGCCGTAGACGGTGGAGAGGTTGAGGGCTTCCTCGGCGAAGTCGGCTTCACGTTTGCCGTCGACGGTGATGCGTTTGAAGCCGTCGGGGCGTTGGACCTCGATCTGCATCTGCTGCTTGAGGAACTTGGTCAATCCGGGGAGTCGGAAGGTGGAGCCAAGACCGACGATGCGGGTGACGTTGGCGTCGCGGCGGATGGACTGGTAATAGCCAAGCGATCGTTGGAGTTCCTGGACCATGTCAGCGAAAACGGGTCGCATGGCCTGGAAGATCTGCCGGGCGTATTTCGAAGTCGAGGCTTCGAGCTTGAGCTTCTCGGCTTTGGGGTAACTGAGCTTGAAGGAGCGGACGAGGGCATCGGTGAAGTTATTGCCGCCTATGGGCAAGGTACGGAGCCAGATGGCATCGCCTTCGACGATGATGACATCGGTGGAGGTGGTGCCGATGTCTAGGTAAATGGTTCCGCCAGCCGAGTTGTCCTGATTGTCGTAGGAGAAGGCGTTGTAGACAGAGACGGGGGCGAGGTTGATCTCATCGACACGGACGGAGACGGCGCGGAAGTTGGCCAAGAAGTTCATCACGCGCTCTTTGGTGATCGCGAAGATGCCGACTTCGATATCGGGGGAGTCCTCGTTCTTGAAGACCTGGTGATCCCACTCGACCTGATCGATGGGGAAGGGGATCTGT
The DNA here is from genome assembly GCA_040222855.1 of Phycisphaeraceae bacterium. Taxonomy (NCBI): domain Bacteria; kingdom Pseudomonadati; phylum Planctomycetota; class Phycisphaerae; order Phycisphaerales; family Phycisphaeraceae; species Phycisphaeraceae bacterium. The sequence continues at coordinate 196,293 of JAVKCD010000025.1, read as the reverse complement.
TGCTTGGCCTCGAACTCGACGATCTTCTTGACCTGCTTGGGCTCGACGGGCGGGAGTTTGGCGAAGCGTGCGAAGGCCATGTTGCCGGGGACGGAGGCGACGACCACGGACTTGGAGACATCGTGCTTGGTTAGGAAGGCGTCGAGCTGGAGTCGGATCTGCTCGTCGATGTCGATGTCTGGGGTCGAGAGGACGTGCTTGTAGGGGAGGATGACGTAGTCGTTGAGTCGGATGTCGCCGCCCGTGCGAACGAGGTGCATGGCCTTGATGGCGTAGGAACCGATCTCGATGCCCCAGCAGTCGTTGCGCTTGGCCATGGGATCTCCGGCGTTGAGGGAGGGGATCGTGTCAGGTCAACTGTTCATTTAACCCGTCGGGGGTGCGGGGGTCAAGACAACGAGGCCCGTGGAAGTCCACGGGCCTCGTTGGAAGCGGTTTAGGTTGTCGAATCTCAGCCAAAAACTTTAGCGACGGCGGAAGGCCGCGAGGGCAGCAAGGCCCATGAGGGCGGCCGAAGCGGGCTCGGGGATGGAGTAGAAGCCGGGGACGCGGCCGCTGGAGGTGCTGGTGACGGTCCATGCGATGCCGCCGTTGTACCAGGTGAGGTTGCCGATGAGATCGGACTGCCCGGGTCCGGCGAGGAGTTCAGCCTCGGAGATGACGACGGCGAGGGTCGAAGCGGGGACAGCGGCATCAGGATCGAGTGAGAGGATCGAATCGGTCCGTGTGTCGTAAAAGTACAGCAGGCCGTCAGCACCAACGGTCATGTCGTTGAAGCCGGGGTTAACCTCGCCGGTGAAAGCGGTGTATTCGGCTTCAGTCATGAGTGTCGAGACGGCGGCACCGTCGTAGCTGTAGAGCTCGTCAGAACTATTACTGCCCCAGATGATGTCTGATCCATTTGCAGCCATACCGGACACGGTGTCGTTGCCGGTAGCTGAGGTCAGCGATGCGCTTGAGAGAATGATCGAAGGGGTTTCATCGACGATCTGGTCGGTGCGAGACTCGTAAGCGATGATGGTGCCAGTATCGGTGACCGTGTGGACAGCGGTGATGGCTGCATTATCGGCAACAAGTAGATTGAGGTCTGCGTTTGTTGTCACGACTGAAGGTGCGCCAGAGCCGAGATCGACGGCGTAAAACTCGTTGGTGAAGAAGTTGCCAAAGCGGAGTTCGCCGCCGATGACACGAGCGCCGTCAGAGGCTGCAAGGTCGCCAGCGCCAAGAGCGTTCCATTGGCCGCCCGTCATCACGGACGAGTGGGTCGAGCCGTCGAACTTGGTGATGTAGCCGTTGGCGTCGCCAGGGGCTGAGGATCGGAAGACGGAGTAGACGTTGGTGCCATCGGAGAAAGCACCGTCGTAGAAGCGAGCGCCTTCGAGTTCGGCATCGGCCTGTGGGAACACCTGAAGGTAAGCGGACGCCTGACTGGCGGTAAGGCCGAGCGCGGCGATGGCTACGCCGGTACGGAAAGCATGGGTGATCATGAGACTCTTCTCCCGTTTGAGGACATCGTGAAATCAGAAGACCCGGCGAAAGTGCCGGGTGCGAGGGCGCGTGCCCCTAATCTTTTATAAGTCATTACGGGCAGAATTCAAGAGAAACTGGGGTTGAGCGATGAAAATAGGGCGTCAGTTTGGAAGCGAGCCTGAGAATGGGTATCTTCTGGGACACGCAGGGGCCGTAGCTCAATTGGGAGAGCGCTGCGTTCGCAATGCAGAGGTTGAGGGTTCGATCCCCTTCGGCTCCATTTTGCCCCGCTTGGCCTGGTTGTCTGGTTTACCCAACCGCCCTGTTATGACGGCTCGACGGGCTCATGTCATTCGAGGGTGTTGAACACCTGCTGCCACATGTGGTCGTTGGCGGGCTTCATATCAGCCTTGTGGCGGGTCAGGGTCTCGTGCTCGTGCTGTCGGTGGGAGTCATCCAGAAGTCGGTCGATGTGATTGAGCAGGTGATCAGCGGGGTCCGAGGCGTTGTGGATGGTGTCGGGGGTGCCGAAATCTTCAAGAAGCATCTCGTACTTGTGGGCCCAGCCGATGACGAGGGCGGGCACGCCAGAGGAGAGAGCGCCGACGACGGCGTGGAATCGAGAGGCGATGATGAAGCGGCAGTGACCGAGGTACGCCTTGAGGTCGAGCGGGTCTTGGTATTGGATGACAGGGACGCGGATCGGATCGATGGCGTCACTGAGCTGGTGGCCGAGCTTAGCGTCGGAGCCTCGGGTTTCATGGATCACGATATGGAGATTGAGCCCGCGATCGAGGATCTGTTTCCCGGCGGCGGTCAGGCGAGGAACGTACTCGGCTTTCCAGCGAGGATCACCCTTGTCGAGCATGCGGATGTTCGGGACTAGGGCAACGGTTCGCATCGGGTCTTCTGGCATGGCGACCTGGCGAGTCCCTGGAGAGCGAAAGATGGTGATGTCTGGTGCTAGTTTGATTGGTGAGGCTTGCTCGCGGAGCAGGGCTCTGCAGGCGTCTAGAGAGATGCGGTCGCGAGCAAACAAAAGTGAGGACTGACTAACCATGCGCGCCATGATCGGTTGAAAACCCTGACTTTCAAAGGGTCCAAGCATCTGGGGCAATAGAATGACGGGTTTACCTCTGCTGCGATATTGCGCAGCACGCTGGTTGAAGAGCCGTGCTTTAGTGACTCCGAACTTGTCGCCAAAAGCGTAACCTGAGATATCGATCATGGCGTCCGTGTCCTGTCTTCGCACGAGTCCAAAGGGGCGGACAAATGACGAAGGAATGATTCGCCCAGCAAGTGAACTCAGAGGAAGGTAGTAGGGCATCCGCCGCGAACGGTCGTAAGAGGCCTGCGGATAGAGCATGTGCAGGCCGTACTCAGCAAGCTGCGGATACTGAGCATCACTAGCGGTTTCGAGACAGAAGCGAGCCTCGGGAAGCGACTGCTGGACACGGTCGATGACCGTGCGGATCATGAGTTGGGCACCTTTGTTGGAGAAGGCGGCGCCGTGGATCTCGATCATCATGGGGTTTGATAGCTCCGCAGTTCATCGACTGTTTTTTTCTGTGAGAAGGGGACACGTCCTTCGGGATCGGGGTAGCCGACGGACATGAGCATGATGACCCGCTGGTCAGGCTCTAGGCCGAGGGCATCAGCCATGGCTTTTTCACGACACTCGATGTCAGGCCAGTTGATGCAGCAAGAACTGACACCCTGGACTTCAAGAGCAAACTGGAAACCCATAGCTGCGAGGGAGGCATCGATGTAAGGGACATGTCGATCGCGTTCAAACGGAAACGCCCTGAGTTGCCCGACGATGACGATCAAGCAGGGAAAGTTCTGGGCAAAACCGACGGTGCCCATGGCGATCGAGCCGATGCGCGCAGCATCTTCTGGCTTGTCGAAGACCAGGAACTCGAAGGGCTGCCTATTGCAGGCTGAAGGCGCGTAGCCGCCGACGAGCATGGCCTGATCGATAATCTCGCGAGGAACCGGTTTTTGCTCATACCAGCGAACCGAGCGCCGGCGTTTAGCGAGCTCGAGCATGTCATCGATATTGATCCTGAGAGGCGCTCGGTCCCGGACGAAGGGGGCGCGTTCTCCAACGGGTCGTTTGTGGCGTTGTGTTGTTTCCAGGAATTTCCTTCGGAGGCGGTCTACTTTTTCGTTGACGTTCTCTGGAACCGCCTCGAAGTAGCGATGCAGAACATCACCAGCCCAACCAAGCAACGAGGCCATGGCAGAAGATTCGTCATTGTCGTCGGCCAAAGAGCAGTAGATGTTGACGGTCTCACCTATGTAGCCTGCGGCAAACACATCCCTGCGTGGCCGCATGATCAGACCTTTTTCGAGCCGATGGGTGTTCCGGCGAAGCGTGTATTTGGCGCCATCGTCAGAGGCTGCGCCTGCTTCGCGGATGTGGGCTAGGCGACCGTAGAGTACGGCAGCGTACTCACGAGAAAACTCACTGAAGAAGAGATAGAAAAGGCGTGTCAGAAAGGGCGAGCGGACGACAGTGCCGAGTGCCGCAAGCTTGAAGTTTCGGGGCACAAATCTTCTAACTAGACCCAGCACGTCGTGGACTCCATCTTTTGAGTGGCCTTGGAAGAATTTCGGACAATACTGTGGCAAGCTCCAGTCCAGTATGCCTTAGCCACAAACTCATGACGACTAGGAAGGATATGGCAGCTGCGCTAGGTGTGAGAATAATATGGATTGCGGGATGTAGGTTGGGCGTAAAGAACGTGAGTATTTTGGCAGCTGAAACACCCGCTATTGCGGCGGTCAGTGGAGCGCCTACACGGAGATAGATGTTGGAAGATGGCATCTTCAGATCGCGGCAAGTTAGAGGGTAACGCATCGGCTGCACAGCGAGTCCCACAAACGCCAACGTCCAGGCAACTCCTATCGCTCCAAACGCGGTGGCTGCTGGAATAACAGTAATAGCCGCGAGAACAAGCATGACAAACTGGAAGACCGAGGCGAGAGCAGGGCGCCCAACAGCTTGAAAAAGAGAGGTGTTCGCGGCCCCAAGTGCGCGTGATAGACCCCAGATAGCGAGGATCTCGATTAGATCACCAGCTCCGGCATAATCATCTGAGAGACAAAGCTCCTCGAAAGGTTGCGCAATTGCAATAATCAGCATTGAGATAAAAAAGCTGATTGTCGCGATGACAAGAAAAGATTTAAGAAACGCCGTTCGAAGTCTGGTGACATCAGTTTTTAGCCGGCTGAAACCAGAGAATGTCACGACACCCACCGTGTGAACAACCTGCATGATCGGGAGTGTCGCCAAGGCGTAGGCCAGATACCAGATGCCGTAGTCTTCGGGGCCCAGGTAGTGCAGGACGACGTAATCCCCGCCCTTGATGAGGGCATAGGCGATCAATCCGGAAACGAGGATCCACATGCCGTAACTGAGAAGTTCTTTCGCTTTAGAAAAAGAGAAGCCCGGTCGTGCATGGGTCTGGCTGATGACGAATGAGAAAATGAGATAAAAAGTACACGCGGCGATGCGCCCGATGACCAGCGCCCAGACAGTGGGGCTGTACATCGCGTAGGTGATCGCGACAACCAGTTCAACGATGGACATGCCTGTCGTGAGCAGAACATAACGCCCGTACTGAAGCTTTCTTTCGAGAAAGTTGACGCCAATACTGGAAAAACCCATCAGCATCGGGGCCAAAGCGAGTACCGCGATGGGCAATGAGGCGTCTGGGCGATTGACCATCGCGGCGAGTGCCGGTGATGCTGCCCAGAGGATAAGGCCTAACAGCATCCCGCGGACTGCTTGAATGGTCCACGCCGTACTCAGCGTGATCGGGCTGGTGTCTTCGGTCTGGATGATGGCTTGGCGCAGACCCGACTGAGTGAAAACTTCGAGGAAGCCGATCGCCAGCATGGCGGCGCCGTACAGTCCGAGTTCCGTGGGCCCGAGAAGGTTCGCCAGAACGATGATCCGCACAAGGGTGCCCAGGGCTCCGGAGAAGAGCTTACCGGCCAGGAGCGTCGCCGCCCCGCCGCGCATGCGTGCACCCATGGCTTCAACGGGCTTCACATGTTGAGGATCAACTGAGCCAGTCATCTGTATTTAGCCTTAGCAATGGAGCCTATCGACGCCTGCTCTGTGAGTTAGGCCCTGATCATGGTGGTCGGGGCAAGCGCACAGCTGCGTCAGACTGGCGTAGCTTAGCTGATCTGGCGTCAACAAAGATTCGACAGGTTGCCTGCGGGTCTGTTGCCATGTCTTCAACTGGCCGAGACGGGGTAGACCGAAGACTTGCAAGAGAACTGCTATGGTCTTCCTTGGCAGCATTGAACTTGCCTGCCCCGGACCAGCAGCCTTGGTCCCAGTTTTGTCGGAGCGTACAAGCGAACGTGCTTGAAAGAGAATAGTTGCGTCACCAGCGAATCGCTTAACCAGTGAACACTTCCACCTCAGAAACCAAAGATTTCCCAGTGAGCCGTGCAGCGTGGGTCGTCAGCGGCGATGAACTTTACGGTATACGGACCGCCACGCTGGGGATGATGGAGGCCGCCCGGCGAGTGGGGGTTGAGCCCTGTGTGATCTCGTTGAGCGAAGGGACATTTTCTGATGAACTGCATCGCTCTGCGATTGAATCGATATGTCTTGGTTTAGCCGAAGCGCCGAACTATGTCGGGGGGCTGTTTGCCAAGATCCGGGGTCTGGCAGCGATGTCGGTCTACAAGCGTGGGTTGGCCCGTGAGTTGGAGGTAGCGTTGGATCGCCTCAGACCGGATGTGGTACATCTCGCTTGGCCACATTTCACGTTTATGATGGGTGCTGTTTTTCATCGCCGCGGGCTGGCATCATTTTGGGAGATGCCCAACATTGTTGGGCGAACGCTTCCGATGGATCTGAATGCCAAGATGTTCAGGATGGCAACGCGTCGATGGGGAATCCGCCCGATCGCTAACAGCCAGTACACGGCGTCCACCCTTGCGCGACCCGGGTACGAGCCAGCAGTGGTGTACCCCCCCACGGACACAGATCGTTTCAGCCCACGATCGGAACGTTTCGAGCTACGCCGGTCGATGGGCTTTGGCAAAGATGATGTGGTCGTGGGCGTGGTTGCTCGCCTATTCGATGCAAAGGGTCAACGAGAGGTGGCACAGGCTGTCGGACTGCTGGCCAGCCGCTTTCCTGAGTTGAGGCTGCTGCTGGTTGGTGGGCCGCTGGATGGTGAGATCGCCGCCGAAATAAGTTCGACGGCGGTCGCTGGTGGGTATCGAGACAAAATACTGCTCGTGGACCGGGTGACTGATCCTCGACCCTACTTCGGAGCGATGGATCTGGCGGTGAATGCGAGGCTTGACCCCGAGCCTTTCGGGCTGTCGGTTATCGAGGCGATGGCAATGGGCTTACCGGTGTTGGCTCACGCACTAGGTGGCCCTGCCGAGACAGTGGTGGATGGTCAGACAGGCTGGCTATTTAAAGGGGTGACTGCGACTTCAGTTCAGACCGCTCTTGAAAAGGCATTGCAAGAGCGGCCCCGCTGGCAGGCGATGGGATGCTCTGCGCGGGAACGGGCGGTCGAGCGCTACAGCATCGAAGCAGCGAGCCGATCTCTTCGCAATGTTTGGAAAAGCCGATGAGCCCGGCCAAAGTTCAGTCATAAAAGTTTCTCCAAACACCTGAAATCTCTCATCTTCTCTTGACAGCCTTGATCGCCAGCTTTACCTTGCTGGTTGTACTTGGGGTCTCAAGTATCGGTAGCCCCAAGATGTTGTGGGTATCAGGTCCAGAATGAACGGTGAAGGGTGACAGTAGAACGTGGTGACTAGATCGAGTCTTCTCCATCTTGAATCTCTTCTGCTACCTTTCCGGGCAACCTCCATGGGGTATTGCTGAATGAAAACGGAACGAGAACGCGTATTGTCCAGGTCTGTCTCCGGAACGTCTGGCACGTCGCAACGATCACGGCTGGCCATGGCCGTGGCGGTGTGTGCGATGCTGACCGGCGGTGTGGCCCTTGGCCAGAACACCCCGGCACCTGTGGTGGGCCCACGCGGCACCATCCCAGACACCCCGCCGGGCGGTGAGACATCGAGCACTACGACTGAGAATGAACAACCGGTCACACGGCGAGCCACGCTGCGTGGACCGGTTTACACCATTCTGCAGTTCACCATTTCCTACGCACGGCCCAACCCGGGTCTTCCTTCGATCGAGTCGATCGAAGCCAAGAAGTTTCCACTCGGGTTCGTCGAGGGACGCTGGACTTCTCCGGCTCTGGCGTTGGACTACGGCGGAACCGTCGAGATGGTCAGTATCTCCCAACTGAATCTGGGCGATGCTTTGGCCGTTGGCGACTACGACGGCACTCGGGCTTACCACTTCACCGCAGTCGATGCGATCCTCGATGAGGTTCGTGCCGTGGTGAACGATGCGGGTTACATCGGCATCCGTACCATTCCCGATCCCAACGACATCACCATCCAGGGCGAAGACCTTCGCTCGGCGATGGATCAGCCCGTTGGGATCCTCATCCTGTCAGCTGAAGTGACTGCGACCAGGACGGTTGCCTCGGGCGAACGAGTCCCGACCTCTGACCGCATTGACAACCCCATGCATACGGGGATCCCGGCAGACTCGCCCATTCAGCCGACCGAGATGGATGCAGAGGTTGCCAACCCCCAGGCTTTGCTCACGAAGGAAAAACTTGACCGTTACCTGTTCCAGCTCAACCGTCACCCCGGACGCCGGGTCGATGTCGCTGTCTCGGCACTCGATGAGCCAGGAGCGGTTCAGCTCGATTATCTAGTCAACGAGAACAAGCCGTGGGTGCTCTACTACCAAGTGACCAATACCGGGACCGAAACGACCGAGGAGTTGCGGCACCGATTCGGCTTCGTTCACAATCAGCTCACGAGCAATGATGACATCCTGAGTCTTGATGCCATCGTTAGTTCGTTTGGCGACCCTGACTCCGAGGCCTACCTGGCAACGTATGAAGCTCCGCTGTTCTCGCCTCGGCTTCGCGGACGCGCTCATGCCTACTTCACGCAGTTTGACGCATCTGAAATTGGCCAAGCCAATGAAGACTTCGAGGGCGAGACGTACGGTGCCGACGGTCGCTTGGCCTGGAACTTCTACCAGCAGCAGAACTTCTTCCTGGACGCCCTAGCAGGTATTGATTACCGGCACATTATGGTTCGTAACAATGTGACCAGGCAACAGGGACGCACACAGTTCATCATTCCGTACATCGGTCTTGGGACCGAGATGATCACCGACACCAATCGTCTGGTGGGCGATGTTCGAGTGATGTGGAACCCGAACTTGGTGAACGAGGACTTCGCCGAACTTCAGGACCTCGGACGTGTCAAACCTGATGAAGACTGGGTGCTCCTGCGGGCGAATGCCTCGTATTCGTTCTACCTAGAGCCCCTGCTCTTCCCGAACTCGTGGGAAGACCCAAGCACACCAAGGACCTCAACGCTAGCCCACGAAGTCCTGCTCAGAGCAACCGGTCAGTTCACTGAATCACGACTGGTGCCTCAGTTCGAGGGGATCCTCGGCGGGTTGTACACGGTTCGTGGCTATCCGGAGGCCCTGACCGCGGGTGATAACACGCTCTTCGTGTCTGCTGAATATCGGTTCCATATTCCCAGAATGTTCCCTGTCGACCGAACACCCGACATGGAGTTGTTCGGTGAGCCGTTCCGTGTGGCTCCTCAGGAAGTCTACGCTCAGCCTGATTGGGACTTGGTCTTGAAGTCATTTGTTGACTACGGCATGGTCCGCCTCAACGACAAGACGACCGGCGAGCAGGACGATGATCTTCTCAGTGCTGGCGTTGGTGTTGGGTTCCTCTTCAAGAAGAACCTGAGCATCGATGTCGATCTGGGCTTTGCCATCAACGACGCGCAGCAAGGATTGGCTAACGAAGTCGAGCCGGGCGACACCGAACTCCACTTCAGTCTGACCGTACTTTATTGATCTGACTAAACATTGATGCGGTGTATGCCGCTTAGGTGCTACCAAAAGACATGAGACTGGACGCGCTACAAATCGAGTCACCGGCAACTGCAAGCGGATTCCCCGCTCGCGTCTTGCTGGCTCTCGACAGTGAGCCCCGTCGTTCCGTGGTGTGGATGAACCAGAACCTGAGCAGCGACCGGAAGTCGTTGCCTGTGACCGGTGTGGGCCGACCCCGCTGTGCTCACGCTAAGTGAAGGATGATTGAACATGATGTCCGAGAAGACCTCTGATCGACCCCGCGTCCTCTCGTTTCCTTACCGTCGCCTGCTGGCGGTGCTGCCCCTCGCTGCGGTCTCCGGCATGGGCGCTACGGCATTTGGCCAGACCACTGGTTCAAACGACCCGGGCATGACCGATACCGGCGGCGCGAGCCGTGTTATCACGACGACAATCGATAACGCCATCATCAATCACCGAACCCTTGGCGTGAACGTCAATGAGAGCCTGCACTTTGCTCAGCCGACGAACACTTCACGAGTCCTCAACCGTGTGCAGGCGATCCAGCCTACGCACATCAACGGGACGCTGACCTCCAACGGCTTCGTCTACATCGCCAACCCGGCGGGTGTCTACGTCGGCCCCAATGGTCTGGTGAACGTCGGCGGGATCTACGCCGCCGCCGGCAACATCACTGACAGCAACTTCCTTAATAACGTCAACCACTTCAGCAATCTCACTGGCGAAGTGATCAACCACGGCACGATCCACACCAGTGGCACCGCCGCTCTGATCGGTCAGCGGGTCGCCAATCACGGCTCGATCCTCTCGACCAACGGCCTGCTCATCATGGCCGCTGGCGATGAGGTCATCCTCCAGCCGCGCAACGGCCACATCATGGTCAAGTTCCCCGCAGGAACCTCCACCGATGACGGTCAGACCTCCCTGGTCAACAACGGGGTGCTCGACGCTGGCGACGAAGGTGCCGTCATCCTCGGCTCCAGTGACATGTACGGCCTCGCTCTGCACCAGGCCGGCTCGATCAAAGCCAAGACCGTCAAGATCGCCGCCGAAGAAGGCCGCGCTCAAGTCAGCGGAACCATCTCCGCCACCGACAAGGCTCAGGTTACTGCCAAAGAACTTGTCGTCGCTGATGCCGACATCTCGGCTAGCAACGAAATCAACATCGGTGGCGAATACAAGGGTGGCGGCGAGCTCGCCACCGCACAGACGACTTTCGTCAGCGACACCTCAAGTCTTACTGTCGGTGAAGGCGGAACTGTGACCGTCTGGGGCGACTTGGCCACGGGCTTCTACGGCAGCATCCTGGCACCAGGCGGCTTTGCTGAAGTCTCCGGCGGCTACCTCGAAGTTGACCTCAGTAACATCGTGGCGGCAACTCTCCTTCTCGACCCGTTCGACGTAACTATCTCTGCAGGCGCTAGCGCCAACGGTGCATTCACACTCGGAACTTGGGATCCCAGCGCAACCGGATCCAATGTCGATGTCGCCGACATCGTCGGCCTGCTAAATGCTGGCACCTCGGTCACCATCGAAACGACCACTGGTGGTGGCGGTGAAAACGGTGATGTCACACTCTCTGCCGACCTCATTCCTAACCTCGCTGGCGGTGAAGCCACCTTCATCATCAATGCTGCTGGCGGCATCACCATCAGCAACGTGATCACCGCGTCCGGCGATCAACTCAATGTTGATTTCAACGCTGGCGGGGCCGTCGCAGTCAACGCCAACATCACGACCAACGGCGGTGACTTCACTTCCGACGGCACGACCTTCACCAGCACGGCCACCATCAACGCTGGCGCTGGCTTGGTGACCATCAATCACTCCGGTGCCGTTGACCTGGGCTCGATCACGGGCGGCGCAACTAACGTGATCGCTGGTACCGGCGGGATCAGCGATGGCGCGGGTGGCGTTTTGACACTGGGCGACTTGACCCTCACCGACAGCGACGGAAGCGGGATCACCCTTGACACCGCGACCAGCACATTCGGGACGCTGACCTTCACTTCGGCCGGCGTGGTCGCCATCACCGAGAACGCCGCGATCAACCTAGCCGGAGCCAGCACCGCGGGCAGCCTTGATCTCAACTCCACAGCCACGATCGTCGATAACGCTGGCGCGACTCTCGTGGTGACTGGTCTTGCCGACTTCGATGGCACAATCATCACGCTGAACAACGCGACCAGCCATACTTTTGGCACCCTGACATTCAACTCTGCGGGTGCGGTGACGATCGATGAGAACAACGCCACTGACTTGGCCGGTACCAGCACCGCTCTGAGCCTTGACCTCAACTCCGGCGGAGCCGTCACGGGCACCGGTGCCACCCTCACCGTCACCAACCTCGCTGACTTCGCCGATACCGGCGGAGCTGGCATCACACTCGACGGCACCAACGCCTTCGGAACGCTAACCTTCAACTCCACCGGCGCCGTGGCTGTCACCGAATCAAACGCCACCGACCTCGCCGGGACCAGCACCGCGGGTAGCCTTGACCTCAACTCCGGCGGGGCCGTCACCGGCACCGGTGCCACCCTCACCGTCACCAACCTCGCTGACTTCGCCGACACCGGCGGGGCTGGCATCACACTCGATGGCACCAACGCCTTCGGAACGCTCACCTTCAACTCCACCGGTGCCGTCGTCGTCAACGAATCCGACGCCACCGACCTCGCCGGGACCAGCACCGCGGGTAGCCTTGACCTCAACTCCGGTGGAGCCGTCACCGGCACTGGAGCCACCCTCACCGTCACCAACCTCGCTGACTTCGCCGATACCGGCGGGGCCGGCATCACCCTCGATGGCACCAATGCCTTCGGAACACTCACCTTCAACTCCACCGGTGCCGTCGTCGTCAACGAATCCGACGCCACGGCTATTGCCGGTTCCAATACGGCGAACTCACTGGACGTGAACTCCAGCGGCGCACTGACGGATGCCGGTGGTTCCGACATTACAGTGGTCGGCTTGGCTGATTTCGCGGGCACAACCATCACGCTAAATGACACCAACGCCTTTGGCACCCTGACCTTCAACTCAGCCGGCGCCGTGGTGATCAGCGAGACTGATGCCACCAACCTCGCCGGCACCAGCACAGCACTGAACCTTGACCTCAACTCCGGCGGGGCCCTCACCGGAACCGGCGCGACCCTCACCGTCACCAACCTTGCCGATTTTGCCGATACCGGTGGCGCCGGCATCACCCTTGACGGCACCAACGCCTTCGGGACCCTCACCTTCAACTCCACCGGTGCGGTGGTGGTCAATGAGACCGATGCGACGAGCCTGGAAAGTGCGAACACCGCCCTCAGCCTCGACCTGAACTCAGGCGGAGCCGTCAGCGTCATTGGCGCGACACTCTCGGTGACTAATCTCGCCGACTTTGCCGACACCGGCGGCGCAGGCATCACGATTAGTGGTGCCAGCGATTTCGGCACCCTGACCTTCAACTCAACCGGTGCCGTGGTGATCACCGAGACTGATGCCACCGACCTTGCTGGCACCAGCACCGCTGGTAGCCTAGACCTCAACTCTGGCGGGGCCCTCACCGGCACCGGCGCCACCCTCACTGTCACCAACCTAGCTGACTTCGCCGATGCCGGCGGCGCTGGTATCACCCTTGATGGCACCAACGCCTTCGGACAGGTGACCTTCAACTCCACCGGTGCCGTGGTGATTAATGAGACCGATGCGACGGATATCGCGGGCTCCAACACGGCAAACGCGCTGACAATCGTATCGGGCGGTGCCTTGACGGACGCTCCCGGTGCTGACATGACCGTCGTAGGCCTTGCAGACTTCACGGGCACCAGCATCTTGCTCGATGGCACCAATAACTTCGGCTCGGTGACTTACAACTCCGCTGGAGATGTGAGCATCACTCAGGCTGGAGCGATCGTCATCAGCGGCACAAACACCGCCGGAAGCTTAAGCCTCACCTCAACGGCAGGCACCATCACCGACGATGGGACCGCAGACCTGACGGTTACAGGCTTGGCGTCGTTCACTGGAACGGCTCTGACCCTTGATGACACCTACGCCTTTGGCACGCTGACCTTCAACTCAGCGGGTGCCGTGGCCATCACCGAGGCGGATGCCGCAACCATCGCAGGCACTAACACGGCACTGAGTCTGGACCTGAACTCTGGCGGGGCCATCAGCGACGCGCCAGGCGCAACGACGACTGTGACCAACCTCGCTGACTTCGCCGACACCGGCGGCGCCGGCATCACGCTCGATGGAATCAACTCTTTCGGTTCTCTGACATTCAACTCCACCGGCGCAGTCTCGATCTCGCAGAATGATTCCATCGATCTCGCCGGGTCGAATACCGCGAATACGCTGAACCTCATCAGTGTCAATGGTTCTCTGACTGACGCCGGCGGCGCCGATCTCACGGTGACCGGGCTGGCTGATTTTACGATCGACAACACCATCACCCTCGATGGCACCAACGCCTTCGGCCAGTTGACGTTTAACGCAGCTGGGGCCGTCGCCATCACCGAGTCTGATGCGACCGACCTCGCAGGAACCAACACGGCCCTCAGCCTCGACCTGAACTCTGGCGGGGCCATCACCGATGCAGGCGGTGCCTCACTGACTGTGACGCAGCTGGCTGATTTTGCTGACACCGGCGGCGCGGGCATCACCCTCGACGGGACGGTGGACGTCAGTGAGTTGACGGTGAACTCAACCGGTGATGTCGTGCTGATCGAGGCTAATGGTTTTGGCTTCGAGGGTGCAAACACCGCGGATAACCTCACGATCACGGTCACCAACGGTGCTATGCTCGATGGCGCTGGCTCGACACTGGCCGTCACAAGCCTGGCCACATTCACCGATATCTCAGGGGGCGGAATTACGCTCGACAACGCGGCCAGTCACGCCTTCGGCCAGCTGACGTTCAACGGCGGCGCGGTCACGATCGTTGAGAATGACGCCACTGATATCGCTGGCTCGAACAGCGCCACGTCACTTAACCTGACTTCCGGCGGAGCCCTGACCGATGCTGGTGGTGCTGACATCACGGTGGTAGGACTGGCCACTTTTGACGGCACCAGCATCACTCTGGACGGCACCAATGCCTTTGGCAGCCTCACCTTCAACTCGGCCGGTGCGGTCGCCATCACAGAAGCAGATGCCACCGATCTGGCCGGAACCAACACCGCCCTCAGCCTCGACCTGAACTCCGGAGGCGCGATCACCGATGTGGCCGGCTCCACACTGGTTGTGACCAACAACGCCGACTTTGCCGGAACCAGCATCAGCCTCTCGAACAACGTCCTGACAACTTTCGGAAGCCTGACGTTCAACTCAGCAGGCTCGGTCGTCGTGATTGAAACTGATGACACCAACTTCGCTGGCGCGAACACGGCCGACAGCCTGACGGTGGCATCACTCGGAGCCGTGGCGGACGACGGGGGCTCAACCCTCGCCGTGACCAACAACGCCACCTTCTCCGGCACCTCCATCACCCTTGATAACGCGGCCAGTCACACCTTCGGTGGACTGACCTTCAACTCCGGCGGCGCCGTGGCGATCGTCGAGAACGACGCCACCAACATCACCGGCAGCAACACGGCCAACTCGCTTAACCTCGACTCCGGCGGCGCGATCACCGATGCCTCAGGAGTCTCCATCACCGTCACCAACCTGGCCGACTTCGCCGACGCTGGTGGGGCTGGCATCACTCTCGGTGACAACGCTGGCGACACCCTCAGCTTCGGCACCACGACCTTCAACTCCACCGGTGCCGTCGCGATCGCTCAGGACAACGACATGACGATCGACGGGACCAACACCGCGTTGTCCGCCAACCTTGTGTCGGATGCCGGGATCTCGAACAGCGCCGGCTCATCCATCACTGTCACCAACCTCGCCATGCTCACCTCCTTGGGTGGTAATACTCAGATCAACGTGGGCAGTGCTGCCGGCGATACGGTCAACTTCGGACAGGTGACCTTCAACGCAAACAGCACCGTCACGATCCGCGAGGACAGCGCCACGGAAGTCGCCGGTACCAACACCTCTGGAACGCTCAACCTGTTCTCCACGGGCGACATCACCGATGCATCGGGCGTCTCCTTGACGACGACGGGTCCAGCCATTTTCAGCGGAACCAACATCACACTCGGTGACAACGGCGGTGACACCGTGAACTTCGACAGTCTGACATTTGTCTCGGGCGGCGCGGTCGTCATCACCGAAGACAGCTCGACCGAACTCCGTGCCGCTAGCTCAGCCAACTCCCTGATCTTGACTTCGGCAGGTGCCATCACCGACGAAACAGGTGTCGGCACGACGCTGAATGTCACTGGCTCCGCCACGTTCGACACCAACACCCTTGGCGGGACCTCGATCACGCTCGGTGAGACCGATGAACTGCACAACTTTGGCAGCCTGACGTTCGTGGCACCTGATACCGGTGCAGGCGTCGTCACCATCGTCGAGCAGGACAGCATGAACATCAACGATGGAAGTGATGGCGGCTTCCTGTTCCTGACCTCGGATACGGGCAGCATCACGACCGCTTCCGGTGGCATCTCGGTGACCACCGGCAGCATTGTCCTCAGTGCCCTGACGGACATCACCGTCGCTGGCGACCTGAGCACCGATGTCTTTAACCTCGGTATCACACTCTTCTCAGACAGTGCCAGCACCGGAGCAGGTGGCGTCATCATTGATGCACCCGCTACGCTGAGCACCGAGGGCCAGATCATCTCGATCAACGGCGAGGATGTCGCCATCAATGGCCTCATCGATACCGACAACGGTGCCGGCAGCTTCGGGCCGGTTCAGTTCACGGAAACCGAGGGCGATGGCATCAACATCGGGCCCGCAGCCGCGACCGCCCTGATGGACATCTCCGACACCGAACTTGGTCAGATCACCGCCGGGATTGTGACCTTCAGCACCACTGGGACGATCACCATTGATGGTGTCACAGCAGGGAACACAGCCAACATCAACGGCGCCTTCAGCCCACTGACCTCTGGTGACATCGTGTTTGGCGGAACTGCCTCGACCATCACCAACGACCTCAATGCCCGTGCAGACCAGGGCATCGACGTCAATGTCGATCTCACCACCACCATGGGTAACATCACACTCAATGGCGATGCCAACGCGGCAAATGACGCTGGCGACGACGCCATCACCATCGCCGGTGGGGTCACGATCGACGCGGGCGGAAGCCTGACGCTCCTCGCACCGACTGGAGGCATTATTGGGTCCGGTGTCCTCACACTCCAGGCCGACAACGGCATCAACATCAACAGCAACCTGACTGCGGGCGGCGCAACCACGCTTGATGCTGACGAAGACGACGACGGCACCGGGCTTCTCAGCGTGCCCGGCGGCGTGACCGTCAACGCACCGACCTTCGATATCGACATCTTCGCTGGCGACATCGACCTGGACGGTCAGATCGGTGTCAATGCTGGTGCCAGCCCCGCGACGGTCAACATCACCGCGACTGGTGGTCAGGACATCCTCATCACCGATGCCGCCGATGAACCCGCTCCCGGAAGCGACGGCAACCTCACCCTGACCGGCGGAGCCGGCTCTGAGCTGGCCAGGATCTTCTCCAACGACCTGATGATTGCTACCGACGCCGGCACCAATGGCGATATCACCATCAACACCGTTGGCGGGACTCTCCCGGGTTCAACAGATATCGCTACCGCCTTCTGGATCAGTCAGAGCACGACGCTCAACGATGGCACTCTGACCTTCGATGCCGATGGTACCGGTGATTTCGCCATGACCCAACTGGCTCCAGGATCACCGATTGTTGATCGCTTCACGGTCGTCAACAGAGCTGGTAACGGCGGCTCACTGGTCATCAACGCTAATGATGTGACCGTAACCGACCTCACGGCCGCAACCGATGTCACCATCGCTGCTGTGGGCAACATCAACCTCCTGCGTCGTCCTTCTGGCACCACTCGGTTTGCTGACGGAACCGTCGCCAACGACTCAGGTGCTGACATCGTCGTCGGTAGGAGCATCATCCTGACCGGTGCGGCCCTCAACGAGACCGGAACCGGCGAGGAATACAAACTCTCATCCGTCCTCGAAGCCGCGACGATCACATTTAATGCAACCCTGGCTCCCATCGTGATCGGTCAGCCCTCAGAGGTCATCCTGACCTTTGCTCCTGGCTTCGTGATTGACGGTGCCTCCAGCGGGTCCTCGGCCAACGTCGCAACGGCCATCGCCGCCGCCTCGCCACGGATCGAGAACGCCGTCCTCATCGAGGACCTCCCCGTCAGCCAGGCAGCTATGGACCAGCTTGCTGAGATCAGCATCTTTGCACGCGACCACAGCTTCGAAGAGGTCGTAAGCTGGTTGGTCGGTCAGCGTCTGTACGACGACCTGCCCCGTACCGCCGCACCGCTGGGTCAGGCCGCCCGTGAGGTCGCCATCGGTCGCCTCAACCCAAGCCTGGTCGAGTCGGTGCTCAGCGACTACCAGAGCCTCATCAGCCGCCCGGCCACCGACGATCTCGGGCAGCCCATGTTCGATCCGACCACCGGTGAGGCCGTCATGATGGACCTCAAGCCGTTCGTCCGATCAACCCTCCAGTCGTCCTTCAACGCCTACATGGCCGACAGCGGCGGGTCCTTCGACCCCATGGCCTACCGCAGCTACCTCCAGGCCAACAACCCGCAGGCCTACGAGTACCTGCTAGGCGTCCAGCAGGTCGTCGAGGGCATCGAGCTCCTCGCCCTGCCCCCGGTCGAGAGCCAGACCGCGATCGATTCCCTGCTCCGCGGCCTCACGCCCGAGAACATGACGATCGATCAGCTCAAGGCAGCCGCCTCGGCGTCCCCGCAGGTCGCTCTGGCTCAGTAAGCCTTAAGAAACCTCCAAACCCTCATAACCGCGGCCCTCAGGGCCGCGGTTTTTTGTTGTGCACCCCGCTGTCACCCACGCTCCCGTAACAATCAGACCGGTTATAGCGATCATGCCGCTGAGGTTATGGGCGGATGCAGAAACCACGGCATAGATCGCGTCGAAGGACTGAATAACCCCTCCTCACGAGTCGATTCCTGTGGTGGTGCCGCCGGTGGGGCGCACCAGTCCCAGCCGGGCGTCCGGCGGGCATCGCACCTTCCTGAGGAGCACCGCCATGAACTGGAAGATCACGACCACTGCTTTGATTGCTTCGTTCGCCTTGCTGAGCACCGGATGCGAGATGTTCTCGTCGGACGATGGTTCCGACATGCGTTCGGCCTCGGCCTACACGCAGACCAACTCCTACGAGCAGGGCATCAACCTCTCGTCGAGTGACGGGCTGGGATTTGAACTCTTTGGCGTCATCGAACTGCAGCCCGACCGACTGGCCGCGCTGCAGACGCCTCGTGCTTTCCCCGGCGAAGACATCGGCAGCTTTGGTGTCCCGCAGAGCGGGTTCGCCGAAGTCGAAGTCTCGCTGGACTAAATAAAGCACAACCAAGCGAGGAGCAGCCCGCTGGCCTTCATCGGCCGGCGGGTTTCGCTATGCGCCCCTCACCCGATCACAGACCGCCGATGGTTGACGTAATCCCACACGACGTACCGATCAAGATCATGCCCTGCCGTAAAAAAAGCCCGCCCGCCTGTCGTCTGAGCCATCCGGTGACTAAACCGGATGTCGTCCTCATCCTGTGACCAGCTCGGCACGACAAACATGTTGATCGTGATCCCCTCCTGCTTGCAGAGCCTTGCCTCCCGGAGGGTCATCTCCTCCGTTCGTGGGTCCGGCGGATAGAGCATGTAGAGGTCCTGATCCTCATAGTGCGCCGTCGGCAAGCCATCCGAAATCAGCACCACCTGACGGTTCGGGGTGTCCTGAGCCGCCAACAAACGCCGAGCCAGTGACAACGCGTGCTGCATGTTCGTGAAGTGCTGAGGGACCCGATACTCATTCATCTCCGGGTCCGACATGTCGGCCCGCAAACGAACCACCGGGTCACGAATCGTCGGGACCTTCGGCATCATCGCCACCACCTCGCCGATCGTTCGAATCCGAGCGACCGAATACATCTCGATAAAGCCAAGATAGTCCCCCGGATACTCCGAGCGGATCAACCCATCCAGAGCCAGAGCCATCCGCTTGGCATCGACATATTGCCCGCCATGCCGCATCGAGCCCGACATATCGACAATAACCACCGTCGCGCACTTAGGGTTGTTCCGCGTGAGGTGAACCTCGATGTCCTCAGGCCGAAAACGCACCGGACCAGTGCTGCCGCCACCTTGCTGACGCAGCATGGCATTCGTGATCGTTGCCGGGATATCCATGTGCGCGATTGAATCACCAAACTCATAAGCACGAGTCCGCTGCGTCTCAACAGCCCCCTCGCCGGACAAATCCGCCTGATGCCGCCCAGTCTTGCCAGCGGACAGGTCAGCAAAGATCGTCCCAAGCACCCTGGACTGAAACAGCCGGTAAGCCTCCGGCGTCAGGTCATAACCGCCAGCCTCTCCACGCTCGAGCCCCTGGCGACGCGCCTGCTCGCGAATCATCTCCTCAACCTGCCGCTGAAACGCCTCAAGCTCCTCAATCTGACCGGGGTCCGCGAACTCACTTAGCTCATCCATATCAATGACGGCTAACTGAGCGTTCTCCATCGCCTGACGCAGCTGCTCGAGCAACTTGTCAATCTGTTCCAGTTCCGCCTTGATCTCAAGCGCCCGATCAACCGACATTTTATCGTGCCCTGTAAACCGATAATCCGAGGCCAGCTTCTCGACCTGATACAACCGACCAAGCTCCTCCATCAGGTGAAGCAGCCCCGTCGCAAACGCAGACCCCTCATCCTCTTGTCGGTACCACAGCTTCTTTAGCTCCGCGTACTGAAAACCCTCGATGGCTGAGCGATAAGCCTTGCGCGATTTTCGAGGCGGATCAAGTGACGCCGCGTGATCCAGATACGCATTCTCGGCCTTCAAGCGAGCATGCGCAGTCTCGTAGGTCTCAAGAATCTTGCGCTTGCGTTCCTCAAGCATGGCGATCAAGGATTCAAGACTAGGTCCCAACCCCTGAATCTGGCTAGGGTCCAGGTGAATCGCGTTAGCCAACTCTTCCTCAGAGAAGCGACGCATCGACCCATACGTCAGCATGTGTTCCATGCCCAACGACGCCAGATCGCCCTGTTGCTCCATGTTGGAGATCGGCCCCGGCAGCTCCACCGGGTCATAGCCCTGATAGGTGTGGATGACGCCTCCAGCGTGACGCCCACGCCAAGATTGCCTGGATGAATAGGGTGCTTTGCTCATAACTCGTAGGCAATCCTGCCGTGGTCTTGCCGACGGCTGATCCGCTCCGTCGCATACAAGCCGGCAAGGACAAACTCGACGCATGCTGCCCGCATCTGTGGTTGACTGGCGGAGTTGACCTCAAACGCCTTCTCCCACGCAGGCGGGACGTGCCGCAGAGCGTGCTCATAAGCCTCCGAAGGCAGCATATCGCCCACCTCAATACGCACACCCTCTCGGAAGATCGCACTGATCTCCTCGAGCCCATGCTGATCGACATACTCATCAAAGAGGGTCCGGATTGCCTCGGCGACAATCGCATCAAAGACCTGCTTCTCGCTCATCTGGTGCGAGCCCATCATGTCAAGCTCTAGCTTGCCCAGACTCGATGCGTAGAGGTGCCCGAGATCAGATATCCGTGGAACAGCTGGCGTCTCATTCAACACTGCCCCACGACGCCTTGCCGAAGACACCATCGTCGCGTAGTTCGCGCTGCTAAACCGCGCCGAGACACCGGAGTGATGATCCACATAGCGAGATGCCCTTGCCGCGATGGTGATCTGCTCGATCAGCTGTCGCATGAAATACGGAACCGCCACCGGCACATCACCCTCCAACGAAACCGGTGCCTCCTGAGCCGTAATCTGAATCCCCAGATCACGGTCCTGTGGGTAGTGCGTATGAATGACCGAGCCAATGCGATCCTTGAGCTGCGGGATCACCTTCCCAGACCGGTTGTAAGTCGAGGGATTCGCAGAGAACAGAATCATGATGTCGAGATCAAAGCTGATCGGATAACCACGGATCTGCACATCGCGCTCTTCGAGGATATTAAAAAGCCCGACCTGAACCAGCTCATCAAGCTCCGGCAGCTCGTTCATCGCGAAGATCGCCCGGTGCATCCGTGGGATCAACCCAAAATGCAACGCCTCCTCCGCCGACATGCTCACACCCGACGCCAGCTTGGAAGGATCGATCTCGCCGATGATGTCGGCAAACTTGGTGCCCGGTGCCAGTCGTTCCGCATACCGATGCTCGCGGTCCCACCAGCCGATCCGCACTTCCTCGGGAGGCAGGCTGGCGATCAGCTCCTTGCCCACCCGAGAAATCGGCGCAAATGGATCCTCATGCACGGGCATCTCCGGGTGATCGATGTACGGCACCGACTCATCGAGGAACTGAACCAGCGCACGCATCAGCCGACTCTTCGCCTGCCCCTTCTCGCCGAGAAAGAGCATGTCATGCTGCGCCAGCAACGCCAGCACAATCTCGGGAATCACTGTGTCTTCGTAGCCAATGATGCCGGGGAACATCTCCTGATCCCCCCGCAGCATCTTCATGAGATTGTCATGGATCTCCCGCTTGACCGGTTTGGAAACCCAGCCCGAAGAGCGAAGGTCAGCGAGTGTGGCAGGACGCATGGAGGTCGTCGTAGTCATGCCCTAAGGATAGCGCAGGTCCACGGCCGGGGGGCGATCTCTCGTCGAGAACCAGAATAATCGACACCACCCGGTCACAGGCAATCGCCCACGTTATCCTTGTATGTCTTGACGAAAGGCGTACATCATGGAACAGCGAAAACTCGGAAAGACCGGTCTTGAGGTCTCCATCCTCGGGTTCCCCGGCATCGCCCTCAAGGGTCAGCAACAGGAGCCCGCCAATGCCATCGTCGCCGAAGCCCTCGAAGCCGGGATCACCTACTTCGACATCGCCCCGGGCTATGGCGACGCCCAGGAGCAACTTGGTCCGGCACTCCAAGGACACCGCGACGGTGTCGTCCTCAACTGCAAGACCATGCACCGAACCGCCAAGGACGCCATGGCCGACCTGGAACGATCTCTGAGCTTCCTGAGAACCGACCACTTCGACGTCTATCAGTTCCACGCTGTGACCACCGATGAAGAAGTCGATCAGATCCTCGCACCCGGCGGGGCCCTGGAGGCGTATCACAAGGCTCGCGAACAAGGCAAAATCCGCCACATCGGCCTCAGCGCCCACAACGAAGCTGCAGCCATCCGACTCATCGAAACAGGCATCATCGAAACCGCCCTGTTCCCCATCAACTACGCCGCTTGGCTTCAAGGCGGATTCGGTCCCGCCCTCTTGGAGATATGCCATCAACACGACGTTGGCGTCCTCGCCATCAAGTCCCTCGCCCGACGACGATACGACGAGGGGGAAGAAAATCCGCATCCAGACCGAGTGTGGTATGTCCCCGAAGACCGCATCGAGCTCGCTCACCTTCAACTCCGCTTCACCCTCAATCAGCCCGGCGTCTGCGCCGCCATTCCCCCCGGCCTGCCCGATCTGATGAGATTGGCGATTGGCTTCACCCAGAACACCGCCCCTCTGACCCAAGATGAGCTTATGACCCTTCAACAAGCCGTTTCCCGCGAGCATGAACCCGTCTTCCGCTCCTAGGATGATGACAACAAGCACCTGGACCGATTGGTCTCCACTGGAGTTGCCCGATGTCACGAGCCTCAATCCTGCTGATGTTTTGCCTCTGCCCGCTGCTCCAGGTCTCAACCGCCTGCGGGCAGGAGTACCCTCAAGGCCCCATCACACCAACCGCTGAGGTCCCCGAAGAACCCAACTGGCGAGCCGAGACCGTGATCGAGGGGCTCGAACGACCATGGGGCATCGCCTGGCTCCCCAACCAGGACGCCATGCTCATCACCGAACGCGCCGGACGACTCCGCCTCGTCGTCAACGGCGAACTGATCAATCAGCCCGTTGGCGGACTCCCTCCCATCCTCGCTCACGGCCAGGGCGGACTGATGGACATCTCGCTCCACCCGGATTTCACCAACAACCGCTGGGTCTACCTCACGCTCTCTCAAGGTACCAAGGACGCCAACCACACCGTTCTGGTCCGTGGTGTCCTGAGTCAAGACCTCTCGCAACTCTCACAAGTCCAGAACCTCTTTGAAGTCTCTCAGCTGAAAAAGGGCGGACAACACTTCGGTTCACGACTCCTCTGGCTCGCCGACGGGTCACTTCTCATGTCCATCGGCGACGGCGGGAACCCCCCTTCCTCAGTCGATGGAAAACTCACGCGCCTCTACGCCCTCGACCTCGACAGCCACTTCGGCAAGACCGTCCGTCTGACTGATGAAGGCGAGTCCGCACCCGGCAACCCCTTTACCGACCGGCCAAACGCCTTCCCCGAGGTCTACACCTACGGCCACCGCAACATCCAGGGAATGGACCTGGACCCAGCCACCGGCGTCATCTACGTCTCCGAGCACGGAGCCCGAGGCGGAGATGAACTCAACCAGCTCCAACCTGGCGGCAACTACGGCTGGCCCGCCGCCACCTACTCCATCGAATACTGGGGACCACGCATCTCGGACACCGCCACGATGCAAGGCACGATCGAACCCATGATCGTCTGGACCCCCAACCTCGCCCCATCCGGCCTCTGCTTTTACACCGGCGACCGCTACCCCAACTGGAAGGGCGACCTCTTCGCCGGCGGACTACGCATGCAACAGATCCGTCGGATCGACCTGGAAGACGGCCAGGTCGCCAACGAAACATCCCTGAAGTTCGATCAACGAGTCCGCGATGTCCGCCAGGGACCCGATGGCTTCATGTACGTCCTCACCGATGACGGCAACGGCAAGCTGCTCCGGATCGTGCCGACGCCGTGAGCCGTGCAACGCATACACACAACCCGGCCTTCACCCTGATCGAGCTACTCGTGGTGATCTCCATCATCGCCGTGCTCATCGGCATCCTGCTCCCCGCACTCGGTTCAGCCCGTGATGTCGCACGTTCCGCCCGCTGCCTGACCAACCTCCGCCAAGCCTACATCGGCATACGTCTCTACGCCGACGAGCACAGCGGACTCAGCCCGGCTCTCGGCCAACCCTACGGCCAGCGTCCCAACTGGGCTCTCGAAGTCCAGGCCCGAATGGGACGCCAAGGCCAGACTACTGCAGAGCTATACGACGCTGAATCCATCCTGGTCTGCCCAGCGACAGCAAGTATCAGCGAAGCAGTCATGACACGCACCTACGCCATCAACGCAACCGGCTATGCCGGTCTGCCAGGTGACCAGGCTGACTACGACAACGCCCCCGCTCCAGCTTTCATAGACCTGGACGGTGCTGTTCAGCAATCCAGCATTCCCCTGCTCATCGATTCCGCCGCGTCTCCACCCGGACCCGATGAACCGCCGCCAAGCCGCACCACCAGCGTCATCGACTTTCGCCAGCCCGGCCACGTCCCCGATCGAATCGGCCTCGTCCACGCTGGCGGCAAGTCCTTCAACCGTCTCATGCTCGACGGCTCCGCCGCAGCAGAGCAGCAGGTCGTCCCGCCAGCATGGCTGATCGGCTACTAGCCGTCCTGAAACCCCTCTCGTTTCATCATGTTTCATGCCACCTTCGTGCCACCCCACCATCACGACACCCGGTCACGCTACACTACGCTTGAATGATTGATACGGTTTCATAGAGACGCACAGCGACATTGTTTCATAACGGTTTCAGGAGTTCCTCTTCATGATCCTGCCCCCATGGTGTCGCCGAGTCTTCTTGTTGGCATGCGCGACCATTGTGGCGATCGCACTCACGGGTTGTGGCGACAGCCGGGACGATCGCACCGCCGACGGCCGCATCATCCTTCAATACTGGGAGAAATGGGGATCGTTTGAAGCCGAAGCCATGCGTCGTGTTGTCGATGACTACAACGCTTCCCAGGACCAAGTCCTCGTCAAGTTCCTGACCGTCAGCCAGATCGACCAGAAAGTCCTCCTCGCTACGGCGGGCGGAAACCCGCCGGACATCGCCGGACTCTGGGGGTACATGGTCCCCAGCTACGCCGAGAAAAACGCCCTCACCCCTCTCGACAGCTACATCGCAGAAGCTGGCATCAGCGGAGAAGACTACTACCCCGCCCTCTGGGAAACTGTCAGCCACCGCGGATTTGTCTGGGCTTTGCCCACAACGCCCGCCACCGTCGCACTCCACTACAACAAACAGCTTTTTGAAGAAGCCGGACTCGACCCCGAACGCCCCCCGCAATCAATCGCTGAACTCGACGCCATGGCCGAGAAACTCACCATCGTCGAACTCGAACGAGACGGACAAACAATCCAGGTCCGCTACAGCGACATGACGACTCAAGAACAAGCCGGCATCGCCGACGACTCAAGGGCAAGCGAGTTTCGCATCATCCAGTTGGGCCACTCCCCCACCTACCCCGGCTGGTGGCTACCCATGTGGGGCTACTGGTGGGACGCCTCGCTTGTAAACGACGACGGAACCAGAGTCACCCCCGCCTCCGAACCCAACCTCGACGCCATGCGCTGGATCGAGAGCTACACCGAGAAATATGGCAAGAACAACATGCTCGCTTTCGGCAGCTCTTTCGGCAACTTCGGCTCACCGCAGGAGCCATTCCTTGAGGGCCAGATCGCCATGGTCATCCAGGGCGTCTGGATGTACAACTTCATCGATCAGTTCGCCCCCCGGCTCGAATGGGGTGTCGCCCCCTTCCCCTCCGCCTACCCCAACACCACCCCCAAGGTCACCATCCTCGAGTCCGACGTCTTGGTCATCCCTAAAGGCGCCCGCCACCCAGATGCCGCCTTTGATTTTATCCGCTACGTCAACCAGCAAGGCCCGATGGAAAAACTCTGCCTCGGCCACCGCAAGTTCAGCCCGCTGGTTAAGACCAGCGAACGCTTCCTCCAGGATCACCCAAACCCCTACATCGAGGTCTTCATCGACCTCGCCTCCAGCCCCAACGCCCGCACCACCCCGCTCATCCCACTCTGGCAGGAGTACCTCTCCGAGATGAACGTCAGCATCAACTCGGTCTACCGCCAGGTCATCGAACCCGAACCCGCCATGGAACGGGTCGAGCAACGGATACAGAAAAAACTCGACCGCGCCGTCCGACGCTGGGAGCTGACCAAGGACGTCCGGCTCGCCGAATGGGAGCAGATGCGATGACCCCAGGCGAACGACAGAAACTCAGGCTCGGCCTTGCCTTCATTAGCCCGTGGATCATCGGGTTCGCCGTCTTCGGACTCTACCCCGTCGCCATGGCCGTCTACTTCTCATTCTGCGACTACGACATCCTCCGCAGCCCGATCCTGATCGGAACGGAGAACTACACCTACATGCTCCAGGACGAGATCTTCTGGCTCTCGCTCTGGAACACCGCCTACTACGCAGCCTTCGCCGTCCCACTCGGCCTCATCATGGCGCTGCTCTGCGCCGTCCTGCTCAACAAAGAGATCCTCGGCCGCTCGATCTTCCGCACCCTCTTCTACATCCCCGCTATCGTCCCGCTCGTGGGTGTCGCCATGATCTGGCTCTGGCTCTTCAACGGCCAGTTCGGACTGGTCAACTACGCCCTGAGCTACCTCTTCGGCATTCAAGGCCCCCTCTGGCTCGATGACCCCGCCTGGACCAAGAACACGCTCATCCTCTCACAGGTCTGGCAGATCGGCGGGACCATGGTCCTCTTCCTCGCCGGGCTCCAGGATGTCCCACGCTCACTCTACGAATCCGCCGAACTCGACGGGGCCAACAGCCTCCGAAAGTTCTGGAGCATCACCATCCCCATGGTCTCCCCCGTCATCTACTTCAACCTCATCATGGGCATCATCGGCGGGATGCAGGAGTTCGTGAAACCCTTCGTCATGCTGGGACCCGATGGCGGGCCCGAACGCTCCGCACTCCTCTACGCCGTCTATCTCTATCAAAACGCATTCACCTACAACAACATGGGCTACGCCTGCGCCATGGCCGTCGTGCTCTTCGGCATCATCCTCTTCCTAACCTGGCTCGCCCATGTCGGCATGCGACGCCACCTCTACTACGCCGGGGACTGATACACGATGTCTAGTAAACCCACCCAGTTCCTACGCTTTACCATCCTCTGCCTCGGTGGGTTCATCTTCTCCGTTCCGATGCTCTGGATGCTCTCCACATCCCTGAAACCCATCGACCAGACCATGTCCCTGCCCCCGACTTGGCTGCCCACAGCCGCCCATGTCGAGGTCTTTGGCCGCCTTGTCCAGGTCGGAGCCAGCGACATCCCCGAAGACACCGCTGATGACCAACCCGTATCGGTCGCTTACGCCTACCAATGGCACCTTGACCTGCCCGATGTCGCCGAGCCCGTCCCGGTCCGCGTCCTCGAAGACCCCATGACCGACCAGCTCGACACCTCGATCCGCGTGATCGCCAACTACCACTGGCAGGCCATGATCAACGGCCGCTCCACCAGCGTCCGCTTGTATGACCCCGACACCGCCGTACCTGATCAAGGCACCATCGACGTCTTGGTCCCCCTCCGCGATGGCACCTTCCGCCGCGAGACGATCCCTGTCGCCGACCTGGGCCGTGTCTACGACCGGACCGATGAGCAAGTCGATGCCGCCATCTCTCAGGAACAGGAGATGACCGTTTCCATCACCAAACTCCGCCGTCACATCATCGACTGGGACGAACGCGAGTTCCTCGCCCACCCCCTGACCGCTGAGATCACCGTCCCCGCCGGATCGATCGCCTACAGCATCCACTTCCGCTGGCGAAACTACCTCGAAGCCATCAAGGAGATGGCCTACTTCCCCCAGTACCTCTTTAACTCCCTCCTGCTCTGCTTCCTCACGGTCACCGGCACGGTCATCTCCTGCTCCCTGGTCGCCTACGGCTTCTCACGCATCGAATGGCCCGGCCGCGACAAGGTCTTCTTTATCGTCCTTGCCACCATGATGATCCCCTTCCCCGTCGTCATGGTCCCCCTCTACGGACTCTTCCGCGAACTCGGCTGGATCGGTACGCTCCACCCGCTCTGGGTCCCCTTCTGGTTCGCCACGCCCTTTAACATCTTCCTACTCCGCCAGTTCTTCCGCACCATCCCCCGAGAACTCTCCGAAGCCGCCACCATCGACGGCTGCGGGCACATCCGGATCTTCCTCCAGGTCATCCTCCCCCTCGCCACACCCGCCGTCGCCGTCGTCGCCCTCTTCCAGTTCCTAGCAACCTGGAACGACTTCCTCGGGCCCCTGATCTACCTCACCGAACAGGAAGACTTCACCCTGGCCCTCGGCCTCCAATCGTTCCAGAGCAGGCAAGGGGGCACGCCATGGCACTACCTCATGGCCGCCAGCACCATGGTCGTCCTTCCCGTCATCGTCCTGTTCTTCCTCGCCCAGCGCACCTTCATCGAAGGCATCTCCATGACCGGGATGAAAGGCTAACACCAACCCGCTCATGCCAGCGATGACACGAGACCAACGCGTCGACCGTGCCCACGGGATGCTCCTCCTCGCCGCCTACGCCGACGCCCTCGGCGCACCGCGAGAGCTCGACGGCCTCGCAGGAAAACCAGCCAACCCCCAGGACCACTACCGACTCCTCCCCGCCTCCAGTTTCCACACCGCCGACGGCTCACCCTGGAATGTCTGGCCCCCCGCAGATATCACAACCGACCGCCTCGGCGTCGTCACCGATGACACCGAGTTCCGCCATCTCATCCTCGATCCCTACTTAACGTCATGCCTCAAGTCACAACGACAACCGTCATGGCATGGCTGGGTCTTCTGGATGCGAAACTTCAAACCACGAACTGACGAACCCTCCTGGCTGACCTCGAACAGAACCGCTCAGATCAACGACTGGCTCTCGATGGCCGAGGCCCACCAATCAAACACAACCGCCTCGTTCTACAAACCCGACACCCCGATCATCTTCGGCCTCTTCACTGGCGTACACCTCGCCATCACCATTCGCACCACCGCGCCCAACCCGATCTACGACCGATTATCACGCTGGTGCCCCCTCGATCAGGGTCACGCCCCCATCATCACCGCCCTCTGGGCCTGTCTCATCGCCGAGGCCGCTCAGACGCACGACTGGAGCCTCATCACCCTGGCCGATCACGCCAGTTCACTCACTCAGAACCTCGACACACCCGCCACAGTCCAGCACGCCTCCAGGATCGCTCACGACCTCGGCAGCGACACCCAGACCAGCGACCACGACTTCATCGATCAGTTCACCAACAGAATCTACCTTTCCAGCGATCTCAACCTCAACCCTGAACCCGCCGACCGAAACTTCGATCCCCTCTACCTCTGGACGCAACTGATCGCCTGCGCCGCACAAGCCCGCTACCCGCGACACCTCCTATCACTCCTCGTCTCCCTCCCAGGCGACACCGATACCGTTGCATCCCTGGCAGGCCTCATCATCGGCGCAGGACTCGGCTACCAACAACTCATCAACCAAACCGCTGACGGCTGGGGCGCAGACCTCAAGGCCGTCGAGACCTACCTCCACGACATCCTCAACATCGACCTCCAGCAGAGCGCCGCACAGCTCGTCGATCTGATCCCACCCGGAACTATCACTGCCTAACCATCCAATGGCTCAACGATTCCCACAGGATCATGCGTCAGGTTCGCGTGCCGGTCAGCGTGCACTTCACACCACGCCCTAAACGAGTCGCCACGCTCAACCTTGTCAGAAAACGGTTGCTTCGCCAGAGCCACGCACAGCTCCACTAGGTCTCGGAAGTCCGCAAGGTCAATGAACTCCGGTGCAATCGTCTTCCGCTCACGATCAACATTATGGTAGTTGCCCAGCGGCAGACACAACGCCCCCGCCCGCCCCAGATACGTCTGGTACACCGTCGATTCGCACGACCCACCGGTCATCAACTGCCGTTGGAAGCGAAACCCAGCATCCCCCGCTGCCAGCGCCTGAGCCGTCGCATTCTCCCAGTCCGCCACGCCGGGGTCATACGTCATCCGACGATCCCCAACACGAATCACCACCCCCGACCCGACCGGCACTTCAGACCGCGCCGAGGACATCTCCAAACCAACATGAACCGGCGCCCGCTCCGGATTCCGAATCCCTCGGCAGTAATCAATCGCCCCAAAGAACCCACCTTCCTCCGCCCGTGTCAGCAGAATCTCCACATCAGGCTTGTTGCTCAACCGATTCAGCCGCCGCGCCGTCGCCAGTAAGGCCGCCACCGCCGCCACATCGTCCACCGCACGCGCAAACACGCGACCATCGTGAACCACCGGATCACCCAGCCGCCACATCCCAATCGAACCCGGCGTAACCGCCTTCTTAACCGTGATCCGCACCAGTGTTGGCGTCCCTCGTTCCCCCAACTCAACGATCTCCTTCACGCGCCCATCCACCACCGCTCCACCCAGTCTGGCCTCCGACCCCAGCCGACACCAAGGCCCAGGCGCACCCTCCGGCAGCTTCCTCCCGCCCGTCCAGAATCGCACCGCCTGACCCGGCATCACCTCAGCAGGCACACCTCCCATCCAGTGCGCCATCAGCGTCTGATCATCCTCCATCGCCAGAGCCCAGAACCCAGGATGATCCAGATGCGCCGTCAGCACCAGCTTCGGCCGCGTCCGAGCTGTCGGCTTAAGCCGTAAATTCCCAAACCGATCCACCCTGACATGCCACCCCAAACGCGCCGCCATCGTCCACGCAAACGCCGCTACATTCTGCTCATGAAACGGGCTTGTCGGCAACGCCAGAAGCTGATGCAACAACTTCAAATCATTCGCTCGCGGTTGCTGTCGTTCAGTGAACATAGGAATTTCACACTCCTTCCGGGGTGCCGTCGCCGAGATTGCCCCATACCCTAACGAGCATGCACACCAGCCGACCAGAACGCCCCATCCTCATCATCGGCGCCGGCGTCGCAGGGCTCGCCTGCGCCACCGAACTCCATCGCGATGCCTACCCCTTCCTGCTGCTCGAAGCCTCCGACGCCCCAGGCGGGCGCATGCGCACCGACCATCTCGACGGCTTCACGCTCGATCGCGGATTCCAGATCTTCCTCACCGGCTACGACTACGCCTCCAGCCTCCTCGATCTCGACGCCCTCGATCTCCACCCCTTCGAGGCCGGCTCCCTGATCCGCTGGAACAACGGCTTCGCCCGCTTCAGCGACCCCTGGCGGCGACCCGCCCGCCTCTTCGAGACCCTCTTCGTCGGCCCCGGCAACCTCATGGACCGCTTCCGCATCGGCCGCCTCCGCACCATGGCCCGATCCGCCCGCCACGATGACCAGCCCTCTGACGAAACCGCCGCTCAGCTCTTCGACCGACTCCACTTCACCCCGCAGTTCCGCCAGGCCTTCCTCGATCCCTGGTGGCGCGGTGTCCTTCTCGACCGCCATCTCACCGCCCCCGCCAGCTACCTCAAGTTCATCTTCAACACCTTCTCCCAAGGCGGGGCCGTCATCCCAGCCAGAGGCATTCAGAGCATCCCGATACAACTCGCCCAAAAACTCCCCACGGACAGCATCCGCCTCAACACCACCGTCCACAACATCGACCCCAACCGCCACGCAGTAACCCTCTCCACCGGAGAACAACTCAGCGCCTCCTCCGTCATCCTCGCCGCCGATCCCTCTTCCACCGCCCAACTCCTCAACCAGCCCGCCCCGAGTATGCACGGCACCACCGTTCTCTACTTCGCCGCCGACAAACCCCCCGTCGAGGACCGCATGCTCGTCCTCAACAGCAACCCCGAAGGCTACTTCAACCACGTCTGCGTCCTGTCCAATATCTGCCCCGCCCTTGCTCCATCTGGCGCATCACTCATCAGCGTCACCGCCATCCACCCCATCCTCGAGCCAAACGACTTACAAGCCAGCATCATCAAAGAACTCTCAACCTGGTTCGGCCCTCAGACCCGCACCTGGCGACACCTCAGAACCTACACCATCCCCAACGCCCTCCCACCCATCAGCCGCTCTACCGCCCTACCCCTCGGCATCACCCCCGCTGGCGACTGGACCACCACCCCTTCCATAGAAGGCGCCATGCGCAGCGGAAAGCAAGCCGCCGAAAACGCCATCAGCCTTGTGCGCTAAGCCCTTCAAAAATCAAAAATACGGGGGGGGGGGGGAATGCCCGGGAGAGGATTCGAACCTCCAAGGGATTTTACTCCCACCACGACCTCAACGTGGCGCGTCTGCCAGTTCCGCCACCCGGGCGTTGGGGGCGAGCCGCACAGTATAGAACAACTCCCGGCGATGGCCAGCGGGCACCTCTCGTCAGCCCCAAAACCCCGCAAGCCCGCCGATGCTCGGCTAAAGTGTTCAATCCCGTGGATTCGGCGACTGAATAGGAGATCGGCCTTGGGCGTTCGTGTAAGCAAGTTTGGCGGCAGCTCACTCGCCGATGCAGACCAGATCCGCAAGGCTCTGGAGATCATCGCGGCCGAGCCCACTCGCCGCTACATCGTCCCCTCGGCACCCGGCAAACGCCACCGCGAGGACACCAAGGTCACCGACCTTCTCCTCGTTTGCCACCGACTCGCCGCCAAAGGCCAGCCCATCGAGGACACCTTCAACCAGATCGCCGAACGCTTCGTCACGATCGCCAACGACCTTGGCGTCGATATCAACCTCGATGCACTCATGGCCGAGACCCACGCTACCATCCTCCAGCAGGTCGCTGAAGGACACGGACCCGCCTACGCAGCCAGCCGCGGCGAACACATCAATGGCCGCATCATCGCCGCCGCACTCGACGCTCCCTTCATCGACCCCATCGACCAGATCCTGTTCGACCGCAACGGTAGACTCCGCCGCGAAGCCACCTACCAACGCCTCGGCAGCACCCTCCTCCAGCACCAACGCGCCGTGGTGCCCGGCTACTACGGCGGAAACCCTGATGGCCACGTCATCACCTTCTCGCGTGGCGGATCCGATGTCACCGGCGCCATCGTCGCCCGTGCCGTCAACGCCGAGCTCTACGAAAACTGGACCGACGTCTCCGGACTCCTCATGTCCGACCCTCGCATCGTCAAAGACCCAAGACGCATCGACGTCATCACTTACAAAGAACTCCGCGAGCTCTCCTACATGGGTGCCACCGTCCTCCACGACGAGGCCGTCTTCCCCGTGCGCGAAGCCTCCATCCCCGTCGAGGTCCGCAACACCAACGCCCCCGATGACCCCGGCACACGCATCGTCGCCGACAGCCCCAGCGACGCCTCAGCCAGCCCCGTGACCGGCATCGCCGGTCGCCGAGATTTCACCATCATCGCCATCGAAAAAGCCCTGATGAACTCAGAGGTCGGCTTTGCTCGCAGAATCCTTCAAGTCATCGAAGAGCAAGGCATCTGCTTCGAGCACATGCCCTCAGGCATCGACACCCTGTCCCTGGTTCTCCGCGATGACCTGGTCGCCGGAAAACTCGTCCACATCCTCGACGGCATCCGCAAAGCCGTCGAACCCGACTCCATCGAGGTCTTCCCCAACATCGCCCTCATCGCCACCGTCGGCCGCGCCATGGCCCACCAGCCCGGCGTCGCCGCACGCCTGATGAACGCACTCGCCCAGGCCAACGTCAACATCCGCATGATCGATCAGGGCTCGAGCGAGCTCAACATCATCGTCGGCGTCGAGGCCGAAGACTTCGAGGTCGCCCTCAACGCGATCTATCACGCCTTCGTGCCCCGCGAACCAGGCAACTGACCCCACATGGACGCACGGACGCTCGACTTCCTGATCTTCGCCATCTTTGGCGTGCTCTGTCTCGCCGCTGGCTACATCGCCCGCGAAAAAGGCTGGGTCCGCGAAGACGCAAGCCGCTTCCTCCACCTCATCACCATCTCCGTCATCTGGTCCATCATGGCCCTCATGGCCATCTGGCGGCTGCCGCCGCTTAGCTCAAGCCTATGGTTACTGCTCTTTGAGCCGACCCTCGTCCTGATCCCCGCTGTCGCCATCACACTCCTCTGCAAACGCCTCGGCTACGCCTCCAGCGAGTCCGTCCTGCTCGGTATCGGTGCTGGCCTCGCCAACAAGGGCTTCACCCTCGGAGCCTACTTCTGCTTCGCCATGCTCAGCAACCCGGAATACGCCCCACCCGGTATCGACCCCACCGACCCCGGAGCAGCTCAAGCCACCGCCGAAGCAGCCTTCGCCTACGCCGTCGCCGCCGTCAACATCATGGCCGCCTGTGGGATCGTCTTCCTCTACCCCCTCGCACGTCGCTTCGGCCCCGAAGGCGGAGACGATGAACCCCTGGGCAAACTCATCTTCAACAGTCTCGTCAGCGTCCGCGCCGTCCTCTTCTACGCCTCACTCGTCGCCGTCATCCTCGCCATACTCGAAGTCCCCTACCCCGCCGTCCTCGCCGAAGGCTCCATCCTCAAAATCCTCCTCTACGCAGGAGCGTTTGGCGGATACTTCGGCGTCGGACTCCGACTCCACTTCAACCAATCCATGCGACGCATCGGACCCCACGCCATCCTCGCAGTCGCTCAGTACGGGTTGACCCCCCTGCTCACATTCGGACTCCTCGCCTTCGCCATGACCACCGCCACCCCGCCCACCCAACTCCTTGTGCGTGTCTTTATCATCGAAGCCTTTATGCCCGCCGCCATCCAGATGGTCATGATCGCCAACCTGTTCCACCTCGATAGCCGACTCGCCAGCGGGCTCTTCGTCGTGAACACCGCTCTGTTTCTCCTCATCCCGATGCCCCTACTCCTCATCTGGGCTGCGGGATAGAATCACCGTGTGATCAACACCACCGCCGACATCATGGAACAAGCCAGCCGCGCCCTCGCCGAGCGCGACTACCTCACCGCCGAGCAGCACGCGGAACAAGCCCTCCTCGACGCTAGGCAGCGCGAGTCCTGGGACGACTACGCCCGCATCCTCATGCCGCTCCAGGAAAGCCGACGTCAAAGACGCATCATCGCCGCCGAAGGCTGGCTACTCCTCGGCTCTGAATCACCCGAAGCCATCCTCAAAGGACTCGCTGAAGACGGACCCGAACCCGGGCCAAAACCCCACGCCGACCCCGGCAGTGAGCCCGGCAAGATCCTCGCCGCCCAGATCGTCTTAACCGCCCCCATCAAGCCCGATGACGCCGAACGCATCTGGCGTGAAGCCCGCCGCCGACGACTGTGGGTCGAACTCCTCATGGCCGAAGGCTCGGGCAACGCCCGCAAAGCCCGCAGTTGGCGCAACCGCAGCATCGAAGCCGACATCACCTCCCCCCCCGACCTGCCTCATGGAACATGGATCGAACCTGCCAAAGCCTCCAAAACCCCCAAGCAAGGATTATCGGGCTCAGCGTGGTTCCAACTCGCCAGTGAGCAACTCGGCGATGCCGCCCTAATGCCTCTCGCCAACGAACAAACCTCCATCGCCCTGCTTGGCCGCCTTGCCCAGGCCGTTGATGCCGTGCCCGACCACGAGATCCTCCACCAGCGCCTCTGGGACGCCGCACGCGATCTCCAGCGGATCACCACCCCAGCCGATACTGCCTCCAACAGCGATCAATAGATCGCCACACCTAACCTCCGCTAGCGAGACCAATCCATGACCACCTCACACCCAGCCCAAAAACGATTCCGCTGGGGGACATTCCTCATCGCCATCATTGCCTTGGTCACCCTCGCTGGCGTCACCCTCGCCTACCTCGCTTCCACCACCCCCGAGCACGTCCGCCAGACACTCGCTTTCATCGAGAACACACCTAAAGCCGAACGTGAGCAGATAGCACAGAACCTCGAACAACGACTCGCCAGCCTCTTCGGCGACACCCACAGCTCCATCGATCCCGAAACCCGCCAACTCCTCCAGGGAAACACCAACGCCTCCGTCGCTGCATTCGATGGCACCGGCCGCAACTTCCGCCTGACCAACAACCCAACCACGACGCCCAACGCATCTACGACACAAAAAACCGGACCCCAGAAGCTCACCATGACCTTCGACGAAATCAACGTTTGGTTTAGCGAGCGACTCGAACAGTGGGCCAAGAACCAGGGCACCAAGCTCCCCGATTTCGCAGCCAACTACCTCGTCAACCAGGTCAACGGCCGCCTCGTCCTCGCCTTCGAGATGAAAACCGATGAGGTCTCCGGCTGGATCACCCTCCACAACCAACTCACCTTCACCCCCAACGGCCAGGCCACGCTCAAGATCACCCGGATCGACGCCGGCGAACTCGCCCTCCCCCGCGAGACCATTACCAGTCAACTCAAAACCTACGCCGACAAGGCTGGCAGCAAAGCACAAGTCCAGAACATCGTCGCAGCCTTCGAGGGCCACGCCTTCGACCCCATCTTCCCCATCGACAGCAAAACCAACGTCCGCGTGACCAGCCTCAACGTCTCAGCCACCGGACTCACCTTCGGGCTTCAGCAAGTCGCTAGCAACTAACCCGCCCCCACCGCACCGGCGGCCCTAAACTCCTCTAGGAGACCGCCTTGGACCAACACAACCAGCCCAAAATCGTCGTCGGTATCACCGGAGCCAGCGGGGCAGCCTACGCCACCCGACTCACCTCCCTCGCCATCGCCGCAGGGGCCGAAGTCCACCTCGTCGTCTCCCCGCTCGGCCGCCGACTCCTCCACGATGAACTCGGCATCGAAAACGTCGATCTCGAAGACCTCGCAGGCCCCGGCTCCATCCTTCTCAACCCCACCCACGCCGAACAACCTTCCACCGGCGGGAGCGTCAAACTCCAGCCCTACCGCGATGTTGGAGCCCCCATCGCCTCAGGCTCCTTCCGCCACGACGGCATGATCATCATCCCCTGCTCCTCCAACTCCCTCGCCGCCATCGCCACTGGCGTCTCCCAGAACCTCCTCCACCGCGCCGCCCACGTCACCCTCAAGGAACGACGCAAGCTCATCCTCGTCCACCGCGAAACCCCCCTGAGCCTCATCGACATCAACAACATGAAATCGGCCACCGAAGCCGGGGCCATGATCCTCCCCGCCAACCCCGGCTTCTACATGATGCCCAACACCGTCGATGCCATCATCGACTTCGTCGTCGGCCGCTGCCTCGACCACCTCGGTATCCAACACGACCTCAACGTCCGCTGGGCCGACCAGCTAGCCCGCGAACGCGCCCCGGACTCAGACGATGCCCACGAGTAACCCCTCCGCAGCACCGACGACATCGCAAGGCCTCGTCCAGTCAGCCCGCGAGATCGCCGCCGACATCAAACTCGCCCATACTGTCTTCGCCCTGCCCTTCGCCCTGCTGGGCATGATGCTCGCCGCCGACGCCGCCAGCCGCCTGCCCTCACTCACCGAGTGGGCCCTGATCCTCTTCTGCATGGTCGCCGCCCGCACCTTCGCGATGACCTTCAACCGCTGGGCCGATGGCCGCCTCGACGCCGCCAACCCCCGCACCGCCCGCCGAGCCGTCCCCGCGGGCCGCGTCTCGCCCACCACCATGCTCGCCGCCTGCCTCGCCTCCGCCACTCTCCTGCTCCTCGCCGCCGCCGGCTTCACCCTCCTCGACAACCCCTGGCCCCTCATCCTCGCCCCTGCCGTCCTCCTCGTCCTCGCCCTCTACAGCCTCACCAAACGCTTCACCGCTCTCTGCCACGCCGTCCTGGGCGTCTCCCTCGCCCTCAGCCCCCTCGCCGCCGCCCTCGCCATCGAGCCCGCCTCACTCGCCACCCCAGCCCTCTGGCTCCTCGCCGGCTTCGTCCTCACTTGGGTCGCTGGCTTCGACATCCTCTACGCCCTGGCCGACCTCGACCACGACCGCACCCACCGCATCTTCTCCATCCCCTCGGCCCTCGGCCTTGCCGGCGCCCTCTGGGCCTCCCGCACCCTCCACACCCTCGCCGCCGCCCTGCTACTCACCCTCGCCTTCACCAGCCCTCAACTCGGCCTGCTCTTCGCCATCGCCACCGGCCTCTGCCTCGGCCTCCTCACCCTCGAGCACACCCTCATCGCTCGCAGCCCCGCCAAACACCTCGACACAGCCTTCTTCACCCTCAACGGCATCATCAGCATCGTGCTTGGCACAGCCGGTATCGCAGATCTTCTGCTCAAATCAGCCTGAGCCAAGACACTCAGACTTCAACTCTCTACAGCCCAAGCCTGGTCTCTGGAATACTCCAGTCGATCTTCTCTTCCAAGCCAGAATCAAAATGCATCAAACCAGGTGGTCGCGGGTCAGGACGCCACGGATCGATATCACGTTGTGGCCTCATTGGAAAATTTTCTGGTAGCTCACTTCTGGGACAGGTGTAGATCACCTCACGCCCCACATTCGAGCCTAACTCTATCCATGTGTAGTACGAAAGGTGGTGATGCAACAGAAACACACCCTCATACTCGTGATACGCATAGACGTTTCTTTCAGCCTCGTAGCGCTCAATGAACTCCTCCGCACCGATTTGCTGATAACGCACACAGCCGCCCGCCAGCGTTGAGAAGAGAATGATCCCCGAGATAAGCAACTGACGCCCCATGTCGCCAGTCTAAACCCCCACCCCCGCCACCACACAACTCCGATCCACCGCCGCCGCCACACGCTGCAGGCTCACCATCAGCGTCGCCAGCAACTCAGGCGTGATCGACTGCGCACCATCCGTGAGCGCATGCGCCGGATCGGGATGAGCCTCGATCGCCAATCCGTCACAACCCGCCGCCATCGCCGCCCGCGCCATATCCGGGACCAGCCGCGCATGACCCGTCCCATGACTCGGATCGATCACCACCGGCAGATGCGTCCGCTGATGTAGCTCCGGCACGACCGACAGCGACAACGTGTTCCGCGTGTGATCCTCGAACGTCCGGATCCCCCGCTCACACAGGATCACGTTCGGATTCCCCGCCGCCAGGATGTACTCCGCCGCCTGGAGATACTCCTCCAGCGTCATCGACATCCCCCGCTTGTACAGCACCGGCTTGGGCTGCTTCCCACACGCCTGCAGCAGTGCAAAGTTCTGCGCGTTCCGCGTGCCGATCTGCAGACAGTCAGCGTACTCCGACACCAAGGCCACATCCCCAGGCGTCAGCACCTCCGTCACGATCGGCAGCCCCGTCGCCTCTCGCGCCGCCGCCAGCATCTTGAGCCCCTCCTCGCCATGCCCCTGGAACGCGTAGGGATTCGTCCGCGGCTTGTAAGCCCCGCCTCGCAGCGCATGCGCCCCCGCCGCCTTCATCGCATGAGCACACTCCAGAATATGCTCCGCCGACTCCACCGAACACGGCCCCGCGATCACCGGCACATGCTCCCCACCAAACACACAGTTCTCGCCGACCTTTACCAGCGACCGCGTCCCTCCCTTGGCCTCGAGTGCCGCCATCTTGTACTTGGCCATCACCCGCATCACCCGATCGACCCCCTCAAGCCGTTCGAGCACCTCGCCCTCGACCTTGTTCTCGTCGCCGATCACCGCCACGACCGTCAGGTCCGTCCCCACAATCGGGTGGTCCTGCAGCCCCATCTCTCGCACCAGCTTGCACACGTGATCCACCTGTTCCTTGCTGGCACCCGCTCGCATCACGACGATCATGGTCGATTCCTTACTGGAGGCTGATCCCGGTTTGCTCCGGGGAAGTGACTTCGAGGTTCATCGGCCCGAACACCGGGCCAGAAAAGGAACATAAAAAAACCCCGACGCCTCAGCCGCGTCGGGGTCCAATCGTTGCTTAAAGGTCAATCCCTAAGCGGACACCAACACGGCTTGTCGCCATGTAAACCAAGTGCTAAAAAAATAGCCAAACAGGGTGTCCATGCCCGAAGTATGACCACCTCGATTCAAGAGTCAAGTCAAAACCTCCCGCAAACTGACCTCATCGCGCCTCATCAGGCTTAGGCGGATCCCGCCAAGGCGGGGCCTCACCCAACTCGCCCGCATGCTCGCCCGGGTCAAACCCCGCCACCGTCTCCGAAGCCAACTCCTGCAAATACCCCGCCTCCTCCTCACTCAAATCCACCAGCGTCGGCAATCCATCCCGCGGATGCACCTTCTCACCCTCCATCCGACGTGGCAACCCCTCCGCCGACTCCTCAAAGATCGTCTCAAAAAACACACAAGCCCCCAGATACGACCCCGCTGGCCCCGGGTGCGTCTGATCCGGATCGAACAGCTCCAGTTCCGATCGCTCCAGCCGCACGACGCGCCACGCCTCACCCACCGGAGCGATCTCCACATCGTGCTTGAGCGCAAACTCCGAATACCCCTGTGTGATCCACGGCTGCGTCTCCGGCATCCACCGCCGCGCCCAGGTCAGATACATCACGACACGAGTGGGTCGCTCCGGATTCTCGTGTGCACGAATCTCTTCAACCAGCTTCCCGCCATACTCAAAAAACAGTGGCCGCCTCTTCCACAACGTCCCCGTACTCAACCCCTGCAGCACCACCACATCCCATGGCCCTTCCTCCGCCACGACCCGCCGGACATCCCCCGGATTCCCCTCCTCATCCGCCCAGTGCCGCTCGAACGAATACCCACCCTTGAGCACTCGACTGATCTCCACCTCGATCCCCCGAGACGCCGCCATCTGTTCCACCTGCTCTGGCAGGTTGTTGAAGTACGTGTAGCTGTTGCCAACAAACAGAATCCGCAGCGGCTCCGCCACCACAGGACATACCAGCGACAACACACACCACAGACTCAGAAACCAGGTTCGCTGGGAAGTTCTCATCCCCGAATCTTATCGCCGAAGCAAACCCACCGCCCCCAGCATCACGATCACCCCAGACACCGGCTCCGGCACACCCGATGACAACCCAAAGTTCCCCGCCAGCAGCGACAGATCAATCAGGTCCACCGACAGACTCCGGTCAAAATCACCCCCCGCCCAGTCCACACCCGACTCACCAAATCGCCCCGCCAGCAGCGATAAATCGATCAGGTCCACAACGCCATCAAGGTTCGTATCCCCCGCTAACACCGGCTCAACCAGACTCAGCACCTGATTGATCTCCACCCCCGTCAGCACCTGGACCAAACCCGATGGCCACACCACCTCCACACGATCCAGCAACCCCACATGATCACCCAGCCCGAAATGCGCCGTCACCTCACTCACCGAAAGGTAGTTCGACGACGCATTCATCTCATGCACCAGGACCCGCTCCGGCTGCTCCAGATCAGGCGTCACCGTGATCCACGCACCCAACCCATCACGATTCGACACCACCCCCTCCAGATCAATCCGCAGGTAACTATGCTCGCCCGCCGAATCATTCCGATACAGCACAGGCTTGTCCCCGTTCCGCACCACCAGCACATCCAGATCGCCATCACGATCGTAATCAAGCGTCAACAACCCCCGCCCCTGACCCGTATCCGTCAAGCCGGCTCCCAATGCTGATTCCGAGAATACACCCGAACCATCATTCACAAACAACCGCATCGGATCGCTCAGATAAGCATCCCCGTCAATGAAACCATTGGTATGCACGATGTCCAGGTCGCCATCGTTATCAAGATCCGCCATCTCGGCACCCCAGCCCCAATACCCATGACGAACACCCGAGTCCGACGTGATATCCGTCCACGTCCGCCCGCCGTCATTACGAAATAACCGATTCCCGTTGGGATGCTCATCCGAACTCTCCGTAAAGAAGATGTCCGTGACGAACCAGTCCAGGTCGCCATCACCATCCACATCCCCCACATCAAAACCCATGTCGTGCCACCCGGTCCCGATGCCCCCCGCCGTGCCATCACTAAAACTCCCGCCGCCCTCATTCCAGAACAACCGACTCGTCCCAAAATCACCAGCGACCGCCAGGTCCGTCCGCCCATCACGATCCAGATCACTGAACCGCGGCGAGAATGACCACGATCGCCCCGCCTGCACCCCGCTCGTGACATCCATCCCAACCCCAAAAGCCGACGTCACATCCTCAAACGATCCGGGACCGGACGCGCCTAGATTCCGATACAGCCGCGCGTCCGCAGGACCCGTCACAGAAGCTGGCCGCCACTCCGCCGCATAGAGATCCAAATAACCGTCCCGATCCACATCGCCGAATGCCACGCCCGTGCCGTACAGCGACCGCTGGCCATCCCCCGGCGTCGCCCCGCGCTGCACCGCGACCTCATCAAACACCCCATCCCCGCGGTTCACATACAGAAAGTGCTGCTCATGACCCACCACCGTGATGTACAGGTCCGAGTCGCCATCGTTATCGATATCCCCCACCGCGACCCCATTGGTCTTCGCCACCGCTGGCGGCGTAGCCCATGCCGTGAACGACAGATTAAACCCACCAGACTGATCGTTCAGATAAATCAGAGGCGGGATATCCGTCCCCGTAAACACCAGGTCCACCCAGCCATCACCATC
Organism: Phycisphaeraceae bacterium; assembly: GCA_040222855.1. NCBI lineage: Bacteria > Pseudomonadati > Planctomycetota > Phycisphaerae > Phycisphaerales > Phycisphaeraceae > Phycisphaeraceae bacterium. The sequence continues at coordinate 153,510 of JAVKCD010000025.1, read as the reverse complement.
AAAATCACCCGCCGCCGCCCCACCGGTCATCCCCGTTGTCGCTGGCGTCGTCGCAGGATCAATCGCCGGGCCCTGACGGTGAAACAAACCAACCTCTGCCGAGACATCCGTGAACATAGGCAAAGCCGTCGCCGCTTCCGCAGCGACCAGCAGCACACTCAGACTAAAGGCGATAGCACGCGGCCTCATAACCAGCACATCTCTCCCTGCTTCACAAGACGCCCCGCACCGCCACCCCAAGAATACACCACCAGCCTCAGCGTGCAGGTATTCCTGCACCTCGATTCGATCCAATCTCAATGCGGGTGACAGGACTCGAACCTGCACGGGGTATTAGCCCACGAGAACCTAAATCTCGCGCGTCTGCCAGTTTCGCCACACCCGCGGCGGCCCACATCATAACCACACCGGCAACCCGCTCCACGATCCCATAAACTCAAGCTTATGGCCGCCACCAGCCAACTCAAACTCGCCCTCTTCCCCGGCACCTTCGACCCGATCACCAATGGGCACCTCGACATCATCCGCCGCGCCTGCCCCCTCTTTGACCGCCTCGTCATCGCCGTCGGCCGCAACCCCGCCAAAGCCGAAATCTTCACCATGGACGAACGCGTCGAGATCATCACCGAACTCGTCGCCGACCTCCCCAACGCCGAAGTCGACCAGTTCCACGGGCTCACCGTCGACTACGCCCGCTCCATCAAAGCCACCGCCATGGTCCGCGGCCTCCGCAACGTCACCGATCTCAACTTCGAGTTCCAACTCGCCCTCACCAACCGCGCCCTCACCGACATCGAAACCGTCTTCATCATGTCCGGCGAGGCCTTCGCCTTCACCAGCTCCACCCTCATCAAACAGATCGCCGCTGGTGGAGAGATCGACCAGCTCAACCGACTCCTCCCTCCCCTCGTCCTCGAACGCCTCAAGCAAAAGAAACAGCATTTCGGCGGAACCCTCCCCTGGCACCACGTCGATCACTTCAAGGAATGACAAACCGCTTTCTGAGGAGACTAATCATGACCCGCCTCTCCTTGATTACCTGCTTACTCGCCATGCACCTCATCACCGCCATCCCTGTATTCGCTCAGGACGGACGCTGGGAGTCCGTTGCCATCATCGAGATCAACGCCACCGACAAAACCCTCGATACAGTCACGGCAGCCGCTCTGCTCCAGGACGTCTCACTCGCCGCCAAGGCCGCGCCAAGACTCCGAAACACGGCACTAGGACGATCGCTGGCCAACGATCCGGCGAGAATCGCCGACGCCATCGACGGCTTCATCACTGCTCGACGGCTTGTCTATGACGAATCGATAACGTCTCGCCACATCACAAACATGATCCGCCTCGAAGTCTGGACCGAGAACGAAGACTACAGCCAGGACGTCGATAACGTCGCCGAAGCCTTGATTCACACACTCACCGAAGTGCTCGATGAACGCCACAGAAGCGAACTCGCACTGGAGCAGATCCTGCTTCAAGCCAGAATTGAAGCCACACGCAGGCATCTCGATGAGCTTGCCCCCGATGAAGAAGGCAACCTGCTCAGTCAGGCCGTCACGGCACAGATCGAGGGACCGCTCCCCAAGTTCCGCACCCAGCTCAGAAGCGAAATCTACCGCCATGAACTGGAACTCGAGGTGCTGAAGCAGCGCATCCAAGCGTCCGTTGTCCGCATCGTCGTCCCCCCATCACCCCCCATCAACCAGTAACCCATGCCCCTCGACTACCGCGTCATCAGCATCGGCGCTCTCTCCGTCAACGACCTCTGGGACCATCAGGGCCCCGCGCGGACGCCCCACGCCACCTGCACCCTGATCCGCTCGGATAAACGCACCATCCTCGTCGATCCCGGCCTCCCGCCCGAGGTTCTCATCGCACGATTAGGCGAACGCTCCGGCCTGACACCCAATGACATCTCCGATGTCTTCCTCACCTGCTTCCGACCCGCCCACCGCTGGGGGCTCCTCGGCTTCCCCAACGCCCGCTGGCTTATCTCCGAAGCCGAACGCGAAGCTATCGGGGCCCACCTCGTCCAGCAGTTCCAGGACACCGATGACCCCCAGCACGAGGAGACGCTCCGCAAGGAGATCGCCCTGCTCAAACGCTTCGAGCCCGCTCCCGACCAGCTCGCCCCGCAGGTCGATCTCTTCCCCCTCCCCGGCTACACACCGGGCACTGCGGGGCTGCTCCTGCCCCTTTCTGGCTTCTCCGTCCTGATCGCTGGCGACGCCGTCGGCTCCGTCGAGCACCTCGAAAACGGCCGCGTCCAACGCAACGCCTTCGACATCGAACAAGCCAAAGAAAGCCTCACCGAAGCCATCGAGATCGCCGACGCCATCGTTCCCGGCCACGACAACATCGTCCTCAACCCCACCCGACGACCCGTCGGCTAAGGACAACAAGAGGGGTGGCACATTGCACGCCCAAGGCGTGCTGTGTGAGGCTACTTCACAACCTGAAAGTCTCACAATCTCCTATCATCTCGATCCCCCCGTAAAGGAGACCGAAGGATGAGCCAGGCCCTCAACCGTTATTCCTCTCGCATCACCCAGCCCCGATCCCAGGGCGCCTCACAGGCCATGCTCTTCGCTACCGGCATGACCGAAGCCGACATGGACAAGCCCCAGATCGGCATCGCCTCGGTCTGGTACGAAGGCAACCCCTGCAACATGCACCTGCTCGATCTCGCCGCTGAGGTCAAGACCGGCGTCCAGAACGCCGACATGGTCGGCTTCCGCTTCAACACCGTCGGCGTCTCCGACGGCATCTCCATGGGCACCGATGGCATGTCCTTCTCACTCCAGTCGCGCGATCTCATCGCCGACTCCATCGAGACCGTCATGGGCGCGCAGTGGTACGACGCCCTGATCGCCCTGCCGGGCTGCGACAAGAACATGCCCGGCTGCGTCATCGCTATGGGACGACTCAACCGCCCGGCGATCATGGTCTACGGCGGAACGATTAAGCCCGGCTGCGCGACCGTCAAGGGCAAGCAGGAAACCCTTGATGTTGTCTCCGCTTTCCAGAGCTACGGCCAGGCCATCGCGGGCACCATCACCGAAGACGAACGCAAAACCATCGTTCGCAACTCTTGCCCCGGTGCCGGTGCCTGTGGCGGGATGTACACCGCCAACACCATGGCCGCCGCCATCGAAGCCCTCGGCATGAGCCTGCCCTTCTCGTCGTCAACACCCGCGGAAGACGGCGGAAAAGCCGATGAATGCCGACGCGCCGGCGAAGCGATCCGCGTCTGCCTCGAAAAAGACCTCAAGCCCCGCGACATCATGACCCGTGCCGCGTTCGAGAACGCCATGGTCGTCATCACCGCCATGGGCGGGTCGACCAACGCCGTGCTCCACCTCATCGCCATGGCGAGTTCGGTCGATGTGAAACTCACCATCGACGACTTCAAAGCCGTCGGCAATCGCATCCCGCTGCTTGCCGACCTCAAGCCCTCGGGTAAGTACCTGATGGAAGACGTACACAAGATCGGCGGCGTCCCCGCCATCATGAAGTACCTCCTCGCCGAAGGGTTGCTCGACGGCTCCTGCATGACCGTCACCGGCAAGACCCTCGCCGAGAACATCGCCAACGTCCCCGACCTCCCGCCTAACCAGGACATCATCTACCCCATCGAGAAACCCCTGAAGGCCAAGGGCCACATCTCGATCCTCACCGGCAACCTCGCGCCCGGCGGCGCTGTCGGCAAGATCACCGGCAAGCAGGGTCTTCGCTTCACCGGACCCGCGCGCGTCTTCGACTCTGAGGAAGACATGATCGCCGGACTCGAAGCTGGCAAGATCACCTCCGGCGACGTGATCGTCATCCGCTACGAAGGCCCCAAAGGTGGACCCGGTATGCCCGAGATGCTGACCCCCACCTCGGCCCTCGCCGGGGCAGGCTTCCTCGACGATGTTGCGCTCATCACCGATGGCCGCTTCTCGGGCGGGAGCCACGGCTTCATCGTCGGCCACGTCGTTCCCGAAGCCCAGGAAGGCGGGCCCATCGCGCTGGTCTGCGATGGCGACAGCATCACGATTGACGACGAGACTCACGCCATCACCGTCGATGTCCCGGAGGATGAGATGGCGAAGCGGAAAGCAGCCTGGAAACAGCCGGCCTGGAAGGCAACGCGTGGGACGCTGTGGAAGTACATCAAGACGGTCTGTAACGCCTCTGAAGGCTGCGTGACCGACGCCTAAGCGCAGGAGATCGGCCGGAATCTCGCCACGCAATACACCCGCAGTAGGCCGTGGAGAAACCGGGGACGAACCAGGTTCTCCACAAAGGCTCTAGCGACAAGGCCGTGGCTGCCGTATGCTGGCCTCCCGGACGCCTGTTATCGGGCGATGGACGAACGATCAACCCTCTTCACCCCATTTTTTGCGTTCCTTGGTGGTTGACACAGACCGCGTTGAGGACCAGACTAGAGGGGTTCGCATGGAGGTGAACAACATGAGTAGCATCACTAAAACCTGGCCTCTGCCGGAGCGACCGGTTGTCGTAAACCCAGTAGAGAAAGTCACTCACAACAATCACGCCGAGGGCAATGCACAGGAGCAGACCGCCAAGCCACGCTCCCGGGCCCCGCTGAGCCGTGATCAGATCCTCGAAGCCACGCAGGTCTGTCTCAATGACCTGGGGTACGACGGAACGACGATCCGCAAGATCGCCTCGCAGCTCGGTTGCGCGGTGGGATCGATCTACCGGTACTTCAAGGACAAGCGGGACCTGCTGGCGGAGGTGACGCAGCGGCGGTTCGACCCGGTGCTGGAGCTGATCGAGGATGGAGTTCCCGCGGCGCGGTCGCTGGAGCGTTACATCGAGGTCGCCAGCGCGGAGCCGGAGCAGTACCGGCTGATGTTCTGGCTGGCGAGCCTGAGCGACAAGGAAGCGACGCGGGCGCTGCCTGGGATGATCGAGAAGCTACTGGCGGCGTGGTCGATGCAGACCGGGGCGTCGGCGGAGAAGCTCGACGCGGCGTGGTGCGTGGTGCATGGCGGGCTGATGATCGGTCTGCCGACGCAGCAGCTTGTGGACCGTGCGATGGCCGTGCTGGGCGAGGGAGACCGCCCCGCCGGGATGCTGCATCGCGCTGGCCGATCGGCTGAAGCCCAAGCTGGATAACGACTGATGATTCAGGCTTCGCCCTCAACATCCGAGGGCTCGACGCTTCGCCTGGCTTGCCCGGCGAAGGTGAATCTCGCGCTGTCGGTGGGCGCGCGGGATGATCGGGGCTATCACCCGGTGGCGACGTGGATGGTGGCGGTGAGTCTGGCGGACACGCTGACGCTGACGCGGACCGGGGAACCTTCTTCTTTGAGCGTTGCGTTTGCTGAGGATGCGCTGGGCACGCACCGGGTGGACTGGCCGGTGGAGAAGGACCTGAGCTGGCGGGCGCTGGAGGCTTTAGAAGCTCATGCAAAGCGGACGTTGGGGGTGGAGATGGTGCTGAGCAAGCGGGTTCCGGCTGGGGGTGGGCTGGGGGGTGGTTCGAGCGATGCGGCGGGGGTGTTGGTGGGGGTGAATCGGTTGTTTGGTTTGGGTCTGCCGGACGGTGTGCTCAAGTCGATTGCGGCGGGTCTTGGTGCGGATGTGGCATTTTTTGTGGGTGCGCACAGTGGCGAGACGTCGGCGATCGGGACGGGGTATGGGGAGCAGTTGAGTGGTGCTCCGCATCGTGAGGTGGTTTGGCTGGTGCTGATCTGGCCTGGTTTTGGTTGCGCAACTGCTGGTGTTTACAAGGCTTTTGACGATCAGCCGGGGCCGCATGAGGTGGATCTGGATCGGGTGTTGACGTTGGCGGCGGGCGGTTTGGTCAGTGCGCACGATCCGTTTAACGATCTGGCGGCGCCAGCGTGTGCGGCGGAGCCTCGGCTGGGGAATCTGCGAAAAAAGCTGGCTGATGAGCTTGAAACGCCGGTTCACATCACGGGTTCGGGGAGCACGCTGTTTCTGGTCGCGTCGGATGAGGCTGATGCGAACGGGCTGTCAAAGCGCGTTTCTGAGCGGTTTGGGGTCGCCAGCGTGCCTTGCTCGTCAATCAAACGTGGTTAAACGTCAGTGAGGCATGGGGAACTGTGCGCACAGGTCGACGATTTGTTCTCTGACTTCGCGGGCCACCTGCTCATCGCCTTTGGCGGTGAGGACCTTGTCGATCCACTGGCCGACCTGGCGCATCTGGTCTTCCTTGAAGCCGCGGGTGGTGAGGGCGGGGGCTCCGAGTCGGAGTCCGGAGGTAACCTTGGGGGGTCGGGGGTCATTGGGGATGCCGTTTTTGTTGGAGATGATGGCGGCGGCTTCGAGCCATTTTTCGGCGTCGGCTCCGGTGAGGTCATCGGCTTTGGGCCGTAGGTCGACGAGCATGAGGTGGTTGTCGGTTCCGCCTGAGACGAGTCGGTAGCCGAGGGAGTCGAGCTCATCGGCGAGTGCCTGGGCGTTGGCGACGACCTGTTTGGCGTAGGCCTTGAAGGAGGGTCGGAGGGCTTCGCCGAAGGCGACGGCCTTGGCGGCGATGACGTGCATGAGGGGCCCGCCTTGGGAGCCGGGGAAGATGCGGCGGTCGAGTTTTTTCGCCAGCTCTTCATCGTTGGTCAGGAGGAGTCCGCCGCGGGGCCCGCGGAGGGTTTTGTGGGTGGTGGTGCTGACCATGTGGGCGTGCGGGAAGGGCGAGGGGTGGATGCCTGCGGCGACGAGGCCGGAGATGTGGGAGATGTCGGCGAGGAGGGTGGCACCGACTTCGTCGGCGATGTCGCGGAACTTTTTGAAGTCGATGGTGCGTGGATAGGCGGAGTATCCGCAGATGATGAGTTTGGGTTTGTGTTCGAGGGCCTGGCTGCGGACGTGGTCGTAGTCGATGAGTTCGGTTTCGGGGTCGAGGCGGTAGTCGACGATGTTGTAGAAGTGCCCGGAGAAGTTGACCTTGAGTCCGTGAGAGAGGTGGCCGCCGGAGTCGATGGGGAGGGACAGGACTGTTTCGCCGGGCTTGAGGACGGCCATGAAGGCGGCGATGTTGGCGTTGGCACCGGAGTGGGGCTGGACGTTGGCGAACTTGCAGCCGAAGAGTTCTTTGGCGCGGTTGCGGGCGAGGTCTTCGATCTGGTCGTGGTACTGGCACCCGCCGTAGTAGCGTGCTCCGGGGTATCCCTCGGCGTATTTGTTGGTGAGAACTGAGCCCATGGCGGCCATAACAGCGGGCGAGGCGTGGTTCTCGGAGGCGATGAGTTCGAGGGTGTTTTCCTGCCGCTGGACCTCGGCCGCGATGATGCGGTAGGCATCGTGGTCCTGGTCCTGGAGGATGGACATGGGCTGGTTAAGGACTGGTTCGGAGGTGGTCTGTGTCACGGCTGTCTCCACTGGGTGATGGTTCATCCTATGCGCCCGAGGATGGAGCGGCAAAGGTTGGGCGGGTTCAGCGTGGACGTGTGATGGGGAGGGGGCGTGGTGGGGGTGAGGTGGTTCGTCCCTGGCGGAGGTTCTCGAATCCGACGGGTGCGGTGGGTGGCGCGAGGGTTGGAGGCGTGGCGAAGAAGGCGGTGCCGAGGTTGCGGAGGTTGAGGACGAAGCCGCGGGCGGTGGGCCCGCTTTGGTCGAGGTCGGCCTGCCTCCAGTTGGCGGGGAGCGTCTGTTGTCGGAGAAGTCGGCCGGTATCGAGGTCGTACTCGGCCCAGGCGGGTTGTGGTGGGATGACGGCTGGCTGGACGGGTTGTAGCCAGGTGAGGACGCGGTCGGTGGTGAGCCAGTGAGCCTGGTAGCGGTAGTCGTTGGCGAGCGGCGCGGCTTCCCAGAGCGTCTTGCCCTGGGCGTTGATGGCGAGGAGTCGGTCGTTCCATCGGACGATTGCTTTGTCGCCGACGGCGGTGATGGGTGTGGCTGAGGTGTTGGGGCGGAGGATGGTGGGGAGTTTGAGGAGTTGTTGTCCTGTGAGGGCGTCGTAGACGTGGAGTTGGGCGCGGTTGTCCTGGACGGCGAGGAAGCGGCCGTCGATCCAGAGGGGTCGTTGGAAGGAGGTGTTTTCGTGGTTGATTTGCCAGAGTGGCTGGGCGTCCTCGACCCGGCGTACGACGAGGGTGGTGCCTTCGATGGTGGCCATGACGTCGACGTCGGATAGGGCGAGATCGACGACGATTTCGTCGGGTTCGAGCATGGGGACCATGGGTTCGCCGGTGAGGGTGTCGAGGAGGACGATTCTGGAGCGTAGTTGGCCTTCTTCAGAGGGTTGCTGCCCGACCATGGCGACGACCCATTCGTTGGCTTTGAGGGTTTGGAGGGCACCGAGGTTGATGGCGTGGGTCCATGAGGTGGTGCCGTTGGCGCGGTCGAGGGCGATGATGCGGCCGCGTTGGTCGCTGACGATGACGCGGAAGTCGGTGAGGTCGCGGACAAGAAGGGTCTGGACGCCCAGGGGGCGGATGGCGTTGCGTGCCTGAGCCTGGAGTAGGACCTGGGCGTTGAGCATTCTGCGGTCGCCTTCGAGGAGGTTGATGACGCCTCGGTTGGCGGTCGTGTTGTCGGCCTGGGCTGTGGGTGGTTCGCGCCGCCAGAGCTGTTGTCCTGTGATGGCGTCGAAGCAGGTGATGGTCCAGGTGGCGGCTTCGGTGACGAGGACGGAGCGTTTGTCGGCGATCGCGACGATGGGACCGACCTGGTAGTTCTCGCGGTGGAGTCGTTTGGGCGCGGTGGCGTTGTCGGGTTGCCGCCACAGTTCGAGCTGGTTGTGCTTGAGGGTGACAACGGTGGAGGAGGCGGGGTCAGGGGTGATGCTGGTGGTGGGTGTGGTCCAGGCGCGATTGGGGAGGCCGGTCCAGTTCACGGCGGAGCGAGGGCGGGCCGTGATGAGATCGTTGGGGTCATCGAGGAGGACGACGGAGGTTCCTGGGTGGTCGCGTTCGAGTCGGCGGACCCAGCTTCGGCGTTGCTCGGGGAGTCCGAGGAGGCGGTAGGCTTCGAGGAGTTCGCGGACGGCGGCGGTGGCCTGTTCATCGTTTTCGGCGAGACGGTAGGCCCTGCGGAGGTGGAGGGTGGCTTCGAGGGGCTGGTTAAGCCTGAGGCTGAGCTGTCCGGCGAGTTCGAGGGCGACGCGGGACCATCGGGAGGCGGGGTAGCGTTCGACGATTCGTGCGAGGGCTCGGGGGTCATCGCGGTCTCTGGCGGCCTGGAGTTCGACGAGGGCGCGTTCATCGTATTCGTCATAGACCCCCCCGCCGCTAACCCCGCCTCCGAGGCCGCCTGCCATGCCGCCCGGAGCGTCGGCTTCGGTCTGTTGGTCTTGGACGAGGGCTCGGAGTTCGTGGGCGGCGATCTGTGCGGCCAGGGGTTCACCAGGCAGCCATGGGAGGGAGGCGGAGGCGAGTTCTTGTGTGAGGAGGAGTTGCTGGTAGCTGTCGACGGCGGCGAGTGGTTCTTCAGCGCGTTGGTGGGCGCGTGCGGTGAGGAGGGTGGCCATGCTTTGCTGGGCGGGTGTGGCGGTGAGCTCGGCGAGGAGATCGAGGAGTGTTTGAGCGGCGCGGGGCTGCTGAGCGGCGGGCCGTTGGGCGAGGGAGAAGAGTCGGGTGGTGAGTCGGTGGATGTCAGCGGGGTTGGCCTGGTCGTGCCAGGCGTCGAGAGAGGTGGCAGCGGCGGCGAGTCCGCGGACGAGGGTCTGAGCGTCGTTCTGGCCGGCGGCGACCTCGGCGAGCCGGATGCCGGACTCGGGGTCATTGGGGTCTTGTTCAACGGCCTGGGCGAGGCGATCGCGTGCGACGGGCCATGCCATGAAGGCGGAGATTCCCTGGGGGCGGGCGATGATCAACTGCTCATCGTTAGCGGCGAGTCGGAACGAGGGGGTGGCATCGGTCCAGAGGACGGATCGGCCGGCGGTGGGGTCGAGCCACCAGAGACCTGATCCGCGAATAAACCACAGGCCTTGGTGTTGGTCCTGTGGTTGTGGGCGATCGGCAGCTAAGGGCCAACGCTCGATGATCTCGGCGTTTTCGCTGAGGACGGTGACGGGATCGTTGAGGACAAGGGCACCGCCTTGGGGATTGGGTGCCCAGTGGGCGGTCGGATCGATGTCCTTGATGATGCGGAGGGTCCGGCCATCGGTTGGCGAGAGCAGGACGGCCTGGGCGAGTCCGCTAGCTTGCACGATGAGTCCGGCGTTGAGCCAGGTGGCCTGGGGATTGAAGCCGGGCAGGAAAGCGGGGAATCGTTGGCGAGGGTTGGGGGTGGGGTTGGTTTGTTCTTGCGTTGCTTCGAGGAGGTCGAGTGCCCAGGCGATCCCGCCATCGGTGGGATGGAGTGCGACGATGAGTCCAGCGGGGTCGATGAGGACGAGTCGTTCGGCGAGGGGGTCCATGGCGAGTTGGGGCGCGCCGGGTGAGGCGACGGGCTGGCTTACGGCGACGGTGCCGACGCTGGTGCGCCAGAGGAGTTCGCCGGTGTCGGCGGCGAAGCATGCGACGTTGGTTTCGGCGAGTGAGCGTCCCTGGATGCGTTGGAGTACGGCGTAGAGGAAGCCCTGTCGTGTGACGGGGGTGCCGACGAAGTGCCAGTCGTGGGTGTTGTCGGCGAGGGAATCGGGGTGTTGCTCCCAGAGTGGGCGGCCTTGTTGGAGATCGACGGCGAGGAGTCGGCTGGCGTTGTTGTTGGAGCGGGAGTTGCCGCGTTGTCCGATGCGTGAGGCCTGGCGACCGACGCCGACGATGGCGAATGCTCTGGTTCCGTCGGTGGCGACGCCACGGGACTCGGAGAGGACCATGATGGCGTGCATTCTGGCGAGTTGTTGTGAGGTGTCATCGGGTGGGTCGAGATCGTGTCGCCAGAGGACTCCGCCGGAGAAGCGATCGAGAGCGACGAGGGCTCCGCCGGTGTTGACCAGGACCTGTCCGCCGGTGAGAAGCGGCTGGGGGAAGGCGGTCTGGTTCATTCGGTTGATAGCGAAGCCACGTTGTCCGACCTGGCGGGGGTCGAAGATGGTGTTGGTTTGTTCATCGACGAGTTCGCGCCAGGGGACGGTCCAGAGTGAGGCGGATTCTGCGCGGCCGAGAGTTTCGGGTGGTGGTCCGAGCACGACGGATCCGGAGGCGAGGTGCTGGGTGCGTTTTGGTTCTGGTTGTGCCTGGCGGAGTGTGTTGAGGATGTCGCGGAGGGCCAGGATACGTTGGTGCTGTTCGGGTCGGCGGGCATCGCGGTCGAGGCGGTCGAGGACGAGGGCGGCGGGGCCGAGTCGTGCGGCTTCGAGGTGGAGGGCGACGAGGAGGAGTCCTGCGTCGATGCCGGCGGGGGTGGCGCGGTAGCGGTCGGTGATCTGGATGAGTTGGGCGACGCTTTCGGGGAGGACGCGGAGGTTTTGCAACTCGCGGCGGGCCTGCTGGGAGAAGAGGCTCTGGTAGGCGAGTCGGAGTTCGGGTTGGGCGCCGACGCCTGACCAGACGACTTCGGGGGCGCGTTGGTAGCGGCCGTCGTCGATTCTGACGAGGCCATCGGGGTGGTTGATGACGATGCGGTGGACCAGGCGGGCGGCGGTTTCCCAGGCTCCGCGGTCGGCTTCATCGAGGGTTTGAGCGATGAGGTCTTCGGCGTCGTGGTCTTCGGGTGGATAGACGGCGGTTGCCTGGCCGAGGGCGAGGGTTGCCCAGAGTGCCGTGACCGCCACCCATCCATGAAGAGCGTGCCAGAGGGTCATGACCTCATGGTACGGTCCTTGGGGCGGGAAGGATCGTTGGTGTTGGCTACAATGGTGGTTTTCCGATCCACATGATTAGGAGTCAGGTCCGATGTCGGTGTTGCCCCCCTCTGCTGCTGCCCGTTCTGCTGGGTCTTCCCGGCGTTCTTCTGCGTTGACGGTGGCGATTGCCGGGGCGACCGGGGCGGTGGGTCAGGAGTTTTTGCGTGTGCTGGAGCAGCGGGATTTCCCGATTGGCGAGTTGCGGCTGCTGGCGAGCAGTCGGAGTGCGGGGAAGACGATGTTGTTTGGGGGTCGTGAGGTCGCGGTGAGCGATCTGGCGGAGGAATCGTTTGAGGGGGTTGATATCGCGCTGTTCAGCGCGGGGGGATCGATCAGCCAGGCGATCGCTCCGCGGGCGGTTGAGGCGGGTGCAGTGGTGATTGACAACTCGTCGGCGTTTCGGATGACGGCGGGGGTGCCGTTGGTTGTGCCGGAGGTGAATCCAGAGGCGGTGGGTGACCTGGCGATCGGGTCGAAGCCGGGGATCATCGCGAACCCGAACTGTTCGACGATCATTGCGTTGGTGGCGGTGACGCCGATTCATCGGGCGGTGGGGATCGAGCGGATGGTGGTGAGTACGTACCAGGCGGCGAGTGGAGCGGGGGCTGCGGCGATGGCGGAGTTGGAGCAGCAGACGCGCGAGGTGCTGGAGGGCAAGCCGCCGACGTGCAAGATTTTCAGTCAGCAGTACGCCTTTAATGTGTTTAGTCACAACTCGGATATTGGTCCTGAGGGGTACAACACGGAGGAGATGAAGCTGGTCAAGGAAACACACAAGATCTGGGATCAGGCCGAGGGGGATCGGACGGCGATCACGGCGACGTGTGTGCGGGTTCCCGTGCTGCGGGCGCACAGCGAGGCGATCAACCTGACGCTTCGCAAGCCGATGGGAGAGGATGAGGCGCGTCGGGTGCTTGCGGATGCGGCTGGTGTGTCGATTATTGATGATCGCGCGGCGAATCGTTTCCCGACACCACTGGAAGCTTCGGGGCTGGACGACGTGTTTGTTGGTCGTATTCGACGGGACATCAGCCAGGCGGAGGGGATGGGGCTTGATTTGTTTGTCTGCGGCGATCAGATCCGGAAGGGCGCGGCGCTCAATGCGGTGCAGATCGCGGAGTTGCTGGTTGGTCGGTGAGGCTGCTGATCAGGCGGCGGCTTTGAGTCGTGGTGTGAAGATGCGGACGCAGTTTCTTCCGGCTTTTTTGGCGGCGTAGACGGCCATGTCAGCGGCTTTGATGAGTTGTTCGACGCGTTGGAAGACGGTGCCGTCGTGGGTGGCGACGCCGATGCTGGAGCTGATGCTCAGGGGTTTGTCTTCGTGGGTGAGGAGGGGTTGTCCGCAGATGGCTTCGCGGACGGTTTCGGCGATCTGGGCTGCGGTTTTGCGGTCGGTGCTGGCGAGGATGACGGCGAACTCTTCTCCGCCGTAGCGGCAGACGACGGCGTCGGTGGGTGTGGTTTTGGTGATGAGGGCGGCGAGTTCGACGAGGACGCGGTCGCCGAGTTGGTGGCCGTAGGTGTCGTTGAAGCTCTTGAAGTGATCGGCGTCGAAGAAGAGGATGCTCAGGGGGGCTTTGGTGCTGTTGGTGGTGTCGAAGGCGGAGGCGGCGACCTCGTTGAACTTGCGTCGGTTGGCGACGCCGGTGAGCGCATCGGATTCGGCTTCCTTAACGAGTGCCTGGTTGCGCTCTTCGAGACGGGTGCTCATCTGCTGGGTTTCGATGGAGATATTGAGGAGCTGTTCGGTGGCTCGGGCGAGGGTTTTCTCGAAGCTTTCGAGCTGTCCGGCGGGGAGCGAGAAGAGTCGTTTGATTTCGGCGGCGCGTTCGTGGATCTCTTTAAGGAGGGGTTCGATGCGGTCCTCGTCGATGCCGAACCAGTCGTTGGCGGCCTGCTTGACAAGTTCGAGGGCGTTACCGGATTCCTCGTGCATGAAGAGGTCGGCGACGCGGTTGCCCAGGGCGACGCAGCGGGTTCCTTGCCTGAACTCCTCGGGTGCCTCATCGGGTTCTTCGTGGAAGCGGATAGGGACGCCAAGGACTTCGGGGAGGTTCCATGATTTGGCGAGTTCGGCTCCGACGGTGGGGTGATCGAGGTCGAAGCTTTCGCGTTCGAGTTCAACGAGGATGGGGTGGTGCCCGCCGGCTTGTTCGACGAGTTCGTCGTAGCGTGGTCCGAGGACCTGGTGCATGGCGATGATGCCGATGTCCTGGAGGAGTCCGGAGAGGAAGATCTCTTCCTGGAAGGGGAGAGCGAGTCGGGTTCCGATGACCTTGGCGGAGGTGGCGGTGTAGAGGGATCGCTTCCAGTAGCTGTCGTTGTCGAAGTTCTCGCCGCCAGCGTCCTGGAGGTTGCCGAGGACGGCGAACCCGAGGGCGAGGGTTTTGACGGTGTTGAGCCCGAGCAGGACGAGGGCCGAGCTGATGCTGGAGACGGGCTCGTTGAGGCTGTAGAGGCTTGAGTTGGCGGTCTTGAGGATCTTGCCGGCGAGGGCGGGGTCGAGTTGGACCTTCTCGGCGAGCTTATCGATGCTCACTTCCTCGTCCTGGACGAGGCTGATGACCTCCATGGCGACATCAGGGAGACTTGGGAGTCGCGGTGATTCGAGCACCGATTCCAGAAGGTCCGTGTCCATGCGGTCCACACTCCCAAACGCAGATGGGTGAAGGCGGGAAGCCTTCTAGAAGTCACCCGTTTTAGTTTCGACACAAGAGGGCTGGTGCTTCACCAGAATCGACGGGTTAACTGACTGAATCTGTCTATTTGATGAGCCAATAACAAAGGCTGACCGTTGGGTCAGCCTTTGTTTGAACTAGCAGATTACCCAGTTTATCTAGGCCTTCTCATCGCCCGTTCCGCCAACGGTGGCGACGGCTTCCTCGGGGGGCGCCTCGGGCTTGTCCTGGGCGTCGAAACTGAGGTGGTCAGCGTCTTCCTTGCGGGTGATCCTGATGACCTGGCCGGGTCGGAACTCGTCACGGAGGATGGCTTCGGAGAGGGGGTCCTCGACGAACTGTTCGATGGCGCGGCGGAGGGGCCGTGCGCCGAAGTCGGGGTTGTAGCCCTTGTCGATGAGGAACTCCTTGGCGGGCTGATCGACTTCCATGCCCATGTTGCGTTCTTCGAGGCGTTTGAAGACCTGCTTGATCTCGTAGTCGACGATGGAGACGAGATCGGTGCGGTTAAGGGGCCTGAAGATGATGGTGTCATCGAGGCGGTTGATGAACTCGGGGCGGAAGAACCGCTCGATCTCGCTCATCAGTGTCTTTTTAATTTTGTCGTAGTCGGCGTCTTCGGTCTTCTTGGCGAAGCCAAAGCCGGCTTTATTCTTGATGAGATCGGCGCCGATGTTGGAGGTCATAATCAGCACGACGTTTCGGAAGCTGACGTGGCGTCCGAAGGAGTCGGTGAGTTCGCCCTCTTCCATGATCTGGAGGAGCATGTTGAAGACATCGGGGTGGGCCTTCTCGATTTCGTCGAGGAGGACGACGGCATAGGGTCGTCGGCGGATCTGCTCGGTGAGCTGGCCGCCTTCTTCGTAGCCGACGTATCCGGGAGGGGCGCCGATGAGTCGGCTGATGTTGTGCTTCTCCATGTACTCGGACATGTCGATGCGGATGAGCGAGTCCTGGTCGCCAAACATGAACTCGGCGAGGGCCTTGCTTAGTAGGGTTTTGCCGACGCCTGAGGGGCCGATGAAGATGAACGAGCCCATGGGGCGGCGGGGGTCCTTGAGTCCTGATCGGGCGCGGCGGATGGCCTTGGAGACGGCTTTGACGGCCTCCTCCTGGCTGATGACGCGCTTGTGGAGTTCTTCTTCAAGCTGGAGGAGTCGCTGGCTCTCGGCCTTTTCGAGTCGTGTGAGGGGGACGCCGGTCATCTTGGAGACGACCTCGGCGATAACTTCCTCATCGACGACGCCATCGACTTCCTGGGACTTGGCGCGCCACTCCTGCTGGATGCGTTCCTTTTCGGAGCGGAGGGTCTCGGCGCGGTCGCGCAGCTCGGCGGCGCGTTCGTAGTCGGCGGCTTTGACGGCCTCGTCCTTCTCGATCTGCAGGCGTTCGATCTGCTCTTCGAGTTCTGCGAGGTTGGGGGGCTTGGTCATGGACTTGAGGCGGATGCGGGCACCGGCCTCGTCGATGACGTCGATCGACTTATCGGGCTGAACCCGAGCGGTGATGTAGCGTTCGGACATCTCGACGGCGGCTTCGAGTGCCTCATCGGTGATGCGGACGCGGTGGTGGGCTTCGTAGCGGTCGCGGAGGCCCTTGAGGATCTGGACGGTGTCAACCTTGTTCGGCGGCTCGACCATGATGGTCTGGAAGCGGCGTTCGAGGGCGCCATCCTTCTCGATGTACTTGCGGTACTCGTCGAGGGTGGTGGCACCGATGCACTGGATCTCGCCGCGGGAGAGAGCCGGCTTGAGAACGTTGCTGGCGTCGATGGCGCCTTCGGCCCCGCCTGCGCCGACGAGTGTGTGGAGTTCGTCGATGAACAAGAGAACATTGCGGGCGCGACGGACTTCATTCATCACGGCCTTGATGCGTTCTTCGAACTGCCCGCGGTATTTCGTGCCAGCGACCATCATGGCGAGGTCGAGGACGACGATGCGGCGGTCGGCAAGGATGTCGGGGACCTCGTTGCCGATGATGCGCTGGGCGAGTCCTTCGACGATGGCGGTCTTGCCGACGCCGGCTTCGCCGAGGAGCACGGGGTTGTTCTTGGTTCGACGGCAGAGAATCTGGACAAGGCGCTCGATCTCGTGGGCTCGGCCGATGACCGGGTCGAGGGTGCCTTCCTTGGCGAGTTCGGTGAGGTCGCGGCCGAAGGAGTCGAGTGCTGGGGTCTTGCTTTTTCCGCCCTTGCTGGAGGGTTCGCCGGAGGATTTTCCGGGTGCGGCAGAGGCTTCTTCGGGCTCGACACCTGCGCCGAGGAGGTTGAGGACTTCTTCGCGGACTTCTTCGAGCTTGAGGCCGAGGTTCATGAGGACCTGGGCGGCGACGCCCTCGTGCTCGCGGAGGAGTCCGAGGAGGATGTGCTCGGTGCCGACGTAGTTGTGGTTGAGGTTGCGGGCCTCTTCGATGGCGTACTCGATGACTTTCTTGGCCCGTGGGGTCTGCGGGAGCTTGCCCATGGTGACCATGTCGGGGCCGGACTTGACGAGTTTTTCGACTTCGAGTCGGACCTTGCGGAGGTCGACGTCGAGGTTTTTGAGGACGTTGGCGCCGACGCCTGAGCCTTCTTTGACCAGTCCGAGGAGGATGTGCTCGGTGCCGATGTACTCGTGGTTAAAGCGTTGGGCTTCCTGGTTGGCCAGGGCCATCACTTTGCGGGCACGATCTGTGAAGCGTTCAAACATGGCTTCCTGCTTCCTGCGCCGTATCGGGACGCGTCTGTATTCTCTCGCGGCATTGTAGACCGCGTGCTCCGACTGTGTCTGCAACCCGTATGCCAGCCATGATGAGGCCAGCGTGGGGTGACGAACCACCCGCTTGGGCTGCTATCGGCTAAGCGGTGTTCGTCTCTATGACTGTGTACGCCAAACACGCGGGCAGGGTCCGAGCATTCCCGCGAATGTGGCAGATGGGTCCGGAAACATTAGGGGTGGGTGGTTTGACCGGCGCTCAGGTCCGATCTGATGAAACGCGATAACAGCTCGATGAAAGCGGTTTACCTGATGGCGAGTTCGTATCGGAGCCAGTCGCGGAGGTAGCGGGCTCTGTCTCGCTCCAGCCACCCGAGGATCTGGTGATCCTGGCCCTTGTCGGTCTTGAACGTCACCTTGTATCGAGGTTCCTCGTTGTTATGTCCGTTGCGAGCGATACGGACACCGATCACGCCTGCCGGGTCGAGATGGGCGTTCCCACGCCAGGGCACGGGGCCATGTCTGACCGTGAGTCGATTGAGGTTGAGCGTGATCAGGGTCGTGTTGAAAAAGGCGCAGATGGTCCAGTAGGTCAGCCCGATACCGACCGCCACATGCGCGATTGGGAATATGATGGCAAACAACGAGAAGCCAGGCCCTGCTGCCGCTGAGAGCGCGGTGGCATACCAGAACACGAGAAAGCTATCCCACGCGATGCAAAAAAAGAGCATGAACCAGGCCGCAGGCTCATACCAACGGAGGCGGAGCTGAGTTTCTCCCGGAAACTGCGTGAGGCTGATACCTGATGGCGGCGAGCCCGGTGACTGCGGTACACGCTGAGTGCTGGGACCAGGCAACGACGGTAGTGGAAAGACCGACTGACATTGCCGGCACTTGCCCAGACGCGTCGAGAGATCAATGTCATCGACGGCGACCTGGGCCTCACAAGATGGGCAATACACTTGCACAGGTGAGGCCTCCTGCGAGCATCTTCCTCCACTCTGTCCAAGGCGCCAACATCTCCGGGCCGTGGGTGATAATTTGATCTGGGGTGGAGCCGAGTGCGTGGGCGGGTGGCAGCGGCGGCGTTGGTGGTGGGTTTGGGGGTGAGGGGTGCGGTGGGGTGCGTTGGGCGTCGAGGTTGACGATCGGACTCGGCTCGCTTTGAAGGCTGTGAGCGTTCGGAGAGCTTCGCGGAGGACCCAAGTATTCGACAAAAGTCTTGCCTTCTGGCTCTCCTGATCGTTAAGCTGGTGTTCTTGAGTACCGCCCCTCCGGGGCACAGCTGTTCGAAGGAGTACACGATGGCTGATCGACGACGACTCACGCAGGCGTGCTGGGCAATCACATGCGCAGCTTCGTTCACCGGATCACACACAGCCCGGGCAGAGTTCACGACGGTCATCGATGTGCCTCCTCAGAGCCCGAACTTCAACACCACAGCGGAATCCGACACCCAGGTGAACGTGTCATCAGGCGGAGTGCTTCGCCAAGGATTCTCAGCAGGACTTGAAAATGGCAGCAGTTCCAATGTGGAGGTCAACATCTCAGGCGGCCTCGTGGAGAATATTCTGACCGCCAACAGCGGCTCGGTGATCAACATCTCGGGTGGCACCATCCGGGACTTCTTCACCGCCAACGCCGGGTCCGTCGTCAACATCACTGGCGGCTCCTTCGGCGACAACGTGACAGCACGCTTTGGCAGCACCGTGAACCTGTACGGCGGTGACTTCAGGCTCGACGGCACGCCGATCACCGCGTTGCCTTTTGGTGTGCTACCCGGGGGATCAACCCTGACCGGAGCACTGACGGACGGCTCTGTCTTCATCTTCAACAGCCGAGTCCAACCTGGACGCAAGGACACCTTCGACTTCCTCACGCTGAATCTGATCGAGACCCCGATCCCTGGTGTATCTGACATCATCGCGCCGCCTGACACCATCCCTCAGGGCCTGCGTGGCGGGCAGATCATGACCTTTTCCGATGGCACCCTGCCCGACAACTTCGCCGTGGTCGACGCCACCCTCAATATCACTGGCGGTCAAGTCGAACGACGACTCGAAGCCACCCGCAGCAGCGTCAACATCTCCGGCGGCACTGGCCTGCGAGGCATAATGGCTTTTCGAGACAGCACGTGGAACATCTCGGGTGGCTTGATCGGTGACGGCATCAACAACTTTCATGCTTACGCAGGCAGCAGCATCTACATCACCGGCGGAGAACTCCTGGATAGTCTCGACGCATCAGATGGCAGCTACGTCGAGATTAGCGGCGGCCGCACCAACCTGAGCACGTCTTTCCGTTCCGGCAGCACCGCACGGATCTCAGGCGGCACGCATCTCCAACTAGAAGCAGGTGACGGAAGCGACATTGAGATCCGAGGCGGAAGAGTCTACCAGCTGAGCAACACCACCGGACAGGGCTTACCCACAAGACCGGCGATCATCGGCAACAACTTCCTCCTCAACGGTCAACCTGTTTCAGGTCCGGTTGATGTCGATGGTGACGACCGGATCACCGGCGTCTTGAGCGACGGCTCCGTCTTCTACCTTGACGCGTATGACCTGTTCCGCAGCAGCACCGGGCTCAAGCGGGTTGACCTGGTTCAGGCCGCCGTGCCGCCGGCGTCCGCTTCAACCATCATCGCACCCGCTAACCCGATCCCCAACGGGCTCCGACCGGGCGAGACCCTGATCCTCGAAGCATCAGCTCACGCTGGAGACGCATTCACCGTCGTGGATGCCGATTTGCGCATCGAAGGGGGCGCCGTCGGCGACTATTTCAGATCGGTTGGCAGTCAGGTCACGCTCGCTGAAGGTGCTATGGAGGGACGTGTCACGCTTCTCGATCAGAGTCACCTAGCAATCACTGGCGGCAGCTTCTCGATCATCTACGCTGAAAATAGTGTGATTACAGTTTCTGGCGAGGCGATTGGCCGAAGTCTTGAGCTCAAAAAGAGTAGCGCAACCTACTCAGGTGGAACGATGGCTAATGACATCAACATGCTGGATGGCTCCTCTCTGACTTTCGCCGGAGGTGTGGTCCGACGAATCGTTGCTCAGAACCAAGCCGAAACGATCATCACCGGAGGTGTGGCAACACTCGGACTGCTCATCAGCGGAGGCAACGACCAATCAACCTCCAACGCATGGATTTATGGCGGAGATATCGGCGATAGCACGGAACTGGGACTCGCCGCCGTTGAAACCAAATCGAATATGCACATCTCCGGCGGAAGATTCGGACGCCAGTTCCAGACGTACGCCGGCTCTCAACTCACGCTCGAGGGCTCAATCTTCGAACTCAACGGCGTCGCCATCAACGCTTTTCCAGAGAGCCTCGGACCGGATGACGTCTTCACCACGGTCCTCGCGGACGGCTCGGTCCTGGTCTTCACGTCTCGCAACGACGACCTCTTCATGGGCCAGGTCAACCTTCAGCATCTCGACGCCGATGGCACCCGGACCAGGCCGATCGTACTCCCTAGCGACCCGACACCCGATGGCGTGACGCCCGGACAGCACCTCGTCCTCGAAAAAGATGGGGCGATCGGGCGCAACTACGGTGCACTCCGCGGCATCATCGAAGTACGAGGCGGCTCGATCGGCACCGGTCTCGAACTCGTGGACAGCGAACTCACCCTCCTCGATGGCGAGATCGGTTCGGCCATGAAGGCTTATGGTGGTAGCAGCATCACCCTCTCAGGCGGCGTGCTCCCGCGGTCCTTCAGTGCCTATGACAGCACGCAGGTGATCTTCACCGGCGGCGTAGGCGGAGACACGAGCCGAACCGGCGAGCAGCAGAGCATCCGCTTCCACGCGTACCCTGGTACCTCAGTCAACATTGAGTTGCTCGAAGCCTACCTCGACGGCATACCCCTTGATGCCCTGCTCATGGACACGCCGGTCCTCCTCGAAACCCGTGATGCCTTGCTGACAGGCGTGCTCCGCGACGGCGAGCCTTTCCGGTTTCTCCTGAACTCGACCCTCGCCGGCGACGACGATTTCTTCTCCCCAAACGCCACCCTCACGCTCACCCTCGTCCCCTCCCCCGCCAGCGCGTCGCTCGGACTGCTCGCCCTCGGTCTGCTCCGGCGGCCCCGTCACGACCGCACAAAGACGTAGTTCCACCCCCGGACTTCCACCAGCTCGTAGCCCTCGCCGCGGAGCCGGCGGATCAGCTGGCTCGTGCGCCGCCAGGGCGTTGGCTGGTCGAACTCCACCGCGAGCACCCTCGGGCGCACCGGCGAGTCCAGCATGCCGTGGAGCACGTCGTACTCCGCCCCCTCGACATCGATTTTCAGCAGGTCGATCCGGTCGTGCCCGTGCTCACGCATCACGGTTTCGAGCCGACGCACCTCGACCTCGATCGAACGCCCGCGGCCGTTGAGCCCGACGATCGATCCGGACACATGCTCCTCGTTGTCGGGCAGGTAGAAGGTGACGCGCGTGTCCTCCGACCAGATCCCGACGGGCGTGAAGTGGTATCGCTGGTCCCCGCCGTGACGCTCGACGTGCGCGATGGCGCGAGGCGTCGGGTCAAACGCCCAGACCTCGCACCCCAGACGCTCGATCAGCGCCAGGTCGAAGGTGATGTCCTCCCCGCAGCCGACACAGTACACCACCGAGCCCGCGTCCAGCAGACCGATCGGCACGGACCACCCGCCGTACACCGAACCCAGCACCTCCATGTCGTCACGCCGCCGGATTGTCAGCGTGCGGCTGAGCACTTCGGGCAGCAGCCGTGTCCTAACCCGGTGATACCAACGCTTGAGCATGCCCGCTTCTCCTGCTGAACGCTCTTGACACCGATCGATCGCCTTTAACCCCTGCCCTGCTCCTTCGCCCAGGTGTCCTTGAGGGTTACCGTCCGGTTGAACAAGACGCGCTCCGCGGTGCTGTCCGGGTCCTTCGTGAAGTAGCCGAGGCGTTCGAACTGGATGGGTTCGCCGATGGCGGCTTGTGCGAGGGCGGGTTCGAGTTTGCAGCCGGTGAGGACTTTGAGGGAGATGGGGTTGATGTTGTCGGCGAGGTCGCCGTCTTCGGGGTTCTCTTTGGTGAAGAGGTGCTCGTAGACGCGGACCTCGGCGTCGAGGGCGTGATCGACGCTGACCCAGTGGAGGGTTCCTTTGACCTTGCGGACTTTGCCCTCGGCGTCGGGTGGGGGGTTCTCTCCGCCGCGGGTGTTGGGGTCGTAGGTGCAGCGCAGCTCGATGACGTTGCCGGCGTCGTCCTTGATGAACTCCTGGCAGGCGATCCAGTAGCCCCCGCGGAGGCGGACTTCTCGGCCGGGGCCGAGGCGGAAAAACTTTTTGGGCGGGTCTTCCATGAAGTCGTCGCGCTCGATCCAGATCTCTCTGGAGAACGGCGCGGTGCGGGTGCCAACGGCGGTGTCTTCGGGGTTGTTGACCAGCTCCATCTGCTCGACCTGTCCCTCGGGGTAGTTGCTGATGACGACCTTGAGCGGGTCGAGGACCGCCATGCGGCGCTGGGCTCGCTTATTAAGGTCGTCGCGGAGGAGGGCTTCGAGTTTGGAGAAGTGGATGTTGTTGGGTCGTTTGGCGACGCCGGCCTCGTCCCAGAAGCGGCGGATGGCCTCGGGGGTGTAGCCGCGGCGGCGCATCCCGCGGAGGGTGGGCATGCGGGGGTCGTCCCAGCCCGAGACGTGGCCATCGTCGATGAGGCGCATGAGCTTGCGCTTCGACGTGATCATGTAGGTGATGTTGCCGCGGGCGAACTCGATCTGCTGGGGCGCGTGGATGCCGAGTTGCTCGACGAACCAGTCGTAGAGCGGGCGGTGGGCCTCGAACTCGAGTGAGCAGAGCGAATGGGTGACGCCTTCGATCGCGTCGGACTGGCCGTGGGCCCAGTCGTACATGGGGTAGACGCACCACTGGCTGCCGGTTCGGGGGTGCTCGGCGTGGAGGATGCGGACCATGACCGGGTCACGGAGGTTGAGGTTGGGCGAGGCCATGTCGATTTTCGCGCGGAGGACCTTGGCGCCGTTGGGAAACTCGCCGGCTTTCATCCTGCGGTAGAGGTCGAGGTTCTCATCGAGGGAGCGGTCGCGGTGGGGGCTCGGGCGGCCGGGCTCGGTGAGGGTCCCGCGATGGTCGCGGATCTCGTCCATGGTGAGGTCATCAACGTAGGCTTTGCCGGCCTGGATGAGCTGCTCGGCCCAGGCGTCGAGCTGGGGAAAGTAGTCGGAGGCGTAGTACTCGTGGTCGGCCCAGTCGTATCCGAGCCAGCGGACATCCTCGCGGATGGCGTCGATGTAGGCCTGCTCTTCCTTGACGGGGTTGGTGTCGTCGAAGCGGAGGTGGCAGCGCCCGCCGTATCTGGCGGCCATGGCGAAGTTGATGCAGATGGCCTTGGCGTGGCCGATGTGGAGGAAGCCGTTGGGCTCGGGTGGGAAGCGGGTGACGACCTGCCCGCCGAAGCGGCCGGTGCGGTTGTGCTCCTCGATTGCCTGCTCGATGAAGTTCAGGGCTCGTTCTTCGGTCTGGGCCATGGGGTGTGGGTCTCGGTCTTGTGGGGGTTGAGCACGCTTATACCAGCCCTCGGGCGGGTCGTGGTTGGTGCGGGGAGGTACGGGGGCGGCAGGCACGCCTGGCGGCAATGCTTAGAATCGGCCGGATGAGTGAAGTCCCTCCATCCCGGCCTGTCCGCACCCGTTTCGCCCCGTCGCCTACGGGTGCCCTGCACATCGGCGGGGTCCGGACCGCTTTGTTCGCCTGGGCGTTCGCCAGGAAGCATGGCGGCGAGTTCATCCTGCGGATTGAGGATACGGATCGGAAGCGGTCATCGGACGAGTCGCTCCAGGGCATCGTGCGTGACCTTGAATGGCTCGGGTTGATGTGGGATGAGGGGCCATCGCTCAAGGACCCGACGAATAAGGCTTCGGACCTCGGTGCGTTGGGTCCTTACCGGCAGTCGGATCGGCTAGATCCCTACCGTGAGCACATCGACCTACTGCTGAAGGCTGGGCGTGCTTATGTGCCAGATGATGAGCCGGAGATCGTCCGGTTTCGGATGGACCGGGACATCGCGTTCAAGGATGAGGTCTATGGCGACATCAAGGTCGAGGCGAAGGACCTCGAAGACTTTGTGATCCGCAAGGCGGACGGGTTCCCGACGTTTCATCTGGCGGTAACGGTGGATGACGCGCTGATGCGGATCAGTCACGTCATCCGGGGCCAGGAGCACCTGACCAACACGACGAAGCATGTGGCGATCTTTGATGCGCTGGCGGAGATCACCGGGGATGCGGGGACGTATCAGCGGCCGGTGTTTGTGCATCTACCGTCGATCATGAACCCGGACGGCTCGAAGATGAGCAAGCGGGATAAGGGAAAGATCGCGCGGAAGGCGGCGAAGGAGGCGGGCTTGACCGGTGTTGAGGGCATCGAGCAGCAGGAGTTTGATCGGTTCCTGAGCAAAGAATCGGACAACGTCGAGACTGCGATCATGATCGCCCGGCACCTCAAGATCCAGCTCCCTGAGATTGACACGTTTGATTTTGAGAAGAGCGGGTATCTGCCCGAGCCGCTGCTGAACTACCTTGCACTACTCGGTTGGAACCCGGGCAACGACCTGGAGAAGTTCAGCCGTGAGCAGTTTGTCGAGCTGTTTAGCTTCGCGCGGATTAATCGGGCCAACTCGAAGTTTGATCGTGAGAAACTTAAGGCGTTTAACGCTGATTATCTGCAGTCGCTGGAAGTCAAGACGCTCAGCGGATTGCTGGATGACTACCTGCTTAATTATGACGCAGCGCTCTTAAACGCCGTGAAGAATCAGCTTCATGACCTCGCCGATGCGTATCGTGAGCGGCTCGTGACACTTTCGGATATTTCCTCTTCGGCCGCCTTCTTCAAGACCCCCCCCGCCACCTACGACGACAAGGCGGCAAAGAAGAACCTCCACAAGAATGACGGCGAGGGGCTCAAGGCGCTGGATGATGTTTGCCCGGTGCTCGAAGGGATTGATCCCTGGACGCCGGAGGCGATTCATGCTGCGATCGAGGCTTTTACGCAGATGCAGGGGTACAAGAACATGGGCTCGATCGCTCAACCGCTGCGGGTGGCGATCACGGGGACTGCGGTGAGCCCGCCGATTGATCTGACGCTGGCGATCCTCGGCAGAGACGAGACGCTCCGCCGGATCCGCGCCTGCTTGCAACACTTCGCCGACGCCTCCACGAACGCCTAGGAGTATTCATGGCTTACTGGCTGATCAAAACCGAGCCCGGCACGTGGTCGTGGGACGACCAGACCTCCGCGAAGGGCAAGCGGACTGCGTGGGATGGTGTGCGGAACCACTCGGCGAAGCTGCACTTGCAGTCGATGAAGAAGGGCGACCGCTGCTTCTTCTATCACTCGGTCAATGAGAAGCAGGTGGTGGGCATCGTCGAGGTCGTGAAGGAGGCGTACCCGGACCCGGGCGATGCGAAGGGGCAGTTTGTGATGGTGGATGTGAAAGCGGTGGGCCCGATGCCGACGCCTGTGACGCTGGCCGCCATCAAGGCCGAACCGAAGCTCAAGGAGATGGTGCTGGTCAACAACTCACGGCTGAGTGTCCAGCCGGTGACGGCGGGGGAGTGGAAGTTGGTTTGTGGGATGGGTGGGTATCGGGCCTAGAGCCGTCACTTGCCCTACACTCTCTGCCCGCCCTTTACTCTGTTTAATCCAAGGAGAGACCCTTGAGCCTCATCGTCACCGGTGCCGTTTGTATCGACAAGATCGAAACCCCCACCAGCATGGCCGAGGAGTTGCTCGGCGGGTCGGGGATCTATTTCCCGGCGGCGGCGTCGTTTTTTACTCAGCCGCGCGTGCTTGCGGCGGTGGGCGAGGACTTCCCGGATGATTTCCTGGCGACGTTCGACCACTTCAACATCGACCGGCGGGGGCTGGAGGTCCGCAAGGGCTCGAAGACGTTCCGCTGGCACGGCAAGTACCACGAGAACATGAACGATCGGGATACGGTCGGGATCGAGTTGAACATCCTGCTCGAAGACCCGCCGGTGCTGCCCGATTTTTATGCGGATTCGGAGTACGTTTTCCTGGCGGTCGATCGGCCGTCGAATCAGCTCAACCTGCTGGACTCGGTGCCGAAGCGCAAGCTCGCGGTGATGGACACGATTGACCTGTACATCAACACGCAGAAGGATGAGCTGGTCGAGGTCATCAAGAAAGTCGACGGTCTGATCGTCAACGATTCGGAGGCGAAGGCGCTGACCGGTCGCCGTGATGTGGTCGCCGCGGCGCTCGATCTGGAGAAGCTCGGGCCGAAGTTCGTGATCATCAAGAAGGGTGAGCACGGCGTCGTGATGAAACACGCTGACGGCTGGGCCGCCCTGCCGGCTTTCCCCGCTGAGAAAGTGGTTGATCCGACCGGAGCGGGCGATTCGTTCGCGGGGGCGATGATGGGGTATCTCGCCGAGACCGGCGACACCTCGCTGTCGGGCATGCAGAAGGCGTTGGCTTACGGAACGGTCACGGCGAGCTTCAACATCGAGGACTTCTCGCTCGGGCGGATGAGGACGCTGACGCGAGCGGACATTGATGCGCGGTTCAAGGCGTTCGCAGCGATGGTGCGGATTGGATAATCAACCTGTAATTCCCAGCCTGCGGCGCAGGACTCTCGGCCCCGCCATGTGATACTTCGCGATGTGTTTGAGATAAATCCGTTCCATGCGCCCCAGCCCCAGGTGGTCCGCGTTGATGATCATGGTGTCATGAAAGCCTCTGGCATTCGGGCACATTCTGGCCCAGATAAAGCCAAGCGAATCGAGGCGGTCAAGCACCCTTCTGACGTCGCGCTCATCGACTAAACCATTGAAGTCATGGAACTCGATGGTGAGTTGATCACAACGACCAAGATCCTCATCGCTGGCAGAATCGAGGAAGTCGATTTCTGCACCTTCGATGTCCATCTTGACCAGATCGATGCGGTCGAGCTGGTAGCGAGTGATGAGGTCCCTGAGGGTCAGGCACTCCACCTCGATGGACTCTCCCTCCGGTTGAGCCACCAGGGTTGACGCTTGATCGCAGGGCATCGGCCAGAAGCGAGCCCGCCCACTGGTCCCGCTCGCTGCGGCGGGGACATAGGTCATCAGCGGATGAGGCTCGTAGCCCTCGTGAAGCCTGGGCGTTGGTTCGAGTGCGATACAGCGACAGCCGTATCGGTCAGCGATCACCGTGCTAAATCCGGCGTGGTTGGCGCCGAGGTCCAGCACGACACTCCCGGGTTTGATGGTCCGTGACAGAAAGGAATGACACTCGATCCAGTCCAAAGCATCTGTCCTTTCTCTGAGCCATCGGGCTACATCACCGGGTCACGCCCCACCGAATGGTAGACGAAGCCGGCCTCGCGCATCGCATCGGTGCGGTAGAGGTTGCGGCCGTCGAAGATCACGGGGGCCTTCATCACCTTGCGCATCCGGCTGAAGTCGGGGTGCTTGAACTCGTCCCAGTCGGTGCAGATCACCAGGGCGTGCGCATCGTTGAGGGCATCGTCCATGCGATCGACGTAGCTGATGCGATCGCCCATGACCTGCTTGGCGGTCTCGTGGGCGACCGGGTCGTGGGCGATGACCTTGGCGCCGCGCTCGATCAGGGCGTTCATTAACGTGATCGACGGGGCTTCGCGGATGTCATCGGTCCCGGGCTTGAAGGCGATGCCCCAGACGGCGATGGTGACGCCTTTGAGGTCAGCCGGCGAGCTGGACCCGCCGAAGTGTCGGTCGATCTTCTCCAGAAACGCCGAGCGCTGCTGCTGATTGACCTGATGGACTGCTGCCAGGAGCGTGGTCGGGCGATTGGCCTCATCACCCATCGACACGCAAGCCAGCACATCCTTGGGGAAGCACGACCCGCCATAGCCCAGGCCGGGGTAGAGGAACTGGTTGCCGATGCGGGCGTCGGCGCACATCCCGCGGCGGACCTCGTCGATGTTCGCGCCGTAAGACTCACAGAGCCCGGCCACTTCGTTGATGAACGAGATCTTGGTCGCGAGCATGGCATTCGAGGCGTACTTGACCATCTCCGCAGACGGGATGTCCATGACAAAGATCGGGTTGCCCTGGCGGACGAAGGGGGTGTAGAGATCGCGGAGGCGATCACCGGCTTCCTCGGCATCAACGCCCAGCACGACGCGGTCGGGCTTGTTGAAATCGTTGATCGCCGCGCCCTCTTTGAGGAACTCGGGATTCGACGCCATGAGAAAAGGCTTCTTGGTGCGTGACGCGATCGCCTGGCGAACCTTGAGGTTGGTGCCCACGGGAACGGTGGATTTGACGACGATGATCTTGGGGCGACGCTCGTCCGGGCCACTGCCGGTTGGGCCGTCTGCGGCCTCGATGGCGTCGCCGATGTCCTCGGCGGCGGCGAGCACATACTTGAGGTCGGCACGTCCGCCCTCGTCCGACGGCGTGCCCACGCAGATGAAGACGACTTCCGCTGAGCTGTATGCCGAAGGCTTGTCGAGCGTGAAGCCGAGCCGACCGGCCTTGGTGTTGCGCTTGATCAGGTCCTCAAGACCGGGCTCGTAGATGGGGGAGACCCCGCCTTTGAGCTTCTCGATCTTGCCGGGGTCCACGTCGAGACAGGTCACGTCGTTGCCGGTATTCGACAGGCAGGTCCCCGTGACCAAGCCCACGTAACCCGTGCCGACCATCGTGATTCGCATCGGAGACATTCCTCAAAAAAGTAAGGGATGCCGCGGGTCTGTGCCCTGTTCGAGGGCAACGCCCGGCGGCCCGAGCCGGGCAGTTTATCGGCCAAGCACGATCGCGTTGCTAGGATGTATGGCCCGGCCCTGATGATCTCGGCCGGATCGAGCCCCCCATCCAGCGAGAGCCCGCCCCATGGTGACCAAGGTCAACCCTGTTGAAGAGCTTAAAAAGGCCAAAGACGGCTTCGACGTCCTCAAGGACCTGCTGCGCTATTCGGACTCCGGCGATTACGATGCAATCCCGGAAGATGATGTAGCACAACGGTTTAAGTGGTTTGGCGTCTACCGGCAGAAGCCCAACAACGGCCATTTCATGCTCCGGATCCGCATCACCGGCGGGCAGCTCACGCCTGCACAACTGCGATCCATTGCCCAGATCACCGAAGACCGAGCCCGAGGTTTTGGCGACATCACGACGCGCCAGACCATCCAGCTCCACTGGCTGACCACCGCCGACCTCCGTCCGGTCCTCGAAACGCTCTGGGACATCGGCCTCTCCAGCCAGTTCGCCTGTGGTGATGCCCCCCGCAACGTCGTCGGCTGCCCGCTGGCGGGCGTTCTCAAGGATGAGATCATCGACTCGGCCGAGCACGCTCAGGCCATCTCGACGATGTTCACCGACGCCGGCAGCGAGTTCTCGAATCTACCCCGCAAGTTCAAGCCGTCCATCGGCGGGTGCAAGTTGCACTGCCACCAGCCGCAGATCAACTGCTACGGCTTCTACGGCGCGACCCATCAGGGCCAGCCAGGCTACGGCCTGCTCATCGGCGGCGGACTCTCTTCGACCCCTCACTTCGGCCAGGCCATGCGGGCCTTCGTGAAACCCGAGCAGGTTGTCGAGGTCTCACGGGCGATCTGCACGCTCTTCCGCGATCACGGCTACCGTCAAAAACGCACCCGCGCCCGCCTGAAGTTCCTTGTCGCTGACAAGGGCTGGCAGTGGATCAGGGACACGCTCGAAGGCATCCTCGGGTACGAGTTGATCCACGATGACGCGCTGGGGAACCCCCCCGCCGTGCACTCGGATCACATGGGCATCGGCCAGCAGAAGGATGGTAACTACTACGTGGGCATCCCGATCGAACGCGGCCGACTGACCGCGAAGAACATGGCCGACGCCGCCGACCTCGCTGACCAATACGCCACTGGCGACAAGCGCATCCGCCTGACCGGCAAGCAGAACATGATCCTTCTCGACGTGCCCGAGGCTAATCTCGAAGCCCTGACTAAAGAGCTGGACAGCGCGGGCCTCACGCCAACGGCTCACCGTCTCCGTGATCTGCTGATTTCCTGCACCGGTTCGGAGTTCTGCAACCTCGCCGTGGTCGAGACCAAGCATCGTGCCGGGCGCGTGCTGCGCTACCTTGAAGAGAACACCGAGCTTGATCAGGACATCACGATCAACTTCACCGGCTGCCCCAACGCCTGCTCGCAGTATCAGACCGCCGACATCGGCCTGACCGGCATCCCCGTGGTCCTCAAGGACCAGAAGGATGAGAACGGCAAGCCGATCAAGGTCGATGGCTACAACGTCCTGCTCGGCGCCCGCCTGGGCACCGACCCGCGCTTCGGCGAGATCATCGCCAAGAAGGTCGAGGGCGATAAGGTCCACCTCGCGCTGAAGAACCTCATCGATCACTTCATCGACGAGCGCATCGACGACGGCGAGACCTTCACGATGTGGGTGGACCGCAACGACCCCGAGTACCTGCAGTCGCTGATTGTCGCCCCCGTGGAGGCCGAGGATGCAGTCGCGCTGACCGCTTGAGGCATAGCGTTACGGCGTGTGTTCGATCAGAAACTCAATCAGCAGCAGCAACGCCCAGACCGAGGGGAACGCGCTGATCCCGACCGCCAGACGCGCCAGCGTGCGGGCGGTTGGCTCGCGCAGACGCGCGATCAGCTCGCAGATCAGGATCACCAGCACCACCACGCTGTACTTGAGGATCACCAACCCGTTGAAACCCAGCCCGAGATAGACCCAGTTGGCGAACGGGTTGGCCTCGCGCCCGCCGAGATTCAGGATCAGCCAGGTGAACATCAGGTCCATCGACGAGACGAGCACGAACCATGCGTACTCATCCGGGAATCGGACCTGAAGCGTTTGCAGCCTCTGCAGCACGCCCGCGGGTGGCTCATTCGGCGGTTCAGGCTGGACGGGTCCCGGCTCCATGCGTCCTATCCTAGCCCTCGGGCCCGACCAGCGAAACAGGTTCGTCGTGGTCCAGCACACGCCCTAGTGCATCTTGTGATGATGCCTGCCCCAGCGCCACCGAGACCAGCCCAGCCACCGGGCCTTTGCTTAGCGTGAAGAGCCCTTCGTCCAAACCCAGTGCCCGCGCCCCGCGCACGGTGGCCATCTCCAGGAGCAACTGCGGATTGGCTCCATCACGCCGATGCAGCCTGCGCATCTGCCCCAGAATCCCAAGTGGCTGCACCGCCTTGTTCGGCTGACACACGATCGAATCCGTCCCAAGACAGACGTTGACGCCTGCCGCGATCAGCTCCTGATACCGATGCGGCTCGCGCCCCTGCTGCGGATGACCGTAGTAGTCCGCAGCGACCGGGCAGTAGGCGACCGAGGCGTTGGTGTCGGCTAGCAGCATGATGTCGCGGTCATCCAGGTAGTGCGCGTGGGCCAGCAGCCACGGCCGCGCCCTCAGCGCCGGCTCCATCCAGTACGCCGGCGACCAGCCCTGTCGATACCGGGGCTCCGCCTCCGGGCTCCACCGACCGATCGACTCCAGGAACTGCCGGCACGGGCCGTCCGCGTGCGCGACGAACTGGACCTCTTCAATCAACTCACAGAAGTGTGTGCACACCGGCCGCCCCGACCACGCCGCCGCACCGTAAAGCGAATGCGATGCCGAATAGGGCGCATGCGGTTGCCACCCAGCCCCTTCCGGCGCTCCGCGATGGACCCGCTCCAACGCCGCCCGATGATGCGGGTCGCCGACACCGAACAACTCCAGAAACGTCACCCCCAGCAGGCCACTCCGCAGTCGCTCCGCCGCAGCAAGGTCATAGGTCGCCACATCCCCCACCGCCGCCACGCCCGCCAGTCGACTCTGCCTCAGCCCATCGCGCAGCGACGCCCGATAAACACTCGTCTCCGCCTCCGGCTCCTGGTGCAAGTCGCCCGAGCGTTCCCTCACCCCGGACACCCAGCCAAAGAACCCCCCCTCGGCCTCGTAGGGTCTCGGCCCCAGCGACGTCAGTTCCAAATGGGCGTGGGCGTTCACCATCGCTGGCATCAGCAGCCGATCGCCCAGATCGACGACCCGCCCGGCCCCCCGAAGCTCCTCGGGCGACCCCACGGCCACCACGGTGACAGGGTCCGAGCCCTCGACAACGACCGCTCCGGGGCTCAGATTCACGCCACGGGCATCCCGAACCCCAGCGGCCAGATAAACCGTTCTGTCCGCCATATTCACGATCACTCCTCATCGCGGCCGATCACAGCCCCTATCGGTGCTTTTTCCGCGCCGATGCTGTACCTTGCTGACGATACGTTAAATCCGGAAGTCTGGGCCGAAAGGGCAATTGAAGATGAAGCGTCTGCTGATCGCAACCATGATTCTCAGTTCCTTCAGCCTCGTGGGATGCGCCGCGCAGCAGCGGATCTCCGAGCTGGAAGCCGTCAACAAACGGGCCGAAGCCCAGATCGTTGACCTCACCATGCGCCTCGAAGAGGCTCAGGCCACCATCCAGGCCATGCGTGATGCGCCCGCCCCCAAAGACCCCGTCATGATGATGGAGCTCGAAGGCCTTCGTGCCGAGCGAGCGCGACTCCAGGCCGCCCTCGCCGCCGCCGAGCAGAAGCTCCGCGACGCCCGCGCCGTCAAGGAACTCCCCGCCGAACTCGACCGACCGCTCAAGCGGCTCGCCGAGGCCAACGCCGACATTATGGAGTACGACGCGGAGCAGGCCCTGATCCGCTTCAAGTCCGACCTCACCTTCGCCCCTGGCTCCGCCGAGGTCAGCACCTCCGCGGCAACTGGCCTCTCACGCCTGGCTCAGGTGCTCTCCAGCCCCGCCGCCGCCGACTACGAGGTCCGCGTCATCGGCCACACCGACAACCTGCCGATCCGCAACCCCGGCACCCGTGAGAAGCATCCGACCAACTGGCATCTCTCAGTCCACCGAGCCATCGCCGTGATGAACGCCCTCAGCGACGCCGGCGTCCGAGCCTCGCACACAGGCGTCGCCGGCTACGGCCCCTACCGACCTCTCGAGCCCAACACCGCCGCAGGCAACCCGGTCAACCGCCGGGTTGAGATCATTCTGATCCCGCTCGCCGACACCCCCGGCACGCCGACTGAGCTGGCCGCCCCGGCGCAGTCCCAAAGCTCCGCCCCCGCCACGACCACACCCCCACCCGCCACGCCGGCGGACCCGGACACGCAGGTCAGCCGCCCGCTGATCAGCAAATAAACCCGACCCCACTTGAAACTCACTAAGCCGGCCCTATGTGGCCGGTTTTTTCTGGGGACGCCTGACGATCACCATCACCCAGCAAAAAGAGGTGCCGACCAAGAATGGCCGACACCTCAGGGGGGGGTGGTGGACGGGGATCGCAAGCCAATCAACCCGCGATAATGTCAAGCTGCGCCGCTCCCGCGACGGGTCCTCTCGAAACAAAAAGATGTCAAGCCCGAGTCACTGAACACGACTCGTATCTATTAGTAAAACGCAAGGAAGCGCTTAAGTCAAGGGTCTTGCTCACTTTTGGGTAAATAGTCAGGACAGGTAAAGATTCACCCGCCAGATCGTTCTAGAAGATTAAACCTCTGTTATCCTGCCATACAGATGCCTCCACGTCTCACCGCTGCCCTGCTTGTGATCCTCACCCTCCTCGGCCTTGCCGCTGGCACGACCGCGCACGCCGCCGAGTCAGAACCCACCCGCGTCCAGGCCATGCTCTTTGCCCGGGGGCTCGAAGAGGTCGCTCGCGAGTACGAGCGCCGCAACCCCGGCATCAAGATCGATCTCGTCAGCGACCCGCGCATCGTGGACAAGGTTCGCGTCCGTATCCTCGAAGGCTCCTTCCCCGAACTCTCCGACGCCCCCGTCAACTACGGCCGCCTCATCGAGGCCGGCAAGGTCCAGCCCCTCGACCGATTCCTCGATGAACCCCTCGGCCCGGGACAGCCCACCTGGCGCGAGACCTTCCTCCCCGGCAGCTTCGATCGCTTCCGATACAACGGTCAGAACTACGGCATCCCCCTCTGGTACTCCACCTACGGCTTCTGGTACAACCGCAAGCTCTTCCGCGAAAAAGGCTGGCAAATCCCCGAGACCTGGGACCAGCTCCTCGCCCTCTGCGAGCAGATCAAGGCCGAAGGCGACGGCATCGCGCCCATCGCCTTTCAGGGTCAGTACCCGCAGTATCTCCACCAGCTCATCAACACCACCCTCTATCAACTCGGCGGCCGCGACTACTTCGAGGCCATGCAGAAGGGCGAGCCCGGGACTTACGACCACCCGGTGATGATCGAGATGCTCCGGCTCGTGCGCCAGCTCGCCGAGGAACACTTCCAGCCCGGCGCCGAGGGCATGAGCCACACCCAGGCCCAGCTCGAGTTCTTCCGCGGCAACGCCGCCATGGTCATGTGCGGCACCTGGCTCCTCACCGAGATGGCCGACCAGATCCCCGACGACTTCGAGGTCGGCTTTTTCAAATACCCCTACGTCCCCGGCCCCAACGCCGAACCGACCGCCATCTGTGGCGGGACCGGCTACTACTTCATCTTCTCCGCCGCTCCCAATCCCGAAGCCGCCGTCCGCTTCATGCAGTTCGCCACCTCGCCCGAGCAGGCGGCGTTCATCGCCGGCAACGAGCACCGCCCGGTTGCCATCCGGGGCGTCAACCAGACCGCACTCCCCCCCGACCTCCGCGAGGTCGCCGCTGTCCTCGAAACCGTCACCTCAATCTTCGCCGCCACCCCCGATGACGACTTCGCCGAGATCAACCAGCAGTGGCAGGACGTCCGCACCCGCATCCTCGAGGCCCGAGACTTCGACCCCGCCGCCGAAGCCCGCTTCCTTGAAGAAGCCGCCACCAAGATCCGCGCCGAAAAAGCCAACCCCGACAGCATCACCGTCCGCCACTCCGTCAAACCCATCATCCTCCTGTCCCTCCTCGGCGCAGGCGTGATCTACGTCCTCATCACGACCGTCTTGCAGATCCGCAGCGCCTACAGCGGTCGCAACAAGGTCGAAGCCGCCGGCATGCGCGTCCGCATCTCCGCCGTCGCACTGTTCCTGCTCCCCGCAGTCGCGTTCTACTCACTCTTTGTCGTCATCCCGTCCATCAGCTCCTTCGGCTGGTCGCTCCAGCGGTGGGATGGCCTCACCGACATGCAGCCCGTCGGCCTGCTGCACTTCGAGCGCCTGCTCTTCGAAGACGACGGCTTCTGGATCGCGCTGCGCAACAACCTCTTCATCATGTTCGTCATCCCGGCGTTCGTGATCCCTCTCGCCCTCTTTCTCGCTACATGTTTGTCTCGTGGCGTCTGGGGCTCGTGGCTGTTTCGTATCGTCTTCTTCTTCCCCAACCTCCTCGGCGTCGCCGCCATCCTGCTCTGGCAACAGATGTACAACCCCGCTGGCGGGCCCATCAACGAGGGTCTTGTCTGGCTCGGCTTCGAGTCGTTTCAGAACTACGCCTGGCTCTCCCAACAGAATCTCTACTGGTCGCTGATCCCGATGATGATCTGGGCCGCCTGCGGCTTCAACATGGTTCTCTACCTCGCCGCCATGCAGTCGATCCCCGAGTCGCTCTACGAAGCAGCCGAGATCGACGGAGCCACCCCCTGGCACCAGTTCTGGACCATCACCATCCCGCTGATCTGGGAAGCCCTCTCCGTCTCGATCGTCTTCCTGGTCATCGCCGGCATGAAAGCCTTTGAGGTCATCTGGCTCCTGACCAACCAGTCGCCCAACACCCAGACGCACGTCATCGGCACCCGCATGGTCTGGGCGATGTTCTCCGAGTTCAAAGTAGGTCAGGCCGCCGCCATCGCCGTCCTGCTGTTCATCATGGTCTTCTTCGGGACCGCGGCGACCCTCCGACTGATGAAACGCGAAGCGGTGGAGCTCTAAACCATGAGTGAACGACGCACCACCCCCAAAACCGTCCTCACCACAGGAGCCATCTACACCCTCCTCATCGCCTACCTGCTGGCCACCCTCTTCCCCATGCTCTGGCTGTTTATGACCTCGCTCAAGCCGTCGGCCGAGGTCTTCGACGAGCCCTTCGCACCCCCCGCGATCGACAACCTCGCCACCGACAACTTCACCCGCGCCTGGACCACCGGCAGCTTCGGCGAATACTTCTTCAACTCCGTCGCCGTCACCTTCGCCACCGTCGTCGGCGTCGTCTTCATCGGCGCCATGGCCGCCTACGCCCTGGCCAGATTCGCCTTCCCGGGAGCCAAGGCCCTGCTCTTCTACTTCCTGGGCGGGCTCATGATCCCCCTCCAACTCGCCGTCGTCCCGCTGTTCTTCCAGCTCAAAGCCATGGGCCTGCTCAGTTCCCGCTTCGGCCTGGTTCTCGTCTACATCGCCGTCGGACTGCCGTTTGCCATCTTCATCCTCACCGGCTTCTTTCGCTCCCTGCCCAAATCTCTCCACGAGGCCGCCCTGCTCGACGGCTGCACCGAGTTCGGCGCGTTCTGGCGCATCATGCTCCCCCTCGCCCGCCCCGGACTCATCACCGTCGCCATCTTCTCCTTCATCGGGACCTGGAACGAGTACTTCCTCGCCTTCATGTTCCTCTCCGGCGAAGGCTCCGAAAACCTCCGAACCCTCCCCCTGGGCCTGGCCAACATCACCATCGTCAGCCAGTACGAAGTCGACTGGGGCATGGTCTTCGCCGGGCTCGTCCTCATCGTCGTCCCCACCCTCTTCATCTACCTCATGCTCCAACGCCACCTGACCAAGGGCGTCACGCTGGGTGCGGTCAAAGGCTAAGCCCAAAACTGCTGGCAAAGCTCGATTCCCGTACCATCCCGCTCATGCACGAGGAACTCAAACGCTACCTCCACCGGCCGATCATCATCCTCGGCGCACCCCGCTCAGGCACCACCTTCATCGGAAAAGTCCTCGCCCAGCACCCCGACCTCGCCTACGTCGTCGAACCCCGGCTGATCTGGAAAGACGGCAACGACCTGCGTAGCGACCTTCTCCGACCGGAACACCTCACACCCGCCATCAGATCACGCATTCGCTCGAGTCTCGCGCAACGCGTTCACAACGCCAACCGATCTCGACTCCTCGAAAAAACGCCAAGCAACTCCATCCGGCCCGGGTTCGTTGACGCCGTCCTCCCCGACGCCATCTACATCCACATCATCCGAAACGGCTACGACGCCGTCCTCAGCTCCGACAAGCTCTGGGATAAATCCGGCCATGGCGTGACCAACGTCGCCGTCGGACACACCCGACGACGCCTCAAAGAACTCTCCTGGCTCCGAATGCCCTTCTACGCCCCCGAGTATCTCCGACGCATGACACCCAAACCCCTCAAAAAACTCGTCGGCGAAAACCCCTGGGGGCCACGGCTCCCCGGCATCCATCAGATGCTCCGAGAAATGGACCGCCTCCAGGTCGCCTGCCTCCAGTGGAAATGGTGCGTTGAACTCAGCTGCGCCTTCGGCCGCTCCCTCGGACCTGATCGCTACTACGAGGTCCGGCTCGAAGACCTCAGCGAAGAAAAAACCCGAGAGATCATCGCCTTCTGCGACCTCTCACCCAACGACGCCATGGAACAGTTCATCCGAGAACACTACGACGCCGAGCGCGCCGGCCAACACCGCTCCTCGGTCGATCCCGAAGCCATCCGCAAAGTCGCACCGTGGGTCGAACCGACCAACCAATGGCTTGGTTACCCGCCAGCTCCGACACCTTCCATCCCGGTCTAATCGCTGAGCACTACGCTCTCATCCGCCGGGTGACACGCTTAAACCCCCACCCCAGCCCGCACCTCAATCAACAGATACTGAAACGCATCCGAGATCGCCTCCCAACTCGCCTCCACGATATTCTCATCCACACCCACCGTCGAGAACACCCGCGTCGTGCCGTCCTCTGCGGTGTACTGGAACTCGATCACCACCCGCACCCGCGCCGCCGTCTCCGCCGTCGGGTTCACCACACGCACCTTGTAGTCCGACAGATGGATCTTGTGGATCTCGGGGTAATGGTCGCCAAGGCAGTCGGTCAAGGCCTGATACAAAGCGTTCACCGGGCCGTCACCCTCCGCCACCCGGTACTCCGTGACGTCATCCACCGAGAGCTTCACCGTCCCCTCGGTCGTCGTCTCCGCATCCCCGTCCCGCTTGAGGATAACGCAACGGTAGTGGTGCAGTTGCCAGAACGATGGCCGCTTGCCCAGCGCCTCGTAAACCAGCAGTTCCATCGACGCCTCCGCCGACTCGAACTGATACCCCTCATGCTCCAGGTCCTGGATCTTCTCCAGAACCTTCCGCTGCGTGGCCTTGTCGTCCTCGATGCCGAACTTCGCCCCGACCTGCGCCGCGATGTTGCTCGCCCCCGCCAGCTCCGACACCAGAACCTTCCGGGTATTCCCCACCGTCTCCGGCTCCACATGCTCATAGCTGTGCGCGATCCGCAGCACCGCGTGCACATGCATCCCCCCCTTATGCGTGAACGCATTCGCTCCGACGTAAGGCTGACCCGCCCACGCCGACATCCCCGTCAACTCGTAAGCCAGCTTCGCCAGACCCTTGAGCCCAGCCGTCGCCCCCTCACGCAGACAGTCATACCCCAGCTTCAGCGCCAGGTTCGCCGCCATCGGGATCAGGTCCACGTTCCCGCACCGCTCGCCGATGCCGTTGATCGTGCCCTGCACCTGCACACACCCCGCCTCGATCGCCGCCAGCGAGTTCGCCACCGCCAACGCACCATCGTTGTGCACATGAATCGCCAGCAGCGGTCCGTCCCCACCCTCGATCGCCCCGCCCAACCCAAACCGCTCGCGCACCGCCGTCACCGCTTCCGCGACAAACGCCGGCAGCGACCCCCCATTGGTATCACACAACACCAGCCGCTTCGCCCCACCATCCAGAGCAGCCTTCAACGTCTCCAGGGCATACGCCGGGTTCGCCCGGTAGCCATCAAAGAAGTGCTCCGCGTCATAAAACACCGCCTCCGTCGAACCCGACTGCGCACAAAACGCCACCGAGTCACGGATCATCGCCAGGTTCTCCTCCCGCGACACCCGCAGCACCTCGTCGACGTGCAGGTCCCACGTCTTCCCGACGATCGCGATCACCGGCGACCCCGCCGCTACCAGCGCCTGCATCCCCGGATCATCCTTCGCCTCGATCCCCTTGCGCCGGGTCATCCCGAACGCCGTGATCTTCGCGTGCTTGAGCTTCAAACCCCGGACCTGCTCGAAATAAGCCGCGTCCTTCGGGTTCGAGAGCGGATAACCCCCTTCGATAAAATCGAAGCCCATCTCGTCCAACGCCCGCGTCAGCTTCAGCTTGTCCGCCAGCGTCAACGCCACGTCCGCACCCTGCGTGCCGTCCCGCAGCGTCGTATCGTAAATCTCAATCCGTCGGCCGCTCCGGGCGACCGACCCGTTGCTCTGCTCGACCATGAGATCGCTCCATCAAAACGGGTGGTTTCCCCATCCAAACATCAGGCGGGGCTCAATCCGGTGAGTATAATCCACACCCACCCCTAAAGTCGGATCTCCACGAGACTTCTCATGACCGCCAAGGACGCAACCCCCCCAAACCGCTCCGGTTACCGCCGGACACTCCACTTCCTGGCCATCCTCCTGGCCCTCTCCACCTTTGTCCTCATCGGCTTTGGCGGGCACGTCACCTCCCTCGACGCAGGACTCGCCGTCCCCGATTGGCCCGGAACCTTCGGCTACAACATGTTCCTCGCCCCCCTTGAGGTCTGGTTCCACGACATCGGAACCTTCTGGGAACACTCCCACCGCCTCATCGGATCATGGGTCGGCTTCCTCACCCTCCTCCTCGGCACCGGACTCGCCATCTGGGCACCCAAACCCTGGCTCCGATGGCTTGGCATCCCCATGATCATTCTGGTGATCACCCAAGGCGTCATGGGCGGACTCCGCGTCACCGAACAATCCCAACCCCTCGCCGCCCTCCATGGCGTCGTCGGACAGGTCTTCTTCGGCATCGTCATCTTCACCGTCGTCGCCACCGGCGCCCTCTGGACCACCGCCAAACGCCGACCCGCCAACCAGCCCAAGGCCGTCGGCGAAAAACTCGCCACCTTCTTCTCATGGGCCCTCGTCGGCATCCTCATCGCCCAACTCGGCATCGGCGCCTCCGTCCGACACTTCGGCGCCGAAAAAGCCATCCCCGACGCCCCCCTCTCCTACGGTGCCCTCATGGCCCCGATGAACCAGGCCCAGCTCGACACCGCCATCCTCGACCTCCCCGACCACCTCATCAACCGCGTCCCCATCGACACCACCATCGGACAGGTCCACCTCCACTTCACCCACCGCTTCATGGCGGTCATCGTCATCCTCTCAGCCTTCTTCGCCGCATGGGCCATCCTCGCCGGTCTCCGACAAAAAGCCATCGTCACCGCCCCGCTCGTCAACGTCGCCAGCCTCATGGCCGCCCAGATCATGCTCGGCATCATGACCGTCTGGGCCGAGATCCACCCCACCTTCGCCACCATGCACCAGTCTCTCGGCGCCCTCCTGCTCGCTGCCTCCGTCTGGCTCGCAGCCCGCGTCACCATCGCCTCCTCCCTCGCCCACCCGACCACCATCAAACAGATCCAACCCCCTCAATCAAACAGCGACAACCCATCGACACATCACGACCCAGCCAGCCACAACGGCCACACCCAACCCTCCCTCCAAACCACAGGAGGGGCATGACCCAAGCCGCCCCACTAACTAAACAGATCACCGAGGAATCGCCCAAAGCCCACACGGCCCAGCCCTCACGCCTGCGCGACTACCTCGAGCTCTCCAAACTCCGCATCACTCTCATGGTCGTCCTCACCTCATGGGTCGGCTACGCCCTCGCCCTCCACATGGACCAATGGAACGCCGTCGCCATCATCGGCCTCACCCTCGGCGTCGGCCTCACCTGCATCTCCTCCGGCATCCTCAACCAGGTCTGGGAACGAACCCCTGACGCCCGGATGAACCGAACCGCCCACCGCCCCATCGCCGCAGGACGCATCTCCATCACCGAAGGCATCACCCTCGGCGTTCTCACCGGCACCCTGGGTACCCTCATTCTTTTCCTGCTCACCACACCCCTCGCCGCCTTACTCGCCCTGGCCACCCTCCTCGTCTACGTCCTCATCTACACCCCCCTCAAAGCCCTCACCCCCTGGGCCACCCACATCGGTGCCATTCCGGGGGCGATGCCACCGTTCATCGGCTACGCCGCCGCCGCCGGCATCCTCTCCGCAGAAGCCTGGCCCGCCTTCCTCATCATGTTGATCTGGCAAATCCCCCACTTCATGGCGATCGCCTGGCTCTACCGCAACCAGTACGCCGCCGCAGGACTCCGCATGCTCCCCGTTGTCGATGCCAAAGGCAGACAGGTCGCCGCCCACGTCGTCGTCACCGCCCTCCTGCTCATCGCCGCCGCCGCCATGCCCCTCTTCGGCGCCTACGGCACCGCCGGCTGGGTGTACGCCATCGTCGCCCTCGGCACGACCCTCGCCTTCGCCGCCGCCTCCATCTGGTTCGCCCTCAGACCCTGCGACCGCCGCGCCCGCGTCGTCTTCATCGCCTCACTCCTCTACCTGCCGATCGTTCTCTCGGCCCTCGCGTGGGACCGCCTGTGACCCTCGCCCACGCACACCCCATGACGACCAACACCCCCCCAAGGCCCGCCAGCACCGAGCCCGCCATCGCCATTGATGCGCTCTCCCACCGCTACCCAGGCACCGAAACCGATGCCCTCGATGACATCGCGCTCACCGTCCCCCACGGAACCATGGCCGCCGTCCTCGGCCCCAACGGCTCAGGAAAATCCACCCTCTTCAAGATCCTCACCACCGCCCTCAAA
This sequence comes from Phycisphaeraceae bacterium, assembly GCA_040222855.1. Lineage (NCBI taxonomy): Bacteria > Pseudomonadati > Planctomycetota > Phycisphaerae > Phycisphaerales > Phycisphaeraceae > Phycisphaeraceae bacterium. The sequence continues at coordinate 111,648 of JAVKCD010000025.1, read as the reverse complement.
CCCTCCGGCCGCCCCAACGTCATCCCACGCATCACCCTCCTCGGCCACGACCTCCGCGTCGCCGGACACACCATCCGGCAATCCCTCGGCGTCGTCTTCCAGAGCCCCTCCCTCGACCGCGAACTCACCGTCCGCGAAAACCTCACCCTCCAGGGCCGTATCTACGGACTCACCCACCAACAGCTCAAGCAACAGGTCCCCGCGCGACTCGAAACCCTCGGCATCATCGACCGCGCCGATGACAAAGTCGCCACCCTCTCAGGCGGACTCGCCCGACGCGCCGAACTAGCCAAAGCCCTCCTCCACAACCCCAAACTCCTCATCCTCGACGAGCCCTCCACAGGCGTCGATCCCACCGCACGACGACAGTTCTGGCACGCCCTCGACGCCGAACGCAAACGCACCGGCCTCACCATCCTCATGACCACCCACCTCACCGACGAAGCCGAACACGCTGACCACGTCATCATCCTCGACAAAGGACGCATCGTCGCCGAAGGCTCCCCCGCCCAACTCAAGACAACCATGGCCGGCGGAAACCACGCCGCCGTCCTCACCCTCGCCACCCTCGACCCCGATGACCTCCACCCCCTCATCAACGACCTCAACCAGCACCACCCCGTCACCCCACTCCCCCAGCGCATCCCAGGCGAAGCCCGACTCGAAACCCCTAACGGCCCCGCCGCCATGCGCTACCTCCTCGACCACCACCAACCCAAACTCCGCTCCGCCACCCTCGCCGAACCCACCCTCGAAGACACCTTCGAACACACCACCGGCAACCCCTTCAAAACCAACTAACCCGCTCGGGCCGAGCCATCCTCTTTCAGACATGGGTGGCCGGGGTCGGGCGCAGCCCGCCCCCGGAACCAGCAACCCCACCCGGGTGCCACACTTTGACACGCCGAAGGCCCGTCAAAGTGTGCCGACAGCCCTTGGCATCAGACATATCCCGGATCACTCCTCCCCCGCCCGCCCCGCCTCAATCCTCCCCGCCAACCCCTCAAACCGCTCCTCCGGCAACTGCTTCAACGGATCCAGATACAACCCCGCATGGATCCCTCGCGCCCGCTCCAACTCCGCCGCTGCCTCATCCCAGTCCTCAAGCTCAATCAAAACCTCCACCAACCGCAACCGATCCCGAACGCTGTAAGGCACAATCGTCAACAAGTTCTCCATCTCAGCCTTCACGTCCAGCCACATATCACGATGAGTCTCGTCAGGCAGTTTCTCAGAGAAGAACATCCAGACGGCGATCTGACGACGCAGTTCTGCTGCTGTCCCTGGCATCCGCTCTTCATCGAGCCAGCCCAGTTCGTTCCACAAGACCAGAACGCTCCGAGAAGGCAGCCAGACAGGGTTGGCGAGTCCACTCAGTTCAAGCGCACGAGTGCTGTCCCCCTGAGCCGAAGCCCTGTGTGCCTCTTCCATCCGCAGGCGAAAAATCCACTCGGCGAACGGTGAGCGATCCTTCTCGAGCAATGTAAATAAGCCGCTTTCTTTCTCCAGCAAATCCGCAGCTCGCAGACTCTCGCCTGCCACGACCAGGCGTGCGGCCTCAAGCGACAGTCGCTCGCTCGATACCACCACCAAGCCGACCCACACCAGATAAGCAGCGACTGATGAACCCAGACCAAGAAAACCCAATCCCCCAACAACATCCCTGAACCGCTTACCCGACAGCTTAAACGGCCGCACATTCACCCCCGCCCCCACACCCCCCGCCAATCCCAACACCACCCACGCCAGCTGCGACGCCCCACCATTAAAAAACGTCATCTCCATCTGACCGTGCACCATCAGCACCAGCGCCCCCGCCGCCAAACCCATCCCCATCACCCGCGCCGACACCCCCTTCCCCAGCTCCGCCAGCCACGCCACCGCCACCGCCATCCCCGCGAACACCAGCAGCTGCAAAAACGCCGTCTCCAGATACAGCGTCTCCACCGTCATCCACACCACAGGCAGCAACAACACCCCACTCGCCGCCATCCCCCCCAACCAGTTCGGCTCACCCCCCACATGACGCTCTTCCTCACCTCCGGATTCAACATCCGCTGCTCGCGAAGGACACATCCCGCGCCACAGCCACCACCCGCCCAGCACCAGCCAGCACAAACCATAAACCCCCAGCATCACCAGCAGGTCCACCACCACGTTGTGCGTGCTCGCCACGTCCTCAGGCAGCATCGGGTCCTTCATCCACCCGAACATCAACGCAAAGCCCTCCGGACCCACCGCCGACCACCACACCCCCGGCACCTCCACCAGCATCCGCAACCCCGCCTCCAGATACCAATACCGAAACAGCAGACTCAACCATCCCGGAAACGACGTCACCTCCCCAGGCGGCGGAGGTGGGGGGGGACCCTGTGCACCCGCCCACCCGATCGCAACCCACGGCAGCAACACCATCAACAACCCCAACCCGCCCACCACCAGACCACGCAACCACCCCCTCCTGATCCGCGCACCCAACCAACACGCCACCCCGAACCACACCACCCCAAGCATCAGTGCGCCCATCGCCCCGCGCGACGCCGTCAACCACACCAGCACCCCCCCCACACCCAACACCCCCGCCGCCGTCAACGTCCCCCGATCCCTAAGCCGCGTCCCCACAAACCCCAACCCCAGACACGCCAGCCCCGCACCCACCGACCCCAACACATTCGACAGCGCATACCCTCCCGTCGCATCCGCAAAACTCATCCGTCGCGCAAACAACAAATGCTCAGGCGACCCCTCCGCCCACCCCCGCGCCGCCAGCATCTCATCCATCGTCCGCTCATAAAACCGCAGATTCTCCGGATGCTCCACGTACACCTGCCACAACGCATCCACCGCGAGCGGGATCAACCCACCCACCAGCACCGCCACCACCCACCGTCGCACCGCCGCACCCGCCCGCCGATCCGACACCAGCGACGCCATCCCCACCGCCATCACCGCACCCGCCACCCACGACCCCACCATCACCCGATTCCCCGTCGACCCCGCCCCGTTCAACACACTCCACATCGCCCCCAAACACCCCACCCCCGCCAGCAGCAACCACCACCCCCGCACCCCCCGCGCAAGCACCAACCCAACCCCCGCCGCGATCATCCCCACCAACTGAACCCCCACCGCCACCGTCCCCGTCATCCCCCCCAGCGCCCCTGTCAACCCCTCCACCCGCGGGTCCGTCTCCAACCACGGATTCACAAACGTCGGCACCAACCCAGGCAGCAACACCACCCCCACCATCACCACCCCACACCAAACCATCACCCGCTCACGCCACCCCCCCACACCCACCCCAGCCAGGCGTGCCCCAGCGCCCCCCCTCCCATCAATCGGCGTCGCTGTTCTGCTCACCACCAGAGTCTAACCCCCAACCCCTCCCAACTCCCCCCTCACCCGATCAAGAAAAACCCCCTCGCCACGCAAGCGTGCCGAGGGGGCAGAGAGGGAAGAAGCAAAGTGAAACCCACCAGAACCAACCACCCTTGCCCTCAGGTCAAGCCCGCGGCCTGCCTTGAAGTGGGGGGGTGGGGGGTTAGGAGCAGCCCATCGAGTTCCCGCAGTTGAGGCACTTGTAGCACGTGCCATTGCGCACCGTGATCGTCCCGCACACGTCGCACGCCGGAGCGTCCGCCTGCAGTCCCTTCATCGCCGCCGCCAGGCTCGAGTCCTCGACCGTCACCCGATCCGAACGCACATCAAACCGCGGCTTCCGCTCCTCGACCAGCACCGCCGTCGCCGACTCCGACACCTCCGCCTCAGGCTTCGCCGCCCGACCGTGGCCCTTGCCATTCCCGTTACCCGTCGAATGGCTCGTCTGCGCCGCCGTCAGCGTCGGCATCGTCCGCGAGGTCGCGGGCGTCTGATCATCACCATCATCCGTCGACCGCAGCGGCGCATTGGCCGACTTGTACCCCGACACAAACTCCATCCCCATCCAACGGAAAATGTAGTCCACCAGACTCTTGGCAAACGGGATATCCGGGTTGTGCGTCATCCCCGCCGGCTCAAAACGCTGATGCGTGAACTTCGTCACCAGCGACTCCACCGGCACCCCATACTGAAGCGCCACCGAGATCGCCGTACCCAGCGAGTCCATCAACCCGCCGATCGTCGATCCCTCCTTCGCCATCGTGATAAACAGCTCGCCCGGCGTCCCATCGTCATAAAGCCCCACCGTCAGATAGCCCTCGTGGCCCGCCACGTTGAACTTGTGCGTCCGACTATGCCGCGTGTCCGACAGCCGCCGACGCAGCGGACGCTCCACAATCTTCTCAACAATCCGCTCACGGATCGGCTCGTCAGCACCCGCCAACGCCACCACCTGCTCAGCGACCTCCTCACGAGCAAGCTCTACCGCTTCCTCATCCTCCATCGCCTCCAGCACGTCCTCGTCCTTCGTGTCCGAGGACCCCGTGTTCAACGGCTGACTCAGCTTGCAACCATCCCGATAAAGCGCATTCGCCTTGAGCGCCAACTCCCAGCTCAACCGGTAGCAGCCCTGAATATCCTCAACACTCGCCTCGTTGGGCAGGTTGATCGTCTTGCTGATCGCACCAGTGATAAACGGCTGAGCCGCCGCCATCATCCGGATATGACCCTCAGCCACAATAAACCGCTGCCCCAGCTTCCCGCACTTGTTCGCACAATCAAACACCGCCAGATGCTCATCCTTGAGCGCCGGAGCACCCTCCACGGTCTGCGTCCCGCAGATCGCTCGATTCAGAGCCTCCACCTGCTTGCCCGTCAGACCCAACGCCCGCAGCAGATCAAAACCCGCCTCCGACGCCTTGTCCGCCAGACCCAGCTTCTTCATCCCTTCATCCCCAAGCGTCCACGACGTGAACGCCTGACCAATCTCAAACACCGTCGGCAACGCCTTGGTCAACCGATCCAGGTCCGCCTTCTCCAAACCACGATCCATCAAAAACTCCGCAAACGTCGGACCGTTCGCAGCCACCTCACCCTTCGCCGAAGGCATCGCCACCTCCAGCGTCAACGCCCCCATCACATACGTCATGATCCCTTTCACCTGCGCCTCGGAATAACCCAGCGCATCCAACGCCGGCTTCAACGACTGATTCGCAATCTTGAAATAACCCCCACCCGCCAGCTTCTTGAACTTCACCAACGCAAAGTCCGGCTCCACCCCCGTCGTGTCGCAGTCCATCAGCAACCCGATCGTCCCCGTCGGCGCGATCACCGTCACCTGCGCATTCCGATACCCGTGCGCCTCACCCAGCTCCAGCGCATCATCCCACGCCACCTTCGCTCGCTCCGCCAACGACTCCGCGTTCGACAGCACACCCGCCGCCTCACGAGTCGATGTCAGATTCCCAGCGTCAATCGGCACCGGCGCGATCTTCAACCCCTCATAAGCCCCAAGCTCGTGATTCGCCGCCATCGACGGGTTCCGCGGAACCCCGTAAGACGCCCGCCGATGATTCCGCATCACCCGCAGCATCGACTCACGATTCTTCTCATAACCCGCAAACGCACCCAACTCCTTCGCCATCGCCGCCGATGTCGCGTAACTCCGACCCGTCAGCACCGCCGTCAGACAACCCGAAATCGCCCGCGCCCGCTCCGAGTCATAAGGAATCCCCGCCTGCATCAGCATCGCACCGAGATTCGCATAACCCAGCCCCAGCGTCCGGTACTCATACGACAGCCGCGCAATCGACTCGCTCGGATACTGAGCCATCAGCACCGAGATCTCCAGCACCGCCGTCCAGATCGAGATCGAGTTCTCGTACGCCTCGACATCAAACGCCCGCGTCTCCGAGTCATAAAACTTCAGCAGGTTCAGCGACGCCAGATTACACGCCGTGTTGTCCAGGAACATGTACTCCGAACACGGGTTCGACGCGTTGATCCGACCACTCTCCGGGCACGTGTGCCACTCGTTGATCGTCGTATCAAACTGCACCCCAGGGTCCGCACACCGCCACGCCGCATAACCGACCTGGTCCCACAACCCCCGCGCCTTGATCGTGTTCGACACCTTCCCACTGGTCCGACCCCGAAGCGTCCAGTCGCCGTCGCTATCGAGCGCCTCGAAAAACGCGTTCGAGATCCGCACCGAGTTGTTCGAGTTCTGACCCGACACCGTCTGGTACGACTCACCATTAAAATCATAATCCAGCGTCAACCCCAGCCGCTCCGCCGTCTCACCAATCGTCTCCGGATCACGCTCCGACGCCCGCTCCCCGCCGATCGCCTTCATCCCCTCCACCAACGCCGCCACCTTGATCTCCTCGCGAACCTTCCAGTTCACAAAGTGCTCAATATCCGGGTGATCCAGGTCCAGGCACACCATCTTCGCCGCCCGACGCGTCGTCCCCCCCGACTTGATCGCACCCGCCGCACGATCACCAATCTTCAGAAAACTCATCAGCCCCGAACTCTTCCCGCCACCCGAAAGCGGCTCGTTCTCACCCCGCACCGACGAGAAGTTCGTCCCCGTCCCCGAACCATACTTAAACAGCCGCGCCTCACGGACCCACAGGTCCATGATCCCACCCTCATTCACCAGATCATCACCCACCGACTGAATAAAACACGCATGAGGCTGCGGGTGCGAGTAAGCATCCTCCGACTTCTTCGTCTCACCCGTCGCCGGATCCGTGTAATAGTGCCCCTGCGCCGGACCATTGATCCCGTAAGCCCAGTTCAGCCCCGTGTTGAACCACTGCGGCGAGTTCGGTGCCGCCATCTGATGCAGCAGCATGTAGCACAGCTCGTCATAAAACGCCTGCGCATCCTCCGCCGTATCAAAATAACCATGCGCCTCACCCCACGACCGCCAGCAACCCGCCAGCCGATGAATCACCTGCCGCGCCGACGTCTCCGGCCCCACCGTCACCTCACCGCCCACCTCAAAATCAGCATCAGGCAGACCATTAGCGCCGCCGTCACTCGGCACCCCCGCCTTCCGGAAATACTTCGAGATCATGATGTCCGACGCCAACTGCGACCACGACGCCGGGATCTCCGCGTCCTTCATCTCAAACACCACCGAGCCGTCAAGGTTCCCGATCCGGCACGAGCGCCGCGACCACGAAACACTCTCAAACACATCCTTACCCGACTCAGTAAAACGGCGGTTGATCTTCATGAATGACAGTCCTTGTCAGATAAAAAAGAGAATAAATAAAACCAAAACCCAGGCCTAAGCACCCCGAAAACTACGACCCCGATCCCGCCCGCGTCAGACCCCGCTGATAACGCATCGAACTCGCCGGGATGAAGTACAGACTCACTCGCAACTGATAGTTCGGCTGACCCGGCCCGTACGTCCGCTCGATCTCCGTCTCCGGCATCTTCGGGAACTTGTACAACCAGTTCTCCCCCTCCTTCAGCGACTTGATCGCAATCACCCGCCCACGCGCCCCCTCCACCAGATAAGCCGTCCCCGCCACCGGCGCCCGGTAATCCACTTGATCCACCGCCGTCCCCACCAGATACTTATGGTCCGGCAAACCCTGCTTGTTCACACCCGACATCAACTGACCGGTCGGCATAGACTGGCAGCCAGCGAGTATCAAACAAAACCCAAAATACATACCGGCCAGACGCATCAATACACCTCTAATGAATGAATGAATGAATAAATCCCGCTAATCAATAACCCGGTAGATGCACTGATAAGTGTCATTGCTCTCCGCAGCCGCCAACACATCAGGAGTAAGCTCGACAAACCTCGTTTGGCCAGTTGGCTCGTAGCAGTTGACGCCATTTCTGTAGAAAGCTCCGTGCAGCTTCAGCGCTACGCGGATTTGGTTATTAGTTGATTTATAAACGTCTTCGATGGTGTCTTTTGTATAGCTCCAAATGCCCGCGTGAGTAGTTCGCACTACGACCGTATCGCCAGGCTGAGGCTTAACCTCATCAAACCATTTCCGAACTTGGTCCCTAGTTTGACCTTTGCATGGCAAATCGAGTTGCTTCTGAACCAGTTCGTCGTGTTTACGATGCATTACAACACTCCTTTTTTAGAAGAGTCCCCTCAATCCACCCTCGGCAGCACCAACCCCACCTGGTCCTGATACTTCCCCGCCTTGTCCGCATAGCTCACCGCACACACCCGATCAGCCTTCAAAAAGATCATCTGCGCAATCCCCTCGTTCGCGTAGATCTTCGCCGGCAACGGCGTCGTGTTGCTGATCTCAATCGTCACCTTCCCCCGCCACTCCGGCTCCAGCGGCGTCACGTTCACAATGATCCCGCACCGCGCATACGTGCTCTTGCCCACGCAGATCACCAGCAGGTCCCGCGGGATCACAAACGTCTCCACCGTCTCGCACAACGCAAACGAGTTAGGCGGGATGATCACGTGATCCCGACCCGTCACCTCCGTGTCCACCGTCACGAACGACCGATCATCAAACCGCTTCGGATCAACAATCGACTGCCCCCCATCCACCGGAGCATTCGTAAAGATCTTAAACAGCGTCCCCACCCGAACGTCGTACCCATACGATGACACCCCATACGAAATCCGACCCGCCCGCTTCTCCGCCTCCTGAAAAGGCTCGATCGACACCAACTCACGAATCTGACTGTCACACAACACGGCCATAGCACCACGCCTCATCTTCTTCCCAGCCACCAAACCGGAAACGCTCAGTCCAGGTGGGGGGGTTCTTCCGACTTTTTAGCTGCTCGGCCATACCGAACAGATTACAAACTTTAACTACCTAATCAAGACCGAACATTCGACACAGGCCAAAATCCAAAACCAACCAAAAACGCGCCGCGAGGGCATCCCTGCCCTCCATCGCAGATGGAGAGGAGCCAGGTGTCAGCGGAGGAGCCCGACACCCGACCTCCCCCTGACCCGGCAGACCCAGCCAACCACACCCACAAGAACAGCGCAATCACATCGCATGCGACATGACGGGCAAACCCGTGGGCAGTAGATTGAGCCGGACCCCAAACGCCAGAACAGGGGACCTGCGACGAGGCACGCCGCCCACCAAAACACGCTTCAAACGTCCTCAGCGGGCAACACGCATCCTACCCCTATATCTTGGGTTCGCAACCGTATTCTTTAGCAAATCTAGGGGTTAAACTGGCGCATCTGGCTTAAATCGGTGATTCACCGCACCTTAGGCGCGACACTTTTTTTTCCACCCCGCCAACCACCCCCCGCGCCCCCCGACCTCCCGACAGCTCACGCCACCAAACGCCAACCTCTCCACCGCCCACCAACAACCCGCCTCTCAACCTCAGCCAGCTCAAGTCGTCCGCCACACCCTGCGCCTGCCTTAATGTGGGGGGGGGGGGGGGCGCACAATGAAGCGCATTCCGGGGGCCATCGGTCACGTTTGATTGACGACCACGGGCCCCTCACGGCAGCAAACCAACCAATCACAGCACCAAAACACCGCTTGCATGCCCGCGCTGGCGCACAATCCTGACCGATGACCCCACATTCAAAACATCCAAAACAACCACGCCGCGCCCGGCCACAGCACCCCGAACCACTTGTGAACATCTTTCCCACGGCCCCCGCAAACGCCAAACCCCACCGTAACCATAGAGTCATTCTAAGGATGCATTCGGCCATACCGACAGACCCGCCCGCTCTCCACGCTCCCCGCCACCCAAAACCTAAGTGAATATTCACCCGCGCCCCAGCACCTCGCCCACCCGCTCCCGCAGCAGCCCCACCGCCTCCTCCACAGACACCGACACCCGCGCCCCTGACGCCCGCGCGTGCCCCCCGCCACCAAAAGTCCGCGCCAGCTCAGACACATTCACCGCGTCATCCCCCGGCTTTGACCGGAAGCTCAGCTTGCACCCGCCCCCCTCCAGCTTCTCCGCCACCAGCACCACCACCTTCACCGTCATCACCTGTTGCGGGACATCCACAAACCGCTCCGTCTCCTCCTCCAGCGCCCCCGTCGCCTCAAAATCCGCCCGCCGCAGCGTCATCACCGCCACCGACTGATCATGCCACAACTCCAGACTTCCAATAGCCCTGCGCAACAACGCCAGCTTCTCCGGCCGCTCGCTCTGCTCCAGCGTCGCCAGCAGCGTCGGCGAATCCACCCCCATCTCCACCAGGTCCGCCGCCGCCCGCAGCGTCCCAGGCCGCGTATTCGAAAACCGAAACCACCCCGTGTCCGACGTGATCCCCGCGTACAACCCGTCCCGCACCGCGTCCGGCATCCCAAAACCACCGCTGACCAGGCAGTGACCCAGAATCGGATACAGCACCTCGCAACACGCCGCAGCCGCCCCGTCGATGTGCCGCGCCCCCGCCGGGATGTCCCCCGACAAATGGTGATCAATCAACAACGTCCGCTCCAGCCGCCCCGCCACCACCCCCGCCAACGGTCCAACCTGCGACCACGCCCCCGTGTCCACGATCACAAGTGACCCCTCAGCAGGCACTCGCGCCCCGCCCGCCGTCCCATTCACCACCGACACCAGCTCCTGCCCCGGCAGCCGCGCCACCCCCGAATGAATCGGCGGAACCACATAACCATGAGCCTCCATCCCCAGCGCACACAACGTCCCCACCACCGCCACCACCGACCCGAACGCATCACCATCCGGCTTCGTGTGCGTCATCACACTCACCGGCCCGCCAGCCCCGGCCTCAAGCAGCCACGCCGCCGCCTGGTCCGCAGACAACGTCGAGGTATAAGCGTCCAGACGCGGAAAGTCCTGGTTCGTCTCGGTCACAAGCAATCCTCAGAACAGGAGTTAAGGCGACGACAGCCGCGCCGCCAGCGACGCTGCATCACCAGCCACCGGGCTCAGTTCCCCTCTATCGGCCCATTCCCGCACCCGACCCACATCCCGACCCAACTGCTCCACCAACGCCTCCAACCCCGGAAACGCCCGCTGGTCCCGCACCCACCGCGTAAACGACAGCTCCACCCGACGATCATAAACCTCGTGATCCAGACCAATCAAATGCGCCTCCAGCGTCAGATCATGCCCCCCAAACGTCGGCTTCACCCCCACACTGATCGCCGCTGGATAAGCCGAGGCCTCCCCCTCGATCTCCGCCTCACCCGCATACACCCCATCCGCCGGGATGATGAAACCCTCGATCTCATCAGCACTTAGGTTGATCGTCGGGAACCCGATCGCCCGACCCCGCCGGTCCCCAGCCACCACCGTCGAGACCACGCTGTACGCCCGGCCCAGCACCCGCGCCGCATCCTCGACCCGCCCATGCCCAATCAGCCACCGCGCCAGCGAACTCCCCGCCCGATGCCCCCAACGATCGTGCAACGCCACCTCCACCGGCTCCGCCACCCGCACCACAAAGTCATGCGCCCGCCCCATCTCACGCAGCAACGCCAGGTCCCCCTGCCGCGCCCGCCCAAACCGAAAGTCCGGCCCCTCCACAAAACCCACCGGCCGATACTTTTCGACCAAATCGTTCACAAACGCCCCCGCGTCCATCCCCAACGTCCGCTGATCCGGCTCCAAAAACACCACCCGATCCGCCCCCACCGCCCGCAACAACCGCGCGCGCTCAGCGCGCGAGGTCAGCCGTGGCGGAACCCGCTCCGGCGCCAGCCGGGTCGCCGGGTGCGGATCGAACGGCATCGCGATCACCTCCACCCCCCCGCTCCCCCCACCGGACGCCCCGCGATGCTCATCAGCCAGCGCCCTCGCTACCCGGAGGATCGCGCGGTGACCGATGTGGACGCCGTCAAAGTTGCCGATGGTGATGACGCTACGCCGCGTCGGCTCCGTGGTCATGCCCTAACCGTAAACGACTTCGCGGACCTCGTCCTGCTTGAGGAACCACTCAATCGTGTTCCGCAGCCCGGTTTCAAGGTCGACCTGAGCTTTCCAGCCCAGCAGTCTCTCCGCTTTGGACGTATCCAGACACCGCCGCGGCTGCCCATCCGGCTTGGTCGCGTCCCAGACAATCTCCCCCTCGAAACCGGTGAGCCTCACGATCAGCTCCACCAGATTCTTGATTGTGATTTCAGACCCGGTGCCCAGATTGATCGGCGTCGGGTCGTCCATCTTCTCCGTCGCCACCAGAATCCCCTCCGCGGCGTCGTCCACATACAAAAACTCACGAGACGCCGAGCCCGTCCCCCAGCAGACGATGTGATCAGCCTTCGCGTTCTTCGCCTCCACACACTTGCGGATCAGCGCCGGAATCACGTGCGAGGTGTGCAGATCAAAGTTGTCGTTCGGCCCGTACAGATTCACCGGCACGACCACCGACGAGTCGAGACCGTACTCCCGCTTGTACCCATCAAGCATCACAAACAGCGACTTCTTGGCAACCCCATACGGCGCATTGGTCTCCTCGGGGAAACCGTCCCAAATAGCGTCCTCATTGAACGGCACCTCAGCGAACTTGGGGTACGCGCAGACGGTCCCTGTCTGCACGAACTTGGCGATCCTGTTCGCACGCCCGTGCTCGATCAGGTGCATGCCCATAGCAGCGTTGGCGAAGAAAAAACGCCCCGGGTGATCACGATTGGCCCCGATCCCGCCCACCTCCGCGGCAAGATGAATCACCACATCAGGCTTCGCGTCCTTGTAGAGCCGCGCGACATCGGCCTCGAGGGTGAGGTCGTAATCCTTCCTGCGTGGGACAAAAAGCCGGTCATCGGCGACGCCCCGCTCACGAAGCTTTCCGCAGAGCGCCTGCCCAAGAAATCCGGCCCCGCCAGTGACCACGAAGCGGTGTTGTGAGAAATCCATTGAATGCCTCCGTATGCAAAGCTAAGTTGTATCGGAATCTAAGACCGGTTTCCTCCCTCCGGAGCCATGAGATGAGCAGGAAAGAGCTGGGGATCGCGGGACTACTCATCGCAGTCGTGACAGCTGTTGGGTGCTGGTACTTACTCGGACCACAATCCGAACCCGAATATCGGTTCAGCACGATCAATCGCGATGTCAGCCGACCGGGTGCGTTTGCGATCCCAGAAGGCCAGAAACTAACGGTCCTGCAACTGATCGCTTCAGCCGGCATTGCTGGTGGTGACAACACGGTGTTTGAGGTACAGATCACGGATCGTAACGGGCGTGTGGATGTGGTCACGATCGACTTCAAGCAGGAGAACCGTGATATTAGGTATGTGGAGGAAGGGGATGTGCTGGTGGTGAAGAGCGTGGCTCGTGACACGCTCAATCTCGTTGAACCTGTAGCGAATGAGTTTGTCTACATAGAGGGCGATGTTCGCCTTCCTGGTGCTTTTAAGCTTACCAATCAGCAATCTGAGCCGATCAGCATGAGACAACTGATCGCTTCCGTCGGTCCTCGATGCGAGCCAGATGACCGCGTGGAAATCACGCGCGTGAGCGCTGATTATGAGGCGCTTTACCGAACAGATGGAAGCCTTCAATCCTTGCCGGACTTCAACATCCTGAAGGCTGGCGATCGTTTAGAGGTTCGTGTCCAGTAACCTCTTCAGCCGGGTCGACTCACCGCAGCGCCTCCTCCAGCATCAGCGCCGCGTCGGTGCCGGGGTCGCGGTACTTGGCGATGATGGGGCAGTTGAGTTGCAGGCCGTGTTTACGGGCCCAGTCGGAGGTGGCGGGCCGGGAGCCGGGGACGACGACGGCGTTCTCGGGGACTTCGCCTTTCAGGGTGGTCTGGTGGACGGCGTCGTACAGCGTGACGGCGGCGGTAAGCAGCACGCCCGGGGCAAGGACGGCGCCGCGGCGGACGATCACGCCTTCGACGACGGCAGCCTGGGTGCCGATGAAGCAGTCGTCCTCGATGATGACCGGGCGGTTGCCGATGGGTTCGAGGACCCCGCCGAGTTGAGCGCCGGCCGCGAGATGAACGCGCTGGCCGACCTGGGCGCAGGAACCGACGAGGCTGTGGGAATCGATCATCGTGTCGCTGTCGACGAAGGCCCCGATGTTGACCCAGGCTGGCGGGCAGATGACGACGCCTCGGGCGACATGCGCCCCGGCGCGCACGGCGGTCCCGCCCGGGATCTGGCGGATGCCGTCTTCGACATGGAAGCGGCGCGGTCCAAGATCGGCTTTATCGACCGACCCGCCCTCGAAGGCGGCAAGCTCGGAAGTTCGGAAGACTTCGAGGATGCGACGTTTGACATCCTCGTTGACGGTCCATGTGCCGTCCTCGGCGCGGGCGGCGACGCGGCGTTCGCCTGATTCGAGCTGTCTTAGAAAGTCATGGTTGGAAAGGTCATCAAGCGGCAACGGTGGTCTCCTGAATCTCTGCGGAGTATGACAGGAGTGGGCTCAGGTCGTCGAGGTCGTCGCCGTGGAGGGGTGGACGCAGGGCAGGGGTCGCGATGAGGCCGAGGGCGTGCATGGCACGCTTGGCGGGGACAGGGTTGGACGCGCGGAAGAGCTCGGCGATGGCGGCGGACCAGAGTTGGCGTTCGTCGACGCTGAGCGTTCCGGTGATACACCGGCGGGCGTAGTCGAGGGTCTGCTCGGGCCAAAGGTTGGAAGCGACGGACACAAGACCGGCGGCCCCGCGAGGGCCGATGTCGGGCATGATGTCATCGTTGCCGGAGTAGATCGCCAGGCCCGTCTCGGCGAACTCGTTGAAGCGATCGATCGATCCGGAGGCTTCCTTGATCGACCAGCAGTTGGGGTGATCGGCGATGTCACGGACAGCGTCGGTGGCGAGGGCGACGCCTGAGCGCGACGGGACGTTGTAGAGCATGCAGGGGCGGCCAGCCGCGTCGAGCATCGAACGGAACCAGGCGGCCTGTCCGTGGCGGCCGGGCTTGGTGTAGCAGGGGGTCGGGACGAGCAGCGCGTCAGCGTGAGTCCCGCGGAGCCACTCGACGCAGTTGAGGGCATCCGCGAACTGATAGCCGGGGACGCCGACCATGACCGGGACATTGAGCCCGAGCGTCGTGGCCCAGCGGATGATCTGCCGCTTCTCCTCAGAGCTGAGTGAAGCGCCTTCGCCGGTTGTGCCCAGGAGGAGGATGCCGTTGCCAGCGGCTTCCTGTCGGCGGAGGGTCTGCTCGAAGCTGGCGTAGTCGACGGCAGCGGCGTTGGTGGTCAGAGGCGTGATGCAGGCGGTCCAGACGGTGGTGTTAAACGGATTCATGGTGTTGGTTCCTGAGGTGTTGGCGGAGTTGATCTTCAAAACGGTGAAAGCCGGCGGGAAGGCCGGGCAGGAGGTGCTGAGCGGCCCACGCGGCACCCTGTGCAAAGACGGCGCGGTCGGCGACGTCATGGGTCACGGTGAGGGTTTCGTGGGGCAGGGTCATGCGGAGTTCGTGATGACCGGCGACGTCGCCGGTGCGCTCGGCAGTGATCGGGAGCGATGCGTCGACGAAAGCGTCACGCAGACGCAGCGCGGAGCCGGAGGGCTTGTCCTTCTTGTGGATGTGATGGGTTTCGTGGATGGCGGTTGTTGAACCCACGAAGGCTTCGGGGGCGAGCTGCTGACTGCGGCCAAGGAGTTCGGCCATGAGAAACATCAGGTTCATTCCAAGGCTGAAGTTGGAGCCTACGAGCCAGGGGGTCTGGGCGAGGCGGAGGCGAGTGTCGAGGTCGGCGGGCCAGGTGACGCCGGTGGTGCCGATGACAGCGGGGAGCCGGGCGTCGAGGAGCGGGTCGATGAGGTCCGGCATGGCGGCTGGAGGCACAAAGACGATCACGGCATCGGCATCGGCGAGGCGCTGCTCGGTGAGGGGCATGCGGGTGGTAGCGATGTCGATGGCGGCATCGGGCGGGAGGGCGCTGGGGACGTGTCCACCGGTCTTGCCGGCACCGATGATCAGAAAGCGTTGCGGGGCGAGCATGGTGCTCTCCTGGTGAGCCCGACGCTGTGCGGGTGTGCGAAAACACCGTCTGCGGGTCGGGCGATTCTTGAAGTTGTCAGTTGTGGGTGACCGCTAGGTCAGAGGTCCGCAGAACGCGGAAGTGACATCAGGCGCGTTTGAGTGCGCGTTTGGATTTGGGTTTGATGTCGGCGGTCATGTGACTCATAACGGCGAGATCATAGCGACGACTTGAATCTGTGCAAGCAGGAAACCGCAGGAAAATCATCGTTCTAGAAGACCGGGGGCGCTTGAAGATCGCCGCGGCGATCAGTCGTGGCCCATGCTGGCGGTTACAACGTGTCCGGCATCGCGGAGGGTTTTTTCCCGCGAGGCGAGTTCGACATCGTGATCGACCATCATGTTGACGAGTTCGTCGAACGAGGTCCTGGGGACCCAGCCGAGTTGTTTCTTGGCTTTGGTGGGGTCACCGAGGAGCAGGTCGACTTCGGCGGGTCGGAAGTAACGCGGGTCGATCTCGACGTGGTCGTTGTAGTCGAGTCCGACACGGCTGAAGGCTCGCTCACAGAACTCGCGGACGGTGTGGGTTTCGCCGGTAGCGACAACGTAGTCGTCGGGGGTGTCCTGCTGGAGCATCATCCACATCTGCTCGACGTAGTCGCCAGCGAAGCCCCAGTCGCGTTTGGCATCGAGGTTGCCGAGGTAGAGCTTGGTTTGCAGACCTTGCTTGATGCGGCCGACGGCGCGGGTGATCTTTCGGGTGACGAAGGTCTCGCCGCGGCGGGGTGACTCGTGGTTAAAGAGGATGCCGCAGGATGCGTGAAGGTCGTAGGACTCGCGGTAGTTGATGGTGAGCCAGTGAGCGTAGAGCTTGGCGACGCCGTAGGGCGAGCGCGGGTGGAAAGGCGTGTCTTCAGACTGGGGTGCGGTCTCGGGCATCCCGCCGAACATCTCGGAGGTGGAGGCCTGGTAGTAGCGGATCGGGTTGCTGGTCGTTTCCTGGTAGTCGCGGAAGGCTTCGAGGAGTTTGGCGGCGCCGAGTCCGGTGGCGTCGCCGGTGTAGATGGGCTGGTCGAAGGAAACCTTGACGTGGGACTGGGCCCCGATGTTGTAGACCTCGGTGGGCTTGACCTGAGTGATGAGCCGGGCGAGACCGTTAGCATCGGTGAGGTCGCCGTAGTGGAGCTTGAGCCTGCTCCCCTTTTCGTGCGGGTCTTTGTAGAGGTGATCGATTCGGTCGGTATTGAAGGAACTCGAGCGCCGGATGATGCCGTGGACGTCGTAGCCTTTGTCGAGCAACAACTCAGTGAGGTAGGAACCGTCCTGACCGGTGATGCCGGTGATCAAGGCACATTTCTTATTGGACACGCTTGGGCTCCGGTTATCCAGGACCATATCCCCAGCTTTGAGAGAGGACATGCTTGCTCAGGGGCATCATCGAGTCGAGGCGAGTAGCACTTGACCCGAGGCGGGTTGTGGAGAGTTGAGTATAACGGCGGGAGGACTTGGTTTGGCTTAGGGGGCGGCGAAGACGGTGGTGACGATCCAGTCGTCCGAAGGCTCAACCCAGTCGATATCGGGATCGGTTTCTTCGGGCATCGCGCGGAACTTGACGTGCCCGTCGGCGAAACCGAGGTTGAGTTTGTCGTCAGCGTGCCAGACCTCGGTGTTGGGGGCGGCTTTGGCACCCGAGGCATCGAAGAACACAGGGGACTCGGAGGGCGTGAAGAGCGCTGCCGAGCGGCGGCCAGCGAGACCCCAGCCGTCGGGAACGAAGTGGGTGTTGGGTCGGCCGGTTGCGTTGAAGTTGTAGGAGTTGCCGACAAGGTCGAAGTGGGTGTAGGTCTGGTCCTCGAAGACGGACCAGGCGACAGGATCCGTGTCGAAGGGGCATTGGAAGGCCTCAATGGACTCGCCCATGTAGCGGTTGAGGGGGCGAGGCGAGAGGTTGTTGAAGATGAGCTGGCCAGTGTGGGCGTTGCCGGATTCGCGGCCTCCCCATGCGTACCACTCCATACCGAAGTCATTGATGAACTCATTCGGGGCACGCCAGAAATAGGTGTCGCGGTGGTCGATGAGGTAGGTCTGCATCGCGATGCCGAACTGGCGGACGCTGGAGCCGCAGGTGATGTTGCGAGCGGTGTTGCGGGCTGCTGAGAGGGCCGGGAGCAGGATGCCGATGAGCAGGGCGATGATGGAGATGACGACGAGCAGTTCGATGAGTGTGAACGCCGGTCGCTGAGAACGGTGGCGGATTCCGGGCTTGGAAAACATGACTGATCCTTTCCCTCTGAGCATCGTGCTGCGCTATCATCGGGCGATAGCGGGCCTTTCCTAGAACCACCATAAGACCTGGAGCATGATATGCCAACGACAATTGAACGAGTTTCATCGGATATGACCAAGCCGCTGACAGAAGTCGGCAAAAAAGCCCCCGCGCTGAGCCTGAAGGACGAGGACGGCAAGGCGCACAAGCTCGCTGATTACAAGGGCAAGTGGGTCGTGCTCTACTTCTATCCCAAGGATGACACGTCGGGGTGCACGAAGCAGGCGTGCCAGTTTCGAGATGGGCTGCCGAAGTTCAGGAAGTCGAAAGCGGTGATCCTGGGCGTCAGCCCGGATGATGAGACATCGCACACGAAGTTCATCGCGAAACACGACCTGAACTTCACCCTGCTCGCGGACCCCGACGCCTCGATCTGTGCCAAGTACGGGGTCTGGCAGGAAAAGAGCATGTACGGCAAGAAGTACATGGGGGTGGTGCGGACGACCTACCTGATCGACCCGGACGGGAAGGTCGCCGAGCGGTGGGACAAGGTGAAGGTTCCGGGTCACGACGCGGAGGTGCTCCAGCGGATCAAGGAGCTTTCGTGACCGCAAGACCACTAGGCGGCTTGGGTTATGGATTACTGAGGTTTCGAGCAAGCAAGGGCCGATAATGGGGTTGGTCATCGCCGTGTGAGACCGATTCGGGTCCCGGCGACGACGTTCCCCAAGGCTAAGGAGATTCATGCGATGGCACGAAAGAGCACAACTGGCCGAGCGCGTCGGACCGTGGGTGAGGCGAAGGCGGCCGTCAAGAGCGTGGTGAAGGCGGCTCGCGCCGCGAGCAAGACGTCGCTGAAGGACCAAGCGACAGTCAAGCCAAGCGTGGTGGTGACGCTAACGCACGACCAGATCGCGAACCGGGCCTATTTTTTGTGGCTGGCTCAGGGCAAGCCTCGAGGCCGCGAGTTCGAGAACTGGGTGCGTGCCGAGTCTGAGCTTCGGCAATCAGCCTGAATCGGATGAGAGCTGATCGATCCGGGGCGGCTGGTCGTAGCGGTCTTCGTGGATGGTGATGGTGCCGTCTTCGCTGAGGCTGGCGATATCCATGTCGGTGAGCGCCTGGAGGGCGGCTTTTTGTTCGGCTTCTTTCTTGTTGTTTGCCCAAGCTGAGTCGAAGCGGAACCCCGCGATCTCGACGCAGACCTCGAAGGCTTTGGCGTGGTCGGGGCCCTTCTCGTCGAGGAGGACGTAGCTGGGGTTGGCGGGCTGGTGCCGCTGGGTGTAGTGCTGGAGGACGGACTTGAAGTTGTGCTGGTGGAGGGACTGGGTGCACTCTTCGAGCACAGGCGTCATAGTGCGAAGGATGAAGGCTCGGGCGGGCTCGATGCCAGCGTCGAGGTAGATGGCGGCGATCACCGACTCATAGACGGCTGCGGCCACCGACTGCGGGAGCGCTGCGGTGGTGTGCATGCCCTTGCCGAGGCTGAGCATCTTCGGGAGTCCGAGCTTGCGGCTGACGGTAGCGCAGGCGCGGCGGCTGACGACGGCGCTCTTGATCTTGGTGAGCTCGCCTTCCTGCTCTTCGGGGAGTTCGTGGAACAGGTATTCGCAGACGACCTGCCCGAGGATGGCGTCGCCCAGGAACTCGTAGCGTTCGTTGCTGTCGAGACGTTCGCCGGTGCTGGAGGCGTGGGTGAGGGCGCGTTCGAGGAGGTCGGGGTTGGCGAAGGTGTGGCCGAGGGCTTCTTCGCAGCGGGCTTTGATGGCGTCGTCCATAAGCTGCTCGTGCCGCGCTGCCCGTGGGCTCGAATCAGCGGCGGGGTTGACGATAGCGAGTATAGCTATCTGTTTTGACGACCCTTGCAGACCGATGACATCGGGGAAGGGTGGCGGTTGTCATCCCCCCTGTTGACCGATACGCTCCGTGGGTGTTGATCCTGCGCATCGGCGTGCTGGTTGTGTGTCTCGTGCTGGTTCCGGGCCTGAGCCGGATGGTGGTTGCCAACCCGGTCATGCCTGATCCCTCGGTGATCCTGGTGCCGGAACGGGCGACGGCCATCATGCCGGTGGATGAGGTGCGGCCGGGGATGCGGGGGGTCTGCCTGACGGTGTTTTCGGGGACGAACATCGAGCCGTTTGAGGTCGAGGTGCTCAGCGTCGTGAAGCGAAGCGGGCCGGGACTCGCGGTGATCTGGCTGCGGTCGGAAGACCCGCGGATGCTCGAATCGGGCCCGGTGCAGGGGATGTCGGGGTCGCCGATCTATCTGTGGGATGGCCCCGAGCCGAACGACCCTGAGGCCGAGCTAGGTGGCGGTCGGTTGATCGGCGCGTTTGCCTACGGGTTTGCATTTGCCAAGGGTTGCCTCATCGGCGTGCAGCCGATTGAGCAGATGATCCCGGTGGGCGAGCGAATCGGTCGTGATCCGGTGGACTATGCGCAGGCCTCGGCGCGGGCATTGGGGGATGTCCGGCGGATGATGCGAGCCTTGGGGGAGGACAGCGAGCGCGAGTCAGTGCGGGCCTCGACTGAACTCTGGGAGCAGTTGCTCAAGCGATGGACGCTGGTGGGTACCGGGCGTCGGCTTGAGGCGGGGGACGTGCAGCGTCCAATGTCGATTCCGGTGGCGGGTGTCCCTGAGGGTTTGCTGTCGGCTGGCTTGCCCATGGGCGGGGGCGAAGGGTTACTGCGCTTCGTGGCGGGTGGCGGTGCGGTGGGCCCGCCTCCTCAGTGGATCGACCGAGAGGCTCCGATCACGGCGGGGTCGGTGCTGGCGATCCCGCTGACGACGGGTGATCTGGACCTGGCGGGTGTCGGGACGGTGACGGACGTGCGTCCCGATGGCACGGTGCTGGCGTTTGGCCACGCGATGATGGGGGAGGGTTCGACGGCGCTGCCAATGGCCAGCGGCTATGTGCACTTCATTGTGCCGAGTTTGCAGATCAGTTTTAAGCGTGGGACTCCTCTGCGGGTGGCGGGCACGCTGATGCAGGATGAGACGACGGCTGTAGCGGGACGAGGTTCGATCGAGCATGTGTTCGCGGATATGAAGGTTGACGTTCAGATGGACGGTCAACCGGATCGTGCTTACGCGTATCAGATTGCTCGACACCCGCTTTACACGCCGATCCTCTCGCTGATCTGCGCGGCGCAGTCGTTGACGGCAATTCAGACTCCGCCAGCCGAGCACACGATGGACTACCGGATGACGATCGGGTTTCAAGGCGGTCGGTCGGTGGAGGTGTCGAACACGACGGCGGGCGGCGGGTTCGAGGCGTTGTTTTCGACCGTAGTCCCGGTGATCGGGATGGGGATGAGCAATCCGTTCGAGCAGCTAAGGCTGGCGTCGGTCGAGATGGCCCTGGAGGTAAGGCGAGGGCTGGATGCGGGGATGATCGAGGGCGTTCGGTTTGAGCGGAACGTCGTGGCCCCTGGGGAAGAGGCCGTGATCCTGGTGGACCTGCTGCCCTATCGCGGGGAGCTTCGGACGGTGCGGATCACGCTACCGGTGCCGGAGAATGCGGGGGAGATGGATGTCCCTGTGATGGTGGGCGGGATCGGGTCGTATCGCCGGCTGTGGATGCAGACGCGGATGCACCGGTTTGATGTAGACGGTGTGGATGAGCTGTTTGACGTGATCGAGACGATGGAGAATCTGCCCGCGATGTCGCTTTATGCCACGGCAACGATGCCAGCGAGTGGCGGGGTGGCGATGGATGGTGCCGAGATGCGTGATCTGCCGGGCAGTGTGTCGTCGCAGATCATGACGGCCACATCGACGCGAGCGACGATGCTGCCGAAGCTGATCGAGTCGCGACTGGACACAGGGCTTGAGGTCTCCGGCGAAGTCATGCTGACGCTGAGCATCCGCAAGCCGTGAGCGAGAGGAATGTCATGATGAACTTGTTGCGTCGGTGCCAAACCGCAGTTGTCGTGATGGCCGCCGTCGTATCCTGCGGCTCGGCGGCCTGGGGCATCCAGCCGGTGACGGTGCTGCACGAGACGGAGGCCGATTTTAGTGAGGGCGTGGCGGACGGCACGCGGATCACGAACACAGGGCGCATCGAGCTGACGCGTGAACTAACCGACCTGGCAGAGGGCGAGGAAGCGTTCTCTTCGTTGTTCGATGTGGTCGGCCCGGATGCGGAGGGTCGATACCGTGTGGCGGCAGGGCCTGCGGGGTATTTCATCGTCGAGGAGGGTGCTCCGCCTGTGATGGTTGGGGGTATCGACGAGAGCGAGCAGGTGTTTGCGCTCACGAAAGCAGGTAATCGGCTGATCGTGGGGGTGTCGGGTGAGCCGTCCCGACTCGGGGTCGAGGGATTGATGGCGGGTGAGGGCGATGAGGAAGCCGAGCTTGCGGTAACGCCGAGTGTCATTCTTGAGGGCGTGAGGTACATCTGGCAGATCGTCCCATTGGATGGCGAGCGCGTCGCGGTGGCAACCGGCACCGAGGGGAAGGTCTTGATCGTGGACCTGAGTGATCCGGACTCGGAGCCGCGAGTGCTCCTGGAGACGGGGCAAAGCCATGTGCTGAGTCTGGCGTTGAGCGAAGACGGCCAGACGCTCTATGCGGGGACCGATGGCGAGGGACTGGTGTATCGGGTGCGCGATCTGGAGGCGGACAAGCCTTCTGTGTATGTGCTGTTTGATGCGCCAGAACCGGAGATCGCTTCGATGCTGGTCACCCGAGATGGTTCGCTGCTCGTCGGCACGGCGGACGCCGAGCAGGCTCGCCCCGGGCGGCTGGAGGAGGCGATAGATGAGTCAGTAGGCGAAGTGGAGCCTGTCCTGGAAGTCGAGCCGTCGGACCCGATCCTTGATGCGGTCGAGGAGGATGAGGCTGAGGCTGAGGTTGAACCGGAAACAGAAGTAAGCGCTGACGATACGGGTGATGACGTAGAGCTTAAGACGGACGCAGTCGAGCCGGAGCAGGCCACGGGCGTGACGGGTGAGCAGCGTGATCGGTTGCGCGAGGTGCTGCGAGAGCGGTTGATGGCGGCGCGAGAGAGCGGGGAGATGCAGGTCGGGGGCATGGGGCAGGCGAGTGGCTCGAGCGAGGCCCGCCGCTCGGCCACGGCGTCGCGGGTGCGTCCGGCGCGTCAGGCGAGTCGTGATCAGGAAGGCAATGCCGTCTATGCGATCACTGAAGCAGGGTTCGTGATTGAGGTGCTGCGCGAGTCTGCGACGATGCTGAGTCTTGTCGAGCTGGCTGATTTTATCGTGGTCGGAACAGGGAACGAGGGGCAGGTGTTCTCGGTTGATGAGGAGACCTTCGAGGTTTCGGTGCTGGCAGACTTCGAGAGCGAGCAGGTGAGTTTTCTGCGAGGGGATGTCGGCGGTGGACCCATGCTCGCGGGGCTATCGAACCCGGCGCGGCTGGTGTCCCTGGGCGAGGGTGTGGGGCGGCGCGGGACCTTTGAGTCGGTGGCGATTGATGCCGATCAGGTGAGCTTGTGGGGGATGGCTCGGGTTCGCGTCGAGCTGCCGGAGAACAGCTCGGTGACGTTCGAGACGCGCTCGGGGAATGTGGGGGATGTCGAATCCGAGATGTGGTCAGCGTGGTCGGCGCCGATGGGGCTGATGCCGAACGCTGCTGCGGCGATGGAGTTGCCTCGGGAGGTGCCGATCGTGTCTCCGCCTGCGCGGTTCCTGCAGTATCGGGTGACGCTGCTGGGTGATGGTCGCGTAGCGCCTTCGGTCGATGCCGTGGAGCTGACTCATGTGACGCCGAACCTCCCGCCCCGACTGGCTTCGGTCCAAGTTCAGGTCCCGGAGGTCGAGAACCCGGACGATGAGGTCTCATCGGAGTATGGGATCGAGTGGGAGGCGAGCGATCCGAACGGCGATCGGTTGGAGTATGTCGTCGAGATGCAACCAGCAGGGTCGAGTGTTTGGATTGAGTTGGAGAACGAGCTGGCCGAGACGCGGCTAAGCTGGGCGACCCAGCGAGTGCCGGACGGCTGGTACCGGGTCCGGGTCACGGCGGATGATCGACTCGACAACCCTCCTGATATGGCGCGATTTGCCCGGCGGGTAAGTGACGCGGTACTGGTGGACCAGACCCCGCCTGAGGTGGAGGGGTTGGAGGCGATCACGATGCCGGGGCGGGCGGTGCGGGTATCAGGCGAGGTGATCGACGCGTTGTCCCCGATCGCAGGGATCGGGTATCTGCTCGACGGGGACACGTCCTACCGACCGATCGTGCCTGAGGACCTGATTCTGGACTCGACGCGTGAGGCTTTCTCGATTACACTGCGGGGCTTGACCGGATTGGAGCGTGTGATGACGCTCCGTGTGGTGGATCGGCGGGGCAATGCCCGGTTGATTCCCCTGATCATAAGGCCCGAGTAAACTCACATAAGTTGAGTGACTCCAGAGAGATAGTGAGCAGACGATGACGACCCACTACCAGAAGCGCCGCAGTCGCGTCAAGCGGGCCCGCATGTGGGGCTTCCGGGCCCGGATGAAGACGAAGCTTGGTCGCAAGATGATCAACCGCAAGCGTCGAACCGGCCGCAGCGTCAACGTTCGCCACAACTTCTAAGCCGATCACAACGGCAGGACGTCTGCCTGACCCCCTCATCACGAGATGACGGGATTCGCTATTCTGCGTGGATTGCCGGAACACAAGACTTGTGACTCTGGCGATCAATCGAGCTGCTGATGAGCTCACGGTTGCCCCTGATCCCACCCCCCTTCTTACTCAGAACCAGGAGTGTTCTTATGAGCTTCGAGATCGAAGTCGTCCATGGCCGGCAGGTGATTGACTCGCGTGGCAACCCGACCGTCGAGGTTGAAGTTCTGCTGGCCGACGGCAGCCAGGGCCGAGCCATGGTGCCCAGCGGCGCGAGCACAGGAGAGAACGAAGCCGTCGAGCTGCGCGATGGCGAGAAGGATTACTACCTGGGCAAGAGCGTCGAGAAGGCCGTGGCGAACGTCAACGACGAGATCGCACCGGAGCTGATCGGGCTCGACGGTCGGGATCAGCAGTACATCGATGGCCTGATGATCGAACTCGACGGCACCGAGACCAAATCCAAGCTCGGAGCCAACGCGATCCTGGGCGTCTCGATGGCAACCGCCCATGCAGCGGCAGACGCATGCGGACTCCCGCTGTACCGCTATCTGGGTGGTGCGGGCGCTAAGACGCTGCCGGTCCCGATGCTCAACATCCTCAATGGCGGGAAGCACGCGGACAACACCGTGGACTTCCAAGAGTTCATGATCCAGCCCTGGGGCTTCGAGCGGTTTGAAGACGCCATGCGAGCCGGCGTCGAGATCTACCACAAGCTCAAGAGCGTGCTCAAGGACAAGGGCCTGTCAACAGCCGTTGGTGATGAGGGAGGATTCGCGCCGGACCTCAAGGACAACGAGGACGCGCTCAAGATCATCGAGGAGGCCGTCGACAAGGCCGGCTACAAGTGGGGCGAGCAGATCTACGTCGCGCTCGACCCGGCGACCAGCGAGCTGTGGAATGAGGCGGAGAAGGACGGCAAGAAGGGCTACAAGTTCTTCTCGTCGTCGCAGGAGATCATCTCGTCGGAGCAGATGGCCGACTTGTGGGCGAGCTGGTGCAAGAAGTATCCGATCCGCTCGATCGAAGATGGTCTCGCGGAAAACGATTGGGACGGCTGGAAGGTGTTGACCGACAAGCTGGGCGACAAAGTTCAGCTCGTGGGCGATGACCTGTTTGTCACCAACGAGAAGTTCCTGCGCAAGGGCATCGACATGGGCTGCGGTAACGCCATCCTGGTCAAGGTCAACCAGATCGGCACGCTCAGCGAGACGTTCGACGCCGTCGGATTGGCGATGCGTAGCGGCTACAACGCCGTCCTCTCCCACCGTTCCGGCGAGACCGAGGACGCCACCATCGCCGACATTGCAGTCGCCACCAACTGCGCCCAGATCAAGACCGGTGCCCCCTGCCGATCCGACCGCAACGCCAAGTACAACCAGCTCATCCGGATCGCGGAAGAGTTGGGCGATACAGCGGTCTACGGCGGACAGTTCTGGAACAAGGGCTGAGCCCAACCTATAGCCTGATTCGATCAACAGCCTCCGACTACGGTCGGAGGCTGTTTTCTTGTGGGCTATGCTGTAACCATGAAGCAGACCTGCGCCTTGATGCTGTTGGTGACTCTGATCCTAGCTGGCGACCTACTGGGCGACGCGGGGGCGTGGATTGACTACGGCTTAACCGGTGAGAACAAACCGGCAACAGCGTTAGCCACCGCTGAGGACTTCCGATTACACCTGATGAAGGTCGAGCCGGAGGACGCCGAAGCCATGCTCTGGGCTCTCGCTCAGCGGGGCGAGATCGAGGCTCAGACGCTGCTGGATATTTCGCTGCTGGCGCGGATCCCCGATCAAACGCGGGCCGCGGCGGTGCTGGCGATGACGGAGATGCCAGAGACGGCCTACCCGCAACTCCTCGCCCTGATAGCGACCGGGACGTGGGAAGATGAAGGGGTTGAGCGCCTGATGACCTGGCGGGCGATTCTGGCCCTGCCCAAGCCAGCCATGAAGCAGCCGACGATTACACCTGACAAGATGGTGCTGGCCGGCTGGTGCCAGGAGCCGGACCTGCAGCGGCCCGAGCAGTGGCCGATTTTTCTCGCTGCGGTGTCTCAGACCAGTGAGGCGCTGGCTTCGAGGCACCCGCCTGGACACGCATTGGGTGATCTCACGCGACTGGCAACGATCGAGGCGGCAGACAACTGGGGCTATCGGTTCATGGACCCCCAGCGGCCAGTGTTGGAACGCGTGCTCACGACCCGGATTGATGTGAACTTTCGGGTTGACGACATGAAGGACGCCCTCGCCTCCGATGAACCGGGCGTCGGCGAGTTGGCGCTGCTCACGGTCCAGGAACGAATGGAGTTAGCTGAACGAGCCACACTCGCCGGCGAGCTTCTCCTGAACCCTGCGACGATGCGCGCTGGCCTGCTCCTCGGGACGCTGAACGCCTGGGGCGGCGGTACACTGCCCGTCCCCGCCGACCTGCCCGAGCATCTTGATGGGTATCGACAACTCCTCCGCGCATCGAATCAGGCCCCCGTGTTACCCACCGTCGCGATGCAGTTCGCCCGACACGATCCGGAAGCGGCCCCTGCCTGTCTTCTGGTGCTGCTGGAACGTGGCTATCTCGCCGAAGCACTGGACCTCCTCTTCCCAAATGAGGGCGAGCCGGTCATCAACGTGCGTGACTGGCTGGTTGACCAGCGCGGCTGGCACATCCTGGAGAAGCATCTTCCCAATGACGCGCCGAGATTCTGGCTGTATGGCGACCCCGAGGCGCAGGCTTTTCAGTTGCGGGTGATCGACGCGTGGGTGAGGATCGAAAGGGAGCGTGGCGGTTTGGCCAAGTTCGGCGAGTTACGCTAACCTGCTCTTTTCACGGAAGTTGTAACGAGAGACACGCATGGAAAACCCGGCGCCCACGGAATACCCGATCATTGATGTCGCCAAGCGGCGTTGGAGCCCCTACGGCTTTGCGCCGAAGGTGGTCACGTCGCAAAAGATCCGCTCGCTGATAGAAGCCGCCCGGTGGGCGGCGTCGTCTTACAACGAACAACCCTGGCGGTTCATCCTCGCACCCAGGACGGACGAGCCAGCGTTTGAGAAGGCCATGGATTGCCTGATCGAAGCAAATCGCGGCTGGGCGAAGAACGCAGGACTATTGATCCTCACAGCGGTCAGCACGACGTTCACCAAGAACGGCAAGCCGAATCGAGTCGCTGAGCACGACCTCGGATTGGCGGCGGGGAATCTGTCGCTGCAGGCCACCGCGATGGGCCTCTTCGTCCACCAGATGGCAGGGATCGATCAGGACAAGGTGCGCGAGACCTACGGGGTTCCTGAAGGCTTTACGCCAATGACAGCAATCGCGGTGGGCTATGGCGCGACCCTGGATGACATGCCCGAGGAGTTTCGCCAGCGAGATGAGACCGAACGCAGCCGCAAACCATTCGACGAGTTCGTCTATGCCGATTCATGGGGCACCGCTTCGCCTTTGATGAAGGCGTAGCACGACTGACTCACTACGTAAATGGTCTGAAGAATCAACAAGCCGCCCATCATCGGGCGGCTTGTTTGTTATCTGGATGATGGCCGGTGTCAGGCTGAGACAACCTGCTGACCAACGGGCTGCTGGACCGCCCAGTTCACAAAGGACTTGGCCCAGTCGTGCAGGTCATCGCGGACCATGCGGAAGGCACCCAAGCGCCGTTCGTCATTGCCTGAAGACATGTCGGGATCGCGGAAAGGATGATGGACCATCCATCGCGCACCCTGAATCGCTGGACAATGATCACGGGCATAGTCGCAGAGAGTAATCACGAACTCGAAGGGCTCACTAATCACGCCCTCGACGGGCTTGGGCTTCTGCGTGGAGATATCCATACCGACCTCGAACATCACTTCCACGGCGAGGGGATGGAGATCATCGGGCATGAGACCAGCGCTAACGACTTCGAGTCGGTTACGGCCTAGGTGGCGCATCCAGGCTTCCATCATCTGCGAGTTGCAGCGGTTGTTACGCGAGAGCAGGAGGACGCGACGAGGCTGCTGGCCGTTGACCATACCGAATCGGGACTTGCCCGAATCGCTGCGGCTCTGGTTGCTGGCATTCATCCCGTTGTTCCGTTCACCTGCGACCATGAGTGTTCCCTATCGTCCAGCATCCCGCTGCCTGAAGGTGAATACGCAGTTGGCATGCGTTTCTTGCACGGACGCCTCTGTTTATCGGAGCATTTAAGCTGAGGGATCACCCGTACCAGGGCGCATCGAGGCTGTCTGGGAGAGATTGTGAGGCTTGGTCAAGCTGGGAAGGCTGACCAAGCCGGCGGATGGGCAGTTCGGGCAAGGCAGCGAGAAACCGGCGGCCATAAGGCTTGAGGGCGAGTCGGGCGTCGAGAACGACGACACGCCCAGAGTCTGAGCGGGTGCGAATCAGCCGGCCAAAGCCCTGTTTGAACTTGAGAACGGCTTCGGGCAGGGAGTAGTGTGCGAAAGCGGATTTGCCCTGCGCTTCGATGCGTTCCAGACGGGCTTCGACGACCGGTCGGTCCGGCGAAGCGAAAGGGAGCCGCATGATGATGACATTACGCAGGTGATCGCCGGGGACATCGACCCCCTGCCAGAAGGTGTCGGTTCCCAGAAGCACAGAGCGCCGGTCGTGGCGGAATCGAGCAAGCAGCTCGTTGCGCTCGATACCAGCCCCCTGAATCAGCATGGGCATCGAGCGGTCATCGAGGGACGAAGAGAGCCGGCGGGCAATCTCGCGTAGGTCGCGGTAGCTCGTGAAGAGCATGAAAACCCCGCCTTCGGTCGCGTCGATCTGTTCGAGAGCGGCGAGCGTCGCGGCATCGAGATAGCGCGGGTCTCGGGGTTCCGGAAGACGATCGTAGATCAGCAGCTCCGCCTGCCGGGTGTAGTCAAAAGGCGAATCGAGTCGGACGCCTTCAATGTTGCCGCAGCCAAGCCGAGTGCGGATGTGCGCGAAAGGGTCAGTCTCAGCGTTCGAGCGTGTGCCCTGCTGATCGGCAAGCGTCGCCGACGTCAGGACCACGGGCAGAGGCTTGCCATCAGAGTCGGTGGCTCCGAAGAGCAGACGTGACAGGTTCGGAGCGACCTCGATCGGTGCTGCAGACAGTCGGATCCGTGGCGAACGGCCTGACTGGCTGACCTCGATCCAGTAAACGGCATCAGTGAGCTCCTGCCCGTTCCAGATACCGATCGACCGAGCGAGCGCCTCTGCGCGGTCAGCGTAGGAGGCCAGTTCCAGACGGTCCTGCTCGTCTTCGATCGCATCGCGGACCCGCCGAATCATGGAAGCCAGGCGAGCCAGAGGATCAGATAGGACATCCTCAATGACCCCGGCTTCGCGGATGCGACCGTTGCTTCTGTCGTGGGCCCGGTGCCAGTCGAGCCAGGCATTGAAATAGTGATCGCCAGCGGCCCGAGTGAACTCGACCTGGCGAATGGCGGCCTCAAGCAGGTCAGCGTCGGCGAGCCCGTTCTGAGCCACAAGCGTCCCGCGCGAGCGACTCGGATTGAACAGTCGGTTCAGTAGAAGGATGAGTTGCCCGCGGCTGATGCCCAGACCAAAGTGCTCTGCCGCGACATCCTCGATCGTGTGGGCCTCATCAAGAACCACAGCGTCATAAGGCGGGAGAATGCCGATGCCCTGCTCTCGCAGCGCAAGGTCAGCGAAGAATAGCGCGTGGTTGACGATCAGCACGTCGGCATGAGCCATCCGCCGGCGTGCATTCTGAAAGAAGCAGGTGTTGTACGTCGGGCACCGCCGGCCGAGGCAGTCTTCCGCATCAGACTGAACATCACTCCAAACACCCGGCCGAGGGAGTTGAGGGAGGGTCGCCAGGGTGCCGTCGCCGGTTTCGTTGGACCATTCTCGGATGATTTCGAGGCTGTGAATCGACTGGTCCTCGTCAAAGAGCTGCGCCTGCCGCCCCCACGCACGCGACAGACGCCGCTGAGACAGGTAGTTGCCCCGACCTTTGACCAGCACAGCGGAGAACTCGTCAGCCACACCGGGCAGAACCGACTGGAGCAAGGGGATGTCCTTGCTGATGAGCTGCTCCTGCAGCGCGATCGTGTGCGTCGAAATCACCACTCTCTTCTTAGAGCCAACCCCCTCGTCCTGATGATCAGACATACCAAGAGCGTGGAGAACCATGGGCAGGAGATACGCAAACGACTTGCCGACGCCGGTGCCGGCTTCGACCAGCAGCGGGCGCCTTTCACGAAGGGCCGCCCAGACAGCACGGGCCATGTCGGCCTGCTGGGGACGCTCTTCGTACGCGTCCCCCAGCCGTCTCGCGATCGGGCCATCTGGGCCGAGAAGTTGGGTGGGGTCCATCGCCACGATCCGATGGTAGCGTGTCTAAGGCAGATCGGATCGGCGTCAGGCTGCCTTACCCAGACGGGCCACCTGAGTCACAGGCATGACAGGATGAAACCGTCTCTCCGCGACACTCCCCGGATGAAGCCAGAGGCTGTCGATGGTCCTGGTGGGCTGCTCATCAAGATCGAGTGGACTCGTGATGAGCCTCTGCCGTCGTTCAGAGAGAACATAGCCACGATAACCGTGCGCGACGAGGACCCGGGTGATGTCCTCGGGGCTGCTGCCAGCACTCCTCAGGCAGCATGGGTTGATCTCGCAGAGAATAGCGGGGCGATCTCGCCGAATGATCTGACTCAGCCCTTCGATCGCTCGGGGCTCGTGCCCCTCGACATCCATCTTGATGAGGCGGACTGGGGCAGGGTCGGACAGCAGGGCGTCGTCACCTCGGATCAGATTCACTTCGACTGCGTGGGTCAGCGTGCTGGCCGCTTCACCCTCAGGAAATGTGAGTGTGCTGTAGCCGGCGTGCCTGGGGGCAAAGTGAAGCGTGGCCCGCGTGGTCTTGTTCGAGAGTGCGGCCTCGTGGAGTCTGACGTGTCTGATACCGTTGAGTTCGATCTGCCGCTGGATGCGCTCGACGCAGCCAGGATGCGGCTCGAAGGCTTCAACCGATCCGTTCGCGCCAACGCGAGCAGCAGCGAGCAGCGTCAGCATCCCGTGGTTGGCCCCGATATCGACCACACGGTCGCTCGGCTCGACCAGCTGCATCATGGCGAGCTGCGTGGGGACGTCGTAGTACCTGGCAAGAAAATAGGCGGCGCGGTCCATCCAGTCGCAAGGATCAAGCACCATCCGGTAGCCGTGCCACTTACCGCGAACGATCGACTCAGAGGCATCAGCCCATGCAGGGTCAGCACCAGAGTTCGTCACTTGGAGCCAGCGAAGGAGCCGCCAGGTCCCCGGCCACTCTCGGCGGGTGTACGGCGCAATCAGACGGGCTAGCAGTGAAAACCCCATGATCCCGGTATCGGTTCAGCGGGGGACTGGGCTCTGGGAAGAGGTCCGGTAAGGCGGAGGCACACCCGTGACAAGAAAGACCCCGCGAGGCATCATCTCGCGGGGTCTTAAACTGACAGATTTGCGGGAGCGTCGAGGCCTTACTTGATCTCGATCTCGCCGCCAGCTTCCTTGATCTTCTCAGCGAGGGCGTCGGCGTCCTCCTTCGAGATCTTCTCCTTGATGGCCTTGGGAGCGCCATCAACGAGTTCCTTGGCTTCCTTGAGGCCCAGGCCGGTGGCCTCGCGGACCGCCTTGATGACCTGGATCTTCTTGTCGCCAGCGGCGGTGAGGATCACGTCGAACTCGGTCTGCTCAGCGGCGGCGGCAGCACCCTCATCACCCCCAGCGGGGCCGGCCATCATCACGGCACCACCAGCAGCGGGCTTGATGTCGTATGCCTGCTCGAGGTACTCAGCGACCTCGACGGCCTGCTTGAGCGTGAGGGCGGCGAGCTTGTCGCCAAGGTCTTTGATCTCGGCTGCGAACTCTTTAACGGCTGCTTCTTCTGACATATCGAGACTCCGTGGTTAGGCGTGCCGAGAGGCGATCGACCATCGATCATTTAAACCCTGACGGGTTCCAGTCGGCACGTGTGCCTGACAAACTTCATGCCGCAAGTGCGGCGGGTTGAACAGTGGATTACGAGGCGACCTTAGCGACCTCTCCGCCCTTCTCTTCGACGGCCTTGATGAGGCTGGCGATCGTGGTGAACGGTCCCTTGAGGGCGGCGCCAAGCGTCCCGCCTGGGCCAAGAAGAGCACCGGCGATCTTCGCGATGGCTTCCTCACGGGTCGGGTACTTGCTCAGGTCCTTCACGCCCGCCTCGTCAGCGAAGATCGAACCCTCCATGACGGCGCCCTTGAGGACGACGTAAGGGTTCTTTTTGGCGTGGTCGACGAGCGTGCGGGTGACGTTGATGATCGACTGCTCGCCGTCGATCGAGTAGACGAAAGCGCAGGAGCCGGTCAGCAGGTCGCCAACGGCTTCGAGTTCGGTTCCCTCGATGGCTTTCTTGGCAACATTGTTCTTGACGACAGTCACGCGGAGGCCGTTGTCGGCAAGGGCCTTACGCATCGCGACGGTGTCGGAGGCGTTGACGCCTCGCATATCGACGATCACCAGTCCATCGCGGTCGGAAAACTTCGCCTTGTAGCTCTCGGCGATCATGGTCTTAACGGGCTTGCTCATGGTCTTGTTCCTCGGTCGTGGTCCTTGGCTCGGATCAGGCGTGGGCCACGACGACGCTGGGCGTCATGGTCGCGGAGAGGGCGATCTTCTTGACATACACGCCCTTGGTGGAGGACGGCTTGAGTTTCTCGATGGTGGCGATGAAGTGCTCGGCGTTCTCAACGAGCTTGGTCGGCTCGAAGGAGTGCTTGCCGATGATGGCGTGAACATTGCCGCCAGCGTCGTTGCGGAACTCGACCTTACCCGCAGCAAAATCACGGACAGCATCAACCACCTTGGGGGTCACAGTCTCGTTCTTGGGTGACGGCATCAGGCCCTTCGGACCGAGCTGGCGACCGAGCTTGGCGACCACACGCATCATGTCCGGCGAGGCGATGGCGACGTCAAACTCAAGCCAGCCGCCCTCGATCTTCTTGACCAGGTCATCAGCGCCGGCTTCGACAGCACCAGCGGCCTTGGCATCATCAACGAGATCAGCAGAGCAGAAGGCGATGACTCGCTTAGAGGCACCGATGCCGTGGGGCAGCGAGACAGAGCCACGAATGAGCTGGTCGGCCTGCTTGGCGTCGATGCCGAGGTGCATGACGATCTCGACGGACTGATCGAACTTGGCGGCCTTGAAAGCCTTGACCCGGTTCACGGCCTCGACGAGGGCGACGGGTTCCTGGCTGGCTTTCTCGATGTCAGATCGGTAACGCTTGCCTTGGTGAGGCATGGTGGAGTCCTTTCGATGGTCTGGCAACTGCCAAACGATCTCCCACGGATTAGAGCGGCGTGACGCGTGCCGGCCGCGGGCTCGTGGTGGGCCCTTGTATGGGTTGTCGGCTCATCAGGCAGCCGGAGCTTCCTCGATCTCGACGCCCATCGACCGAGCCGTGCCCGCGATGGTTCGCTTGACAGCCTCGATGGAGTGGCCGGTCATCTCGACGCCTTTTTCTTCAGCGACCGCCGTGAGCTGCTCTTGAGTAAGCTTGCCGACTTTGTTCTTGTTGGGTTCACCCGATCCCTTAGGGAGCTTAAGGATGGACTTGATCAGCTCAGCCGCTGGCGGGGCCTTGATCTCGAACTCGAAGCTCCGGTCGCTGTAAACCGTAATCACACAGCCAACGACCTTGCCCTGCATCGGGGCAGTGCGCTCATTAAACTGCTGGATGAACTGACCGGGGTTGACGCCATTCTGCCCGAGTGCCGGACCGATAGGCGGCGCGGGGGTTGCCTGACCGGCGGGAGCCTGGATTTTGAATACCTTGGTGACGGTCTTGGCCATGTCACAGTCCTGTCGTAGAAGGTCATGCGCGGCCCATGGACGGGCTACAGCGAGCCAAGCAGAATATCCCGGGCAGCTGCTGGATGCAAACGGTGAAGGCCTCGGCTCGGGCAGCCGATGGAAGCTGAGCACGCCATCGGTCGATTGACTTTGACCGGGCGGGCATTAGATTAAGCCTCCCGCCAGCAGGCGGCCAGCAGGCCAGGTAGCTCAGTTGGTAGAGCACGGCATTGAAAATGCCGGTGTCCCCGGTTCAAGTCCGGGTCTGGCCATTCCCCCCCTCCCCCCCGTTACCCCCCCCTCCACGCATGAGCACCGCCACAGTCAGCCTCCTCTAGAGAAGACTTCAGGATCAGAGGTGTTCTATGTCTGGAGATGGCACCAAGGCTCAGCGACTGCTGTTCCTGTGCACGGGCAACTACTACCGCAGCCGCTTCGCCGAGGCGTGGTTCAATCATCTGGCCAAGCACCACGGACTCAGCTGGCACGCGGGATCGCGCGCACTCGGATTGGATGAGAACCCCACGCTCGCAGGACCGATGGCCGAGTCGGCCAGGGCGAAGCTGCAATCGCTGGGCGTCGAGAAGATCGCAGCACGATTACCGATTCAAGTCGTTGAGTCTGAGTTGGCGAACGCGTCGCTGGTGATCGCCATCAAGCAAGCGGAGCACCGACATCGCTTGGCCGCCAAGCATCCGGGCTGGGAAGACCGAGTGCGCTACTGGCACGTCCATGATGTGGATCGAGCAACACCCACTGTCGCACTGGCGGAGCTTGAAACCGCCGTGTGTGAACTCATCGATGAACTGACGAGTAGCCCGATGCCGCCCGAGTCGGCGCAGGCTTAGACACCAGACTGACCCGGGCCTTGCTTCACTCCGGCAGAATCAAGACCTGACCAATCGCCAGCTTCGCGGGATCAATGCCGGGATTGGCATCAGCGATCTCCTGCCATCGGAGCCCGGAGCCGAGTTCTCTCTCAGCGATCTTCCAGAGCGAGTCGCCCTTCTTGATCTCGTAGCTGCGCAGCGTGGGCAACACAGGCACAGCGGCTGGTCCAGGTGCAGGAGCGGGGACGACAACGACGGGTACCAGCTGCGCCGAAACCGGCACCTCGCCCGATGTCACGCCAGCCCGTGGCGGGGGAGGCGGACCGGGTTCTACGAAATCAGGCTCAACCATCACCGCAGCGTCGGAGGCTGAATCTTCGACGCCCACCTGGCTCATGGTTGATACCGAAGTTGCTGGCGGTGGCGGCGCAACCTGCGGCATCTCTTTCGGCTGGACACGGCAGCCTGCGGCGGACAAGGCAAGGGAGAGACCGAACAACGTCAGAGTCGCGGGTCCGGCGATTTCACGATGAATAGTTGCTGATCGAGTCATGGGTGTTCCTTCGTCCTGAAGCCCTTGAACGGCTGGGGTCATCCTGACGCCATGCGTCATCCCCAACTCTCATCACGGGATTCTGGCCGAAAGCACGCCAAGGTTCAATCCGGACAACCCTCATGAGTTCCCCGTGGCCTCATCCTCGTCGTCCGTGGGGTGCCCCAGATGCTGTTCGATCGCCTCAACAATCTCACGCGTGGGGTCACGCTCGTACTTCCAGTCGTCGAGAAGAATCTTGCCCGAGGCCCCCGAATCATCCTGATACTTCAGGTACGCAATGCCTTTCTTCCACCTCGTCTTATCAAGGTCCGTGATCTGCGACCACGTCGCCGAGCGATTCCCGTGCGCCCGGACGCCATGATCATCAACCTCAACCCACCACCCACCACAGGTTACAGCCCGGAAGGCAAAAATCAGACCCAGCGGGCCCGTGATCGCCAGCATGATGTATTGGGTGTAGATGTCGAAGTTGGTGCGGTTCTTGATCTTCGCGACATCAGGAGCCAAGTCGTTGGCCAAAGCGTGGTCTGGCCAACGGGTGTTCCAGTCCTCCGGATACTGCTCCTTGAACTCCTGAAGCGCAGCATACTCATCCGCCTGAGCAGGGTAAGCGTAAAAACCATCGTAGGCACAGTAGAGGGCCCAGCCGATGCACGCCAGACCAATAATGATCAGACGCCAGCGGTATCCGGAACTGACTTTTGCCTTAGCTGACATGTGCTGTTGACCCTCTCTTGGGTGCCTCCCGGAACCGGGTGGCGGTGTCTGAGCTATTGCCCACGATCGTGTTTCTCGACAGTTCCGCACCAGTTTCGCCAGAAGTGGCGCGCAAGCAACCGGCCCAGCGGATGGTTTCGCAGCATCGAGAAACCGCCCTCGGATACTTTCCTGGTTGGGATTCTGGGAGCAGCAACCCGCCCACGCATCGCTTCGCCAAGGAAATAACTCGTTTCAGCAATCATCCGATCCCGGATCGGGCCAAGGTCCTTGGGGCCACGGGGCATGCGTCCTGGCTTCATGGTCTCGGGTCCTGATCCTTGATCCGAGCCGGCCATCGCCGCTGACGACCCGCTACTTTTCCAGCCCGAAGTATAGGGGATCGCTGCCGGGATCTCCCGTAGAGTCTGACATTATGCGGACCCAGGCCCTGCACTTTGACTTGCCCGATGACCGGATCGCCCAGCGCCCCGCCGAGCCCAGAGACTCAGCACGACTCATGGTCATCCGTCGGCAGCACCACCGCGTCGAGCACCACCGCGTCCGCGACCTCCCGGACCTCGGCGTCCTCGGGCCAGGCGACCTCATGGTCGTCAACGACACCAAAGTCCTCCCCGCACTTATCCGCGGCATCCGCAGCGGCACCGGCGGAACCGTCAAAGGCCTCTACCTCGGCATCGACGATCGCGGCCTCTGGCAAGTCATGCTCGAAACGCGCGGCAAACTCCAGACCGGCGAGATCATCGAACTCCACGATCAACAGGCGCAGCCCGTCCTGCGCCTACAACTCGAAACACACCTGCAAGCAGGCAACTGGCTCGCACGCCCCGATCGCGATGACGATCCCGCCCAAGTGCTCGCCACGATCGGTTCCATGCCCCTGCCTCCCTACATCCGAAAAGCTCGAAAACACGCCGGACTCGCGGAGGTCGAGGACGCCGATGCCCATCGATACAACACCGTCTACGCCGACCAAGGCGGGTCCGCAGCCGCACCCACCGCAGGCCTCCACCTAACACCCGAACTCCTCAACCGACTCAATACAGTCGGCATCCGTATCGCACGGGTCACCCTCCACGTCGGACTGGGAACCTTCGCACCAGTACGATCCGAACGACTCGAAGACCACACCCTCCACAGTGAACGCATCGAAGTCTCCCCCTCCACCATCGCCGAGATCGAACGCACCCGCGCCCAAGGCAAACGCATCCTCGCCGTCGGAACAACCTCGGTACGCACCCTCGAATCATTACCCGAACCGCTGCCCCACGATGGCTATCGCGGCGCAACCGACCTCTTCATTCATCCCGATAGCGGGTTCAGCTTCCGCTACACCGACCTGCTGATGACCAACTTCCACCTCCCCGGATCAACCCTCCTCGCACTCGTGGCATCACTCCCAGGAGTCGGCATCGACAACCTGCTCAACTGGTACGGCCAGGCCATCGAAGACCACTACCGTTTTTATAGCTACGGCGACGCCATGCTCCTCGCCTGATCGGCGGGCCTGCCGCAATGCCGCTTACAATCCCGGCTCATGCCGTCTGCCACCCCCCCACCCCCGCCGACCTTACCAATGGATCAACCCGATTCCGGTCCAACACCGGGCGAGATGAGTCTCGGCGAACACCTCGAAGAACTCCGCAAACGCATCATGCTCTCCCTCATCGGCATCGCCGTCGCCGCCGTCCTCACCTTCACCTTCGGCTTCGATCTCATCGCATGGCTCGCCAAACCACTCCTCCAGACCCAGGAAGCCCTCGGCTACCCACCCCAGGTCTATGCCTTCGATCCCACCGCCGGATTCACCTCCGTCTACCTCCGCGTCTCCCTGATCGCAGCAGCCATCCTGGCGTCTCCTTGGATCCTCTACCAAGGCTGGCGCTTCATCGCGACCGGACTCTACCCCCACGAACGACGGGTCATCCACATTCTCGCGCCCTTCAGCTCAGTGATGGTCGCGCTCGGCGTCCTGTTCACATACCACATCCTCCTGCCCGTGTGCCTCCTCTTCTTCCTCGGCTGGGCCCAGGCCTACCCGCCGATCGAACCGGGCGAGCGCGGCTTCATGCTCCAACTCATGCTCGGCACTTCGACAGCAACGGTCGAGACAAACGACTCGATGCAAGACGCCGGCACAACGACCGCGCTCAACCTGCCGGTCTACTCAGAAGACCCCGAGTCGCCCGCCGAAGGCGACATCTGGATCAACACATCCCTAAGCAGCATCCGCGCCTACTTCGACGGCCAGGTCCACGCGATCATGGCACGCCAACCCAGCATGCTCCAACCCATGCCCGAGCTGGGACAGTTCGTCGGCTTCGCCGCCTTCATGGGCCTCGGCATCGTCATCGCTTTCCAGTTGCCCGTCGCCATGCTCGTCATCGGCTGGGCAGGCATGCTCGACCCGGACTGGATCGCACAGTTCCGCAAACACGCAGCCCTCGCCGTCTTGCTCGCCTCCGCCGTCCTGACACCCACCGACCTGCTGAGCATGTTCGTCCTCTCGATCCCCCTCTACTTGCTCTTTGAGTTTGGCCTGCTGCTCATGCGAATGGCCTACAAGGGACCGGCTTTCCCCGATGACACCTAAGCCACAGGCGCAGGCAGCAGATCACCGGGATTGATCGCCCGCTCACACCGCCCCATCGTCACCGCATCGTCAACCCGATACGGCCCAATCGCCGTCCGTCGAAGCGACGCCAGGTGCCCCCCCGTCTTGAGCACCTGCCCCAGATCACGCGCCAGCGACCGGATGTAAACCCCCTTGCCACAATCAATCCGCAGCCGAGCAACTGGCCATTCATACTGCTCGATCTCAATCGCGTCGATCCGAACAACCCGACTCTTTAGCTCAACCGACGCCCCGGCACGAGCAAGCTTGTACGCACGCTGCCCATCGACATGCACCGCCGAATACGCCGGCGGAGTCTGTTCAACCTCACCCACAAAGCCCTCACAGGCCGCCCGCACCTCCTCCAGCGACGGCACCCGATCAACCACCACAACTTCATGCGCCCCCTCTCGGTCGTCGGTCTCCGTAAATGCCGTCAGGTCCACCTCCGCCACATACTGCTTCGCCAACCCCATCAGCCGATCCACCGTCCGCGTCGCCCTCCCCACACAAGCAATCAGAAGGCCCGTCGCCAGCGGGTCCAGCGTCCCCGCATGACCGGTCCGAACCTTGCCCGGCCCCTTCCCCTTAACCCTCGCCCCCGCCGCCGCCAAACCGACACGCAGCACCCGAAGGGCCTGCATCGAGGTGATCCCAAGCGGCTTATCAATCAGCATCAAGCCGTCGTAGACCAAGACCCCAACAGGTTTTAGATGTTCAACAGGTTGAGTTGGACGCTCGCCCACGATCGTCTACGATAACCGGTTCGACGCCGTCGACCCCCTTTGGAGAGGTGACCGAGCGGCTGAAGGTGCAGCATTGGAAATGCTGTGTACGGCTTGTCCGTACCGCGGGTTCGAATCCCGCCCTCTCCGCTTATCTTAAGTCTATATTTAACAAGCACTTACAATCATGAGTATCGCCGATAACACGGGGTATTCCGTTTCTCCGAACTACGCTTCGGGCCATTTGTGTCCAATCCGCCGCGAGATCGCCCGAGTGTCTCTCAGCCCGGATTGAGGTGTCCGTTTTTGAGTTGTGGGGTACGGGCTTTGTGCCTTAAGAGGGCAGATCCAGAGCCTGATGCTGGCGATTCCAGTCGAGGTCCTCTGCGACGCGCAGGAGGTCTTCCAGCGTGATCCGGGGCGAGAGGGTGCCGGTCAGGATGGCCTTGAGAACCCTGGGGCTCAGATAGGTCAGGGGCAGCAGTTTCTGGAGACGTCTGGGGTTGATCCCGATCTTCTCGGCGTAGTCTTTCGATGTTGCTTCGGTGCTGGTCAGCTCTTCCAGCCAGCGATACGCCAGGCCCACGGCATTGACCAGATGGGGCTTGGGTTCAGGCTTCGCGGGGATCACCAGGTCTTTGCCCTCGGGTGTGAGCAGCAAACGCTTGCCGTCGAACCGCTTGATCTGGATCGCAAGGCGCAGCTCGAGGATCTGCTCGCTCTCGATGACTTCGGGCTCGAAGAGACATACCGGCCCTTGATCATCTGAATCTTCCGGGGTGTGGAAGTTTTGCTCGAGAACCTCACGGGTGCGCTTCTTGTTGAGCTTGATAATGAGCTGGTCGGGCCGGACCTCGACCTTCTCGATGGTGTGGCGGACCCAGTGGTCCCGGACCTGGGGTTCCTGGTGGCAGAGTGCCTCATCCTTGAGATGGCTCAGAACGATGCCTCGGATCAGTTCGTCGAGGTGTTCTCCGTTGATGGACTTGATCGCGCAACTTGCAAAGCCGTGCTGGATGGCCTTCTGGCTGACGTAGTAACGCACCAGGCGCTTCTGACCGTTCTTGACTCGTTTGGTTAAAGGGCGATGGACGGCGGTCGGGCTCATGGCGAAGCCCTCATAAGTCCGGAGCTTGCCCTTGAGTAGCGCCGGGTTCATCCAGCGGTGCAGCGTCTCGGTGTCACGCTTCTGGATCAGCTTCTGGAGCGGGGGTCCAGCAGATTGTTGTGCTCCGCCCTGCAGCCATTTCAGGCCGCAAAATCCACTTTGGGTCGCACTCGGATGTCTGGGAAGAGCAATCTCGGGTCGCCGCGGACGTTTTGTCGCCTGACCCTGATCACGGGTTCGATCTCACCTGTTTCCGTGTAGCGAAGCGGGTCTGGAGTCGAGGCTCCGCTGGCCGCTTCGCTTGGCGTCAACGTACCCAACGCTGCGTGCGGCCGTAAGTGATTGTGCCACGTGGTGTAGGCGTCCAGGCGTGCCTGAATCGTCTCGATGTTCGGCACCATTAGGGACACCCGCCACCAGCTCTTAAGGCTCCAGAACAGCCTCTCGATCTTGGCGTTGAACTGCCAGGTCTGAGCCCTGCCACGGGTGTGCTTGACGCCTCGACGTCTGAGTTCATCCCTGAACCGCTTCTGGAACTGCCCTCCTCTATCGGTGACGAAGTATCGGGGCAAGCCCGCCAGCCCCGATACTTCGTCGATCAAAGCCAGCAACTGGTCTGTGTTCGGGCTCGATCTGAAGATCTTTAAGGCCATGATCTTCCGGCTGAACCCATCCACAATGGCGGCGACCTCGAAGCGCAGCCAGAGCATCTTGAGAATAGTCATGTCCATGTGCCAGACATGATTCGGTCCCGGTGGCTGGAAGAAGTGGTTGGGGGCAGTTCGTTCTGATTCAGTTGAAGAGGTACAGTCCGATGGACGAGGCCGACGCTCTTCCTCAAGAATCCGAAGAACTGAGGCCCTGCTGATCTGAATCCCAGCCCTCATGATGTAGCGAGCCATGGTTCGGGTTCCGAACTCTCGCTCTGGGCAGAGGGATCGGATCTCGTGGACCAGCCAGCGCACACCGGCGTGCAGCTTGTTCCAGGGCGGTGAGCCCACCACATCCTGTGCCCGGTGCTTCTCTCTGACCGCCCTTCTCCAGTTGCGGATCGTGTTGGGATGAACCACGAATCGAGCAGCTGTCTGCTTGGCGGACCAGCCGCGCAGCCTCATCAACTGGAGGATCTCGGCGCGTTCTTTTGGGGTGTAGTGAAGACGCTGCTTAGCGGGCCGATTCTGGCGGTGACCCCGGAAGATGGCGAGCTCTCGCTCGAGAAGGACAGAGTCTGAATAGGCATGATCTCGCTGTGCCTGAACCCGGGTCATCGACGAGGGTATACCCACGGCTCGTGCTCTCGATGCCATGTACGCCTGCGCGAATAACACGGAAATGGCATCAATCAATACCCAGATCGATCGCTGATCTGCCTGAGACATGCTCTTCTCCTCCGATGTCCGGGTCAGTACCCACGGACATCGGTAAGATAAGGCATATGAGGTATTTAGCTGGTAACCACCCTGCCCCAAGCCGGACACATCGGACATCACTTAGGCCTCTTGAGACCCACAACAATCTCCTGGACCACCGCGGTGGGGATCCAGCAAGCTAAATCTCGAGAGAACTCGCCCCAGATTGACCTTCTATATAGATTCAGGCGGGAGACACCGATCTCAGACCCGTGAGGCGCAGAGACTCATCGACATATCTGAGATCGACCCCCGCTGACACACGAAACGCCAGTCTTGGATAGGGTTTGCGCAAGCTCATCCCAGCGATAGATTAGGTGCCTGCAAGCAGCAGGCGGCTTCTGGCTACCCGGTATTCTGCGTGGCGCATGTTGCGTTTATCGCTGTCTTGTGTCTGACGTGCGTGGGTCACGCAGGACCTGGCGAGCGGTGTCGGCACGAACGGTGACCTGAGGTGCGCCCAGCGGCTGATGCTGGTGTTCACGCATGGCGGAGAGTCCGGATTGGCTGATGACCTGATTATTTTCTCGGAGTTTCTGCTGCAGTTGAGCCCTATCGAGGGCCTGGACCGGACGATCAGAGCGGCATGCGATGGCGGCGGCCAGGCCTGCGGCGTGACCCAAGGCCATGAAGATGGGTTCCATGCGGAGTGAGCACCAGGCAACGGATGAGGATGAGAGGCAGACCGGAACGGTGAGGTTGGTGGCCTGGGCGGCCAGCGGTGTGATGCATCGATAGGGGATGTCATAGGGTGTTGTTTCGCCGCCGACACCACCTTCGGTGGCGACTTCACCGCTGGGCATGACGATCCGTCGGCAGCGGTGGGAATCGAGGAAGTAGCTTCCCATGGCCACGGCATCGGGCTTGGAAGTGTGGGTGAGCAT
The DNA here is from genome assembly GCA_040222855.1 of Phycisphaeraceae bacterium. Lineage (NCBI taxonomy): Bacteria > Pseudomonadati > Planctomycetota > Phycisphaerae > Phycisphaerales > Phycisphaeraceae > Phycisphaeraceae bacterium. The sequence goes on along the minus strand of JAVKCD010000025.1, from coordinate 68,432 downwards.
GTCGTGGGCGGTCATGACGTGCTCGCCGATCATTCTTCGGCCAGCGCGTACGTAGAGTTGGTGGGGCCATCCGTCGGTGTCGGTGAACTCATCTGCCGCGAGTCCCCACTGAGCGGCTTCGGAGCGGAGTTGCGGGGGGACGGCGTGATCGTTGGCGAGGAAGTAGAAGAAGCCGCGGACGTATGTCTGGTGATCGTGAGCGATGGCATCGCGTCTGTTCCATGAGGCCTCGGGGTATTCCCAGCTGCCGTTGTGGAGGTTGGTGGAGACGATGAGTCCGGGCCGGTTGTTGGCGTCGATCTTGCCGTTGGGCAGGTCGACGGGGAGGATCATGTCGAGGAAGCGGGCATCGGGGGCCTTGGCCAGGACGTGTGTAAGGAGGCTGTAGCGGCGTCTGTCGTAGCCGTGGGGTTTGTCGAAGGGGATTTGGTTGTCGGGGTTTCGTGTCAGGCAGAGGCGATAGGTGTATGCCATGACGCGGTGGTCGGCTGCGCCGATGTCGCCGTAGGGCTCGTCGGCGATGTCGGGCAGCAGGCCGTGGTCGTCGTGGGCTGAGACGCCGAAGTGAACCGGCGGGCGGATGCCTGATTTCGGCTCGTTGTAGGCGTCGATCGAGTCCCGGCCGACGCGGTAGCTGACGCCTGCGGCGGCCATCAGGTCGCCCTCGTAGGTGGCATCGATGAACTGGTGGGCGGTTAATCGCTCGCCTGTTTGGGTGGTGATAGATGCGAGTGTGGCCTCGATCTTCTCGGGGGGTTGGTTCTCGTGAAGTCGCGTACGAAAGCGGACGGTGACGCCAGCCTCTTTGAGCATCTCACGAAAGACGTGCTCGGCGGCGGAGGGTTCGTGTGTCCAGGCGGGTCCGTCGAGTCCGTAGTGCTCTCCGAGGCGGTTGAAGACCTCGCGTGCGAGACCGCCAATGGCTTCGGGGGTCCCGGCGTCGGTTGCGCCCAGGCCGCCTGAGACCATGCCACCAAGATGATCGCCTGGTTCAAGCAGGAGGGTGCTGAGGCCTTCACGGGCGGAAGCTACGGCGGCGAGGACCCCGGCGGCGGTGCCGCCGTAGACGATCAGGTCGTGGCCGAGGTGTGGTTGATGGGTGTTTTGTGCCTGTGAGGGCATGGAACAAGCTCCGCAAACGGACGGATAGGGATGACCCGGTGTGGGGAGAAATCCGTAGCGACACCTGTTCGATGCCGCTACGGGATGGTGATCAAGAACGTCGAGCGAGCGCTGGCAGAATGCCCAGGAGCATCAGGGCCATAGATGGTTCGGGCAGGACCACGGTTCCTGCGCCGAAGTTGGTGGCGAGCAGGGAGAGGTCGATGAGATCGACGATCGTGTCGGTGTTGAAGTTTCCGCCAGCCCAACCGCTGGTCTGACCGAAGTTGGTGGCGAGGGCGGAGAGGTCAATGAGATCGACGGCGAGGTCGAGGTTGGTGTCGCCGAAGAAGGTCCCGAGGAGATTGAGGATCATCTCATCGAGGTCGGCGGCGTCGATGGTGGTGGAGCCGTCGAGGTCGTAGATTGTGTCGGCGGATCCAGCTGCGATGGCGGCTGTGAGCAGGTCGATGTCATCGGCGTCGATGTCGGTGTCGGCGTCGAAGTCGCCGGGGAGCGCGTTGAGAGGAGTAACGGCCTCCCAAGTTGTGCCGAATCGTGGTTCGTCAAAGCTGGCGGGTCGTGAGTAGTCGATGCCGGTCATCGTGAGATGGGTGATGTCAGCGTTGCTGCCCAGCGCGAAGGTACGGAACTCGATGGGTGTGACAGATGCGGTGGCAGCGGATTCCGAGGCGAGGTCGGTGGGGTCCTGCCAGACGGTGAGCTTTGAGTTGCCTGCGGGGTTGAGTGGGTCATCGTTGAAGTCGATGCGCAGGACCGTGTGGCGTACAAAGGGTGAGCCGAACTCATCGTTCTGGATGATGTCGGGGAGGATGATGTCGTTCTGGAGGACGCCTGAGGAGCCGACGTGACGGACGACGTAGTCGGTGGATGAGCCGTTGGCGGCGGGACCGACGAGGAAGCCGCGGAGGTCGGACCCGCCGACGAGGTTGGCGTCGGTCAGGCTGACGGTGGGTCCGGTGTTGGTGAAGCCGATGCCCACGAACCCGTCGAGTCCGGTGTCACCGGTGGTGACCTGTGAGATGAGCGAGTAGTAGTAGGTGTCGGCGGGTGTGTAGGGGCTGAGCTGGCGTTGGACTCGGCGTTGGAGGTTATCGACGCCGGCGAAGCGTGCGCGACCGCCTTCGGAGAGGAGGTTGGTGTCTGCGAAGATGCCGTCTACCTCGGCGGTCCACTGAGCGACACCGAGAGACCCGCTGGTGACGTTGCCGGACCAGGGATCGATGAAGCCTGGGATCGTGGGGTCCTGTCCGGCACCGTTGGTCTGTCCACGGCGGAACTGGTTTTTGAAGGTGGTCTGGTCGTACTCGCCGAGGGCTGGGTCCCCGGGGATGGCGCCGAAGAACGAGTCGGCGGCGATCAGCGTGGCGCGTGCGTCGGTGGACACCAACCCGGCGATGAGCAGTGCGGCGGCCAACCATCCGCCAGTGAGTGCAGGCTTGATCTGAGACATGGTCATCCTTCCTTGTGATTCCATGGGCGAAGTATGGGCGTGAGGTCTGGTCAACGAGAGCGTCGATTGACGGCGAGGAGTGCGGTAAGTGCGAGGACTCCGGTAGCCGGTTCGGGTACGGGGACGGCGGCTTCCCAGGTGGTGGCGAGGCGGACCTCGTCGAAGCTGGCGGCCTTGGAGTAGTTGATGCCGGTCATGGTCAGGTGGGTGAGATCACCGATCGTGTCGAGGGCGAACGTGCGGAAGGTGAGGGGTGCCGAGTCCGCGGTCGCGTCGGCCTCGGTGAGGGCTGCGGTGAAGTCCGGGTTGTGCCAGACGCTGATCCTGGAGTTGCCTGCGGGGTTGGCGGGGTCGTCGTTGAAGTCGAGACGGACGACGGTGAGGGTCGGCTCGACGTTGGGGATACCGGCATCGACGACCTCATCGACGAGACCTGCGGCTCCGACGTGTCGGATGACGAAGTCGGTGGTCGCGCCATCGGAGGAAGCGGCACCAATGAGGAGTCCGCGGAGCGCCGAGCCCCCGGCCATGTTGGCGTCCTGCTGGGTCACGGAGGCATCGGCATTGGTGAAGCCGACGCCGGCGAAGCCGGGAGCACCCGCGAGGTCGCCGGTAGCGATCTGGGTGATCACGGACATGTAGTAGGTTGAGGCCGGGGTGTAGGGCGAGAGTTCGCGTTGGACGCGGCGCTGAAGGCCGTTGACGGCGCTGGACCCGCCAAAGCGTGCTCTGCCGCCGACCTGGTAGGGCGCGGTGGTGCCTGTTGGTGCCGATTCGGCGGTCCACTGGGCGACAGCGAGTGATCCGCTGGTCACGTTGCCGGTCCACGCCCCGGTGAAGCCTGGGATGGTGGGGTCTTGTCCGGCACCGTTGACCTGGCCGCGGCGGAACTGAGTGGTGATGTATTCTCCGCTGGCGGCATCGGCTGGGTTGCCGGTCAGGAACGAATCGCCGGCAATCAGATTCGCGGACGCTGTGCCTGCGGACACCAGGCCGATGGCAAGTGTGGTCGAGAGGCAGCAGGACAACAGGGTGCTGGGGTGGGGGTTGCGGTTGATCACGATGTTTCTCCTCCTGGGATGCCCGAGATGAGGGCGTTCGAAAGGTTGAGGCCTGGTTGATCTCGCTCGGGAGACGGTGGCCATTGAATCTCAAGTTTGACTATACGTCGGGAGGCTTCCGGGGCAATGTTGTATCGCGCAAGACCATTGCCGACTTGCGACAATCTGGGGGGATGCTGCTTTGGCTGACTCGAATGGGTAATGGCATTGCGCGATAGGGTATTGAACTCGGCATTCTGGCGGTCATACTCCATGGTTGAATCGGTGTTCGCGTCTGTATGTGGTTTCCAGGCGTCTATGAGTGGCTTGATCCCAGGTATGACTCAGCTACAACCCCTTGAGCCCCGGATGATGTTGAGTGCTGTTCCGCTGGTGCTGGATGGCTTTGCTGAGGGTGCGTACCTGGAGGGTGCTGTGGTCAGCGCGACGCTTGAGACCGTGGACGGTTTCTCAGGGGTCTGGGGTGGGTCCGGGACGGTGACGACGGAGGCGGGGAGTCTTGGGTACGCCGGCTTCGGGGAGACGGGTGATCTGCGGGTGGAGCTGGCGGACAATGCGCTGGTGTTCCGGCAGTTTGATCCGACGGCGGGGTCGCCGCTGGCGTCTTATGTGATGCCTGGCAACGATCTGGGTGCCTCGGTTGAGGGGAACCCGCTCTATTTCAGTTTTCTATGGCAGGTGACGGGCCCGAGTCGTCCTGCGGCCACGGTATCGCTTTATAAGGATGGCACGACCAGCGGCGATCGGGTGTTTCGGGTCTTTACCTCCTCCAGCCAGCCGACTTTTCAGGTGGCGGTCGGCCCTTCGACCGCAGGTGCCCAGCCGCTGGGTTCACTCAGCGATGGCGTGCATCTTTTTGTCGTGCGTGTTGATTTTGCTGAGGGAGACGACACCCTGAGTGTCTGGCAGGACCCGGTGGCCGGTTCCCCGGAGCCGGCCCCGCAGGCGCAGTTTTCTTATGACCTGTCTTTTGATCGACTGGCGCTGTCACGTTTTGGTGGGTCCGGGACGGTTGCGTTTGATGAGTGGCGGATGGGTGAGACCTGGTCTTCGGTGACCGACCCGGGGTCACTGGTGTTGCTGCCGGGCGTCCCGCTCTCTGCGGAGGGCTTTGCGAACCTTGATTACCCCGCGGGGTCCTCTCTGGACGGGATAGCCGGCTACACGCCGGGCTATGACGGTTCGTGGGCGACGCTTGGCAGCGCCACGCTGGCTGCGGGGAGCCTGAGCTACCCCGGCTACGGTGAGGCGGGTCTTAATCGGGTGGTGCTGAACGGCACGGATGTCGTCTCGAGGGTGCTGCTGGACGGGAACAACGGTCCGCTTGGGAACTATCTGGCGGAGGGTGGTCGACTGACGACGTCGCTTGACGGGTCCCCACTGTATCTGTCCTTCCTGCTGGAGGTCAGCGGATTGGATGCTCCGCTAGCGACCTTTTCGCTGTATGACGGCGGCGTGACTCAGGACAAGCGTCAGTTGCGTATTTTCAGCCCCGGTGATGGGCAGGACTTCCGGTTGCTGGTCGGTGCCGAGGCGTCGGATGGGGTTGCGCTTGGTGGATACAGCGACGATCCTCAGCTTTTTGTGCTCCGCGTTGACTTTGCTGAGGGAGCGGACACGATCAGCGTCTGGCAGAACCCCGACCTCGGGTTGGTGCCGGGCCAGCCGGACGCGGTGATCGCTACGTTCGATCTGGGCTTCGATCGCGTGGCGGTGACTCGGTTCCAGGGTCAGGGTAGTGTTGCTTTTGACGAGCTGAGGCTGGGGAGTCGGTGGGCCGACGTGGTGCTCGCGGATTCGCTGATGCTCCTGCCCGATCCGGAGGGGGCGATCTTCGCGATGGCGCAGGGCCCGGAATCACCTTATGCCAGCGGGCTCTATCCGGCGGGTTTCTTTCCCTTTATCGATCCGTTCGGTCAGTATCGGTATATGAGTTGGCCGGAGAAGGTGACCTCTTCTCAGGACCTGGCGGACCGAGTGACGCTCGAGGCCGCCGATTTGCTGGCCCATCCGGGTCCCGGTGATTTCAATGTTTACGGCGGTTGGGCGAGCGGTCCGCAGCTCACGGCGACGGGTTACTTTCGTACGGAGAAGCTTGGGGACCGCTGGTGGCTGGTGGACCCCGAGGGGCGGCTGTTCTTCTCGCATGGTCTTACCGGCGTCAGTGACCCGGAACGGCTTGGGGGCGGCGCGGCGGCGGTGAAGACCGGCGTGACGGGACGTGAGCACTACTTCGCGGGTCTCCCGCTGCCGGGCGACCCGGCAGCGGAGTTTCTCCGGGTCGAGACATCGGCAGTGACTTCTGGTGCCTATCAGGGCAGTTTCCCGCTGACGATGAACTTCTACGCTAGCAACGCGTTGGAGCGTTACGGCAGCGACTGGGAGGCCATCAGCCAGAGTCTCGCCCACGACCGGCTGCGGAGCTGGGGCATGAACACGATCGGCGGGTTTTCGGATGAGGATGTTTATCTTCAGAGTCGGACGCCTTACACGATCGTGCTGTTTCCGCCTAACGCGTCGCTGATCAACGGGGTGGGCACCTTCCCGGATTATTTTGACCCGCAGTACCGCACGAATGTCATCAATCGGATTCTCGAGGAGACCGGCAAGAGCCTGAGCGATCCGTGGCTGCTGGGCTATTTCGTTCACAACGAGCTGTCGTGGACGCGTTCCTCGACGCAGGACATTGACGTCGGGCTGGCGGCTCTGGCGTCCGCGCCTACGCAACACGCCAAGGTGGCTTTTCGGGACCTGCTGATGGGGCGTTACGGGAGCATCGGCGGGCTCAATAGCGTGTGGCAGACGGATTATGCCTCGTGGGAAGACCTGCTGGAGCGTCGAGACGTCGTGCCGGGTCTCGGTGGTGCCGGTCAGGATCTTCGCGACTTTGATCGTCTTTATGCTGAGCGGTACTTCGAGACGACCGCCTCGGCGATGACCGAAGCTGCGCCTGAGCACCTGTATCTCGGCGCGCGATTTACCAACGGCGTCCGGATTCCGGTGGCTGAGGCGTCGGCGAGCCGGGTTGATGTGCTGAGTATCAACCGATACGGGACCGGCGTGGATACGCTGCCTGCGGCGCTGACCGCTGACGTACCGATCATCATCAGCGAGTTCCACTTCAGTGCCAACGACACGGGTCTGCTCTCGGATGGGCTCCGGGAGGTGGCTGATCAGGCCGCGAGGGCACAGGCGTACAGTGATTATCTTGAGACTGCGATGGCCAGCGACCGTGTTGTCGGCGTTCACTGGCTGCAGTACTGGGACTTCCCCACGAGCGGGCGGCTAAACAACTCTAACAACAACAGTAATCTTGGCTTTGTGACGATTACCGATACGCCTTATGACGCGATGGTGGAGGCTGCGCGCGGGATCGGCTCGGTGCTGTACGAGACACGCGGCGAGGGTTTTGCGGGCCGGGTCGGGAACACGGTCTGGATCGCGGCAACCGAACTGGACAACGTGATCACGGTGACAGCGGGCGTTGAGAGCGTCGTTGTGACGCGTGATGGCGTTGTGATGGAGGTGCCTGGCGCGGGCGTCGAACGGATTCAGATCGTCAATCCGGGTGGTGAGGACAGGCTTGATCTTTCGGGGATTGACGGGATCAGGCTCGATCTTGATGGGGCTTTCCGGCTGGTGGTTCGTCCGGTGCTTGCGATGGAGGTGGGTGACCTGATATTGGGCTCAGCGGGCGTGCTTGATCTGAACGGGTACGGGCTGGTTCTGAATCAGCCTTCGGTGGATACCGCTGGGTCGCTTCGCACGGTGATCGCCAACGGCCAGCTTTTGCCTGGTGATGTTGCGGCGAATGTGGGGTACGCGACAGCTTCGGATGTGCTGGGGCCGGGTGGCGGAGTGTTCCTGGGAATCGACACGAATCCGGATTCTGTGCTCATCCGCCCGACCTACGACGGCGACACGAATCTGGATGGCGTGGTTGATCTGATCGATCTCTCGCGGCTGGCCAACTCTTTTGGCACGTCGGGGTCGTGGATGCAGGGTGACAGCAACCATGACGGTGTGGTGGATCTGATCGATCTGAGTCTGCTGGCGGGCTCGTTCGGGCAGGGGCAGGTTGCTGCTGCCGGGGAGCCGGAGGAGAGCGAGACGGGCTCGATCCGCTTGACCGGGTCGTCCGATGTGAGTGCGCGGCTGTGGCAGAGCAGCCGGGCGTCGGAGGGCTCGATGGCCTGGCAGGACACGGCGTGGCTCAGGGTCGATGATGACGACAGCCCGTGGTTCGGGGTCTGGACCGATCAGCCGCTCACGGAAGACGCCCCGGTCACATGAAATACCTTTTTGTGATCATCCTCTCGGTCCTGAGCCTCGCTGGGGGCGTCACGCTGATGACTGAGCCGGAGCAGCAGCGTGAGGTTCCGGTCATCTACTGGGCGACGGACATGAGTCCGGCCCGTGTCGCTCAGGTGGCGTTATTCCACGAGTGGCTGATTGATCAGGGTCACGTTGATGATCGTGGTCGGCCGGTGGTGGAACTGCGGCTGGACGCCATCAGCACGGGCAACAACTCGAAGAAGATCATCCAGAGTGTGGCGGGTGTTGCTGCGGACATCATGGACTGCTCGATCGGGGAGATGGAGCCGCTGGGTGTTCTGGAAGACGTCACGGATCGTGCCCGCGTGATGGGGTTCAGCCCTGAGGCGACGTATCCGGCGTTGCGCAGCGCGCTGGTGCGTGACGGGCGTCAGTACGGTTTTCCGTGCAATGTGTCGCTGCTGGGTTTCTGGGTCAATCGTGGGTTGTTTGAGCGTCTTGGCGTCGAGACCCCATCCAGGGCGTGGACGTACGCGGATTTCGAGCGGATCGGGACTGCTTTTATCAGCGCGGCGAACGCTCCGGGCGAGCGACAGACGGTGTACTTCGTGGACACGCCGACGGGCTACCGCGCCTACGCGATGCTGTTGCAGATGATCCGGTCGCGGGGGCTGTCGATCTTCAACGAGACCATGACGCGTTGCACGCTGGACGATCCTCGATATGCCGAGGAACTGTTACGTCTGCGCCGCTGGGTCTACGATCTGGACCTCATGCCCTCCGCTGCGGAGGAGGCCTCGATGGCGGCGGAATCAGGTTTCAGCGGTGCTTCGGTGTCGATGTTTTACGCGGGTCGTTACGGGATGATCTACAACGGGCGGTGGTCGCTGATCCGGCTTCGCCTGTATGAGCAGCCGATGGACCTGAGTCTCAGCTACATGCCGGTTTTTCCGGGCGGCTTCAGCAATGATCTGATCGGCACTCGTTCGGCGGCGATCTATCGAGGCAGTCGGCACAAGGACCTAGCGGCTCTTTTTCTGGCTTTTCTGGCCAGTGAATCGTACAACCAGCGCATCGTTGATGATGCGGACGCGTTGCCGCCCAATCCTTCTTTTACGGATACCGAGGCGTACCGCCGGCCGTCGGCGTACCCGAATGAGTGGGGCACGCATGAGGCGTGGAGCCACAGCGCGCGATATCGTGCGATCGGCAACGACGAGAGTCCTTTTGTGTCACGGATCACGGTGATGCGTCTGATGAATATCGCGCGTGAGCAGGTGTTGAGTGACCCACAGATTCTCCCGGCTGAGGAAGCTGCCCGACGTGCTGCGGAAGCGATCAATGAGGAGATCGAGCGTTCGATCGAGCAGAGCGAGGCCTTGCGGGAGCGGTACGGGTCTCTGATCGAGCGTCAGTCGGAGATCGACGCGTCCAAGGCTGCGGGCGATCCGGTGCCTGATGACTGGATCACGAATCCGTTCCATAAGGCGTATCGCGCGGGCTACGAGACGGTAGCGGCTGATCAGAGCGGGGGCGGATAATGAGACGGAGTCCGAGTCGCCAGGGATGGTGGGATGTTGTTGTGGGGGTTGGCTTTCTGCTGCCGAATATCGTTGGTTTTCTGTGCTTCACGTTCCTGCCGCTGATCCTGTCACTGATTCTGGCCTTCTCGAACTGGGATCTTCGGCTGCACAACATGTTCAAGCAGGAGCCGTTGCGGTTTATCGGCTTTGACAACTTTGTGCGGATGGCCGGCGACCCTGATTTCTGGCGATATCTGGGCAACACGCTGTTCCTGATGATGGCGATTCCGTTCGGGATCGCGGGTTCACTTGGTGCCGCGTTGCTGCTGAGTCAGGACCTGGGCCATCCGGCCTGGATCGCCTGGATGCGGCGGGTGTCGCTTGCCGTGCTGGTGCTGTCGCTGCTTGTTCTGGCGATGCTGGGTGCGGGGGTGACGGCGATGACGCTGCTGCTGGCATCACTGGCGGGTCTTGTGCTGGTTGGGGGGGCAGCGGGAGGCTCAACGGTCTACCGGACGTTGTTTTATCTGCCGCATTTCACGGCGGGTGTGGCGACTTACATTCTCTGGAAGAAGCTCTACAGTCCGGAGACCGGGCCGATCAATGCGGTGTTGCGGCCGGTGCTTGAGGGCGTGGAAGACTCGGTGCTGGCGGTGCCTGCCGGGGTGCCACAGGCCATGAGTCTGCTGCTGCTGGGCTTGCTGGTGTTCCTGACGGTCGTGGGCACGCGATGGCTGCTTGGCTGGCATCGGGAGGGTGAGTCGGGGGGGCTGCCGGTGCTGGTGGCCGTGGCGGCGTTGACGCTGCCGTGCTGGGTTGGCGGTTGGGGCGCTGGCGAGTGGCGGGCGGTGGCGTTGTTGGTGGTGGCGGTGACTGTCGTGCTGTGGGCTGTGATCAGCGTTGTTGCCACGGGGCAGACATGCCGCCGAGATGAGGGTGTAGGGGGGACAGTTCTGGCTGGTGTGGTGTGGATGGTGGGCGGTTTGGCCTTGCTGGGTCTTAGCCGGGTGTTCTGGGGGTTGCCGGAGATGGCGTCGGGCGGGCTTGAGCCTCCGAACTGGCTCAGTGACACGCGGTGGGCCAAGCCGGCGCTGATGATCATGATGCTGTGGGCGGCCATCGGGTCCAACAATATGCTGCTGTACCTCGCTGGTCTGAGCAACGTGCCGGGCGAGTTGTACGAGGCGGCTTCGATTGATGGTGCCGGCCACTGGGACCGGTTCTGGCATGTGACCTGGCCGCAGCTCGCACCGATCACGTTTTTCATTGTGATCATGAGCGTGATTGCGGGGCTGCAGGGTGGCTTTGAGATGGCGCGGACGATGACGGAGGGCGGACCTGCGGGGGCGACGACGACGCTGAGTTATTACATCTACATCGAGGGGTTCGAGACCGGTCGTCTCGGTTACGCGGCCTCGGTGACATGGACGCTGTTCGCCATGGTCTTTGTGCTGACGATGATGAACTGGACGTTCGGGAACCGGTTTGTCAATGACTGATCTGCCGCCACGAGACCGTCCTGCTGCTGCTTCCGGTGCCCGACGTTCGGCGGGGTTATCGAAGGTTGGTGTTCACCTGGTGCTCACGCTGCTGAGCATGACCATGATCCTTCCGTTCGTGTGGATGATTCTGACCAGCCTCAAGCCTCTGGAGGAAGTGGGGCTGGAGAGCTGGCTGCCCTCGGAGTTGCGTTGGGATAACTACGCGGTGCTGCTTGGTCTGGAATCGGCCGAGGGGACGGAGCTTCAGGGGATTCTTTTTGGTCGCTGGTACTGGAACAGCATCCTGGTGGCGAGTTGGGTCACGTTTCTTCAGGTATTCACCAGCGCGCTGGCGGCTTTTAGTTTCTCACGTCTGCGTTGGCGTGGTCGGGACACGGTGTTCTTTCTGTACCTGGGCACAATGATGCTGCCGGGGCTAGTGATGATGATCCCCAACTACCAGATCATGATCAGTCTTGGTCTGGTGGATACTTATATGGGGCTGATCATCCCGGCGTCCTTCAGCGCGTTCGGGACGTTTTTGCTTCGTCAGTTCATGCTGACGATCCCGTCTTCGCTGGATGAGGCGGCGATGATTGACGGTGCCTCACGGTGGCGTCTGTTCTGGGACATCATCCTGCCGCTGAGCCGCCCCGGGGTGATCACGCTGACGATCTTCACGTTCATCGCGAGCTTCCACAGCTTCTTCTGGCCCTTGGTTATGCTCAAGAGCACACATCGGTACACGCTGCCCGTGGGTCTGCTGTTTTTCGATTCCTCTCAGGGTCAGCAGACGAATGTGCTGATGGCGGCGATGGCGCTGTCGGTGCTGCCGATGCTGGTTCTGTTTGTTGTGCTTCAGCGTTATCTGGTCAAGGGGATCCAGCTTGGGGCGGTCAAGGGGTGAAGTTCAACTTCTGCGGTATCGCTGTCGGAAGGTCATAGGTGTTTCGTTTGCTTCTCTGCGGAAGACACGGCAGAGGCTGTACATGCTGCCGAATCCGGTGCGCTCGGCGATCTGCTGGAGCGAGTCGTCGGTTGTCGCCAGTAGGTCACGGACGCGCAGGAGTCTCTGGCGACGGATTTCCTGCAGGGGTGTTCTGCCCAGTAGTTCACGGAACTTGCGTTCGAGTTGTCGGCGAGAGACCGGGACTGCTGTGAGGATGTCTTCGACCTGGATCGGCAGGTGGGCCGAGTCGGCGATGAATCGGAGGGCTTGAGCCAGGTCGGGGTCTTCGACCGCGAGCAAGCTGGTGGAGGCCCGCAAGGTAATGCTCACCGGGGGCAATCTGATCTGTGAGGCGGGATCGGCCCGGCCGTCGATGATCTCGAGCAGGAGTCGCCCGGCGTCGAGCCCGATCTGCGCGAGTGGCAGGCGGATGCTGGAGAGCGGAGGGGTTGTCATCTCGCAGTGGAGTTCGTCGTCCTGGATGCCGAGCATCGCGACGTCGTAAGGGATCGTCATGCGGGCGCGACGGATGACCTGAGCAACCCACAGTCCCCACCGGTCATCTCCGAGCAGGAGGCCGAATGGGCGGGGGATGCATTCGAGCCAAGACGCGATCCTGTCATCGGCCGAGGTCCAGCCCTCGGACATGTCGAGGGTCGGGAATCTGGGGGGCTCAATGACTCGTGCATCGAGGCCTATGTCCGTCAGCGTCTGATGGAATCCCTGGAGGTGTGCGCGGCTGGATGCCCAGTCAAGATCGCCAAAATAAGCGAAATGCCGGAGCCCCAGTTCCGCGAAATGGCGGCCTGCCATCTGACCAACTTTGTGGTGATCAACGCCGACACTGGTGAGCCCGTGGACTTGGGTGCGGTCAGCCAGATGGACCGTGGGGATGTCCAGTTGCATGATTTTTTCTGCGGCCTGCTGGTCGGGCACGTCTGCGATGATGCCATCGGGTTTCCAGCGGCGCAACAGGTCGAGGTGGAGATCAGTGAGGCCGGGGACGCTGTGGAGTTCCCATTCATCCCGTGCTTCGTGGAGACCCAGGAGCCCGCGGAGCACGCGTCGCCAGCGGTGCTGGTCCTTGTTGAGCACAAGTGCAACTCGACGACGGCGGGGCGTGTCCTGTAAGAGCATGCTCTCCCCTGCTCAGGGTCCGGACGCGACGAGGAACGGCGCGTTGGCCGACCCGAGACGGTCCGTGGGGGTGTAGCCGTAGAAATACAGTCGGTAGGGGCCCGGCTCGGATGGAACGGTGAAGCGGATGGTGTAGGGGTCAATGACTTCGATGGGGGTATCGACGGCGGTCACGTTGATCGCCTGGCTGCCCTGCCCGCTGGCGATGGTGGCCTCCGGCTTGACCTGCCATCGGCTATCGAGTGTGTGCGGGTCAGCGTGGGTGTAACGGACCTCTGCGGTGACCACCGTGCCGGGCTTAAGTGTGATGCTACTGTCGTAGGGCTGGCCCTCGATGTTGAGTTCGGTGACCCAGGGTGAGCGATCCTGCGGCCAGCGGCCTGTCCAGATCTGGATCATCTGATCGACCACGGCGTTAGGCTCGCCGTTAGCGTGGAAGAGGCTAAACCAAGTAGAGGTGCCCTTCGGGACGTACCCCCACTTGAAGGGAAAAGCGGCGAGGCATTGTCGGCGGTTGGCCATCAAGTCCAGGTAACGTTCGCGGTAGAGCTGCGCCTTGATCCCGCTCGGCGGCTCGATGGGGACATCCCAGGTGGTACGGGGGCCCTCCCAGGTCCCGTTGTTGCCGATCTCGGTGACGATGTAGGGCCCGGTCCAGCCGGCTTTGCGGACGTTCTCCGCCACGTTGGCGTAGTGGCTGTAGGTGTTGATGCCGAGGATGTCGATAGACGGTGCCCGTGTGCGCACTGCGGTGATGCGGTCCACGTGCGAGCCGGCTAGCACTGTGGCTGTCGGATGGTAGGGATCGACTTCTTTGACGAACTCCGCGATCTGCTGGATAGCCTCGTAGGGCTGTCCGCCACGGGCCTCGGCCTCATTGCCAATGCCCCAGATCAGCACCGCGGGGTGGTCTTTGTATTTGAGGATTTCGGCGGTGACGCGGTCATACTGTTCTTTGACCATCTCGGGGTCGCTGTAGTCGAAGCCGTCACGCTTGTGACCGAGCCAGAGCCCGACCATGACTCCCATCCCGCGGGCGTGTGCCTCGTCGAGGATTCTGCCGTTGTCCAGGTGTTTGGTCGACCACGTTCGGAGGGTGTTGACGCCGGCGGCGGCCGCAGTGTCCAGCTCATCAAAACCGGAAACCGCACGCATCTCGAAAGGCTTGCCGTCGCGCAGGAGCATGAAGCGACCGTAGCGCTCGACGACCTCGACTTTGATGGGCCCCGGGCCCGTAGCGGCTTGCTGCGCCAGGGCCTGGCCGGGTGCATGCGGGGCCAGCATCATGAGTGTGATCATCAGCCAGGAAGTGAGTGAGAAACATTCGGCGTGAGGTGCGGGGGCCATCGACATCAGTTGCTCTCCACGTCGCGGTCTTTGGGTGACCAGAGAAGGGCGTAGGTGCTTTTTTCGGCGGCGCGGTCGACCATCTGCTCGTCTGTGTGGGAAGCGGCATGACCGTCGACAAAGACGATGTTGACACTCCCGCGTGCCTCGTGGGGTTCACCTGTTGAGCGGTGGCGGGAGAAATCCAACTGGCTCTCGCGGAGCGGGTCGTAGACCTTGCCGAACTGTGAGGAGCCACGGACCGGGCGATCGACGAAGTTCTGATAGGGGGTGAAACCTCGTTCGGCCAGGAAGGCGTAGGCGAAGTACTGCCCATCAGACTGGAAGTAGGACCAGCTCTCGGACATGATAATCATCTGGCTGGCGTTGATGACCGCGGCGTTGAACTGTTCGCCAAAAGCCGAGTTGATGAAGGCTCCTGCGTCTCCGCTGGTCGCGTAGATGTTCATGCTGTAGGAACGTGCGCCATCCTCGTCGCTCGGGCAGGCGTAGGTCGATCCGCCGATGTTGCCGGGTGTCGTGGTGTCCCCGCCCTGGATGTACTGTCCAAGCACGTTCGCGCGGTACCAGAGGTCCGATCTTGAGGGGAACAGGTCGTTGTGGTCTGTCGCGTAGATGCTGAAGGCCAGCCCGGTCTGGCGGAGGTTGCTTAGGCAAGCCATGGTTCGGGCCGAGGCTCGAGCCGCTCCGAGTGCCGGCAGGAGGATACCGATGAGCAGCGAGATGATCGATATGACCACGAGCAGCTCGATCAGTGTGAAGCCCGGGACCCGCCGGGCACGTCTTGGTGTTGTGGTGTAATGATGAGTCATGGCTGTTGGTCCTGAAGAGCGATGGGGCCTATCTGGTTGCTGCGGCGCTGTGATCGCTGTGGTTGTCGGTCATGACCGAAGTGCGATCGGCGGGTTGTTCCACCCACTGATTGATCCCCGTGCTGACCGGCTCTTGGCTCCACGTCAGCACCTGATGATTTGAGGTCAGACAATCGGCGAGCTCGTCATACGGGACAGCCTGAATATCGACGCCGAGTTCTATTGACAGGCAGGCGGCTGCGCCAGCCGACTGACCGAGCACCATGCCGACCGGTTCCATCCTGATTGAGCCGAAGGCGATGTGGCTTGCCGAGAGACACCACGGGACAAGGAGATTGGCGCAGTGTCCGCGGGGCGGGACGATCGCCCGATAGCTGATTTCGTATGGGCTGCTGGGGGGGACCTCGACGTTGCCCTCGTTGTAGACGCGCCCATCGATGACCAGTCGCCGGCAGTTGTGCGAGTCCATGGTGTAGGCGGCCAGGCCGATCGAGTCCTCGGATCGGTCGAACTTCCTGCAGTGATGCTCGGTCATCACGACGTCAGCGAGCATGCGTCTGGATTCGCGGATGTAGAGTTCGTGTGGCCAGCCGCCTGTCTCCTCGAACTCGTCCAGGGGCAGCCCCCAGGCGGCCAGCTCGTCGCGGATCGACGCCGGCACTCTGGGGTCATTTGCCAGGAAATAGTAAAGGCCCTGGTTGTAGGCCACGTGCTCCTGGAAGATTCGCTCGCGCTCGGCGTAAGACCCATCGGGCCAGCGGTGATTCGCACCAATGTGGTCTGACGAGACCGCACCAAAGTTGTTGGTATCTGTTTTGTGATGCGGCACGGGTAAGGTGAGGTATAGCGCGTCCCAGACACCCGCCTCGATGTAGCGCAGGAGCAACTCGTGGCGAGCAGGATCGTAGCCTCTGGGTCTGGGGAACGGCCGTTGATTCGACGGTTGATTCGTGAGACAGACACGGAAGTTGTAGGCCTGAATCGCCTCATCGCCATCGCCGTTGACTCCGGGCACCTCGGCAGTCACACCCGGGAGCAGCCCTGAATCCGGGTCTCTGGGCGTGCGATAGGGGTCCACCCATGCTTTGAAGTTGTGCCCGGGATGACCAAAGTGCACGCCGTTGAGCGTCTCGCGGTAGCGGCTGTTGGGCTCACGACCGACGGTGTAGGGCACGCCCGCGGCAGCCATCAGGTCGCCCTCGTAGCCTGCGTCGATGAAGACGCGACCGGTCACACGGTGCCCTCCCTCGGTTTCGAGTGCGACCAGGCGTTTTGCCTCTGACTGGACGCGTATGAGTCTTTGTTCGAAAAGCACACGGACCCCTGCGTCGTCGAGCATCTCGCTGAGAACTCGTTCGGCGACGGAGGGTTCGAATCGCCAGGAGACGGACTGGCCGTAGTGCAGCCCGACCCGCTCGTAGAACTCTCGCGAGATCCCGCCGATCGCGCCTTGATGCCCGACGTCTGTTGCGCCCAGACCGGAGGTGGTCATTCCCCCGATGCGTCGGCCGAAGGCCAGCAGGAGCACCGATCGGCCCATGCGTGAGACCTGGATCGCGGCGGCGATTCCCGAGGGTGTTGCACCGTAGATTACGACGTCGGCGTCGAGCCGGAGGGGATCGGCGGGCTGCAGGGGGTAAGCGTAGTGCAGGCCTGGATTCGGCGTGGAGGGGCGTAGTAGGGAGGGTGTGGGTCGGATCATGACGCGCCAGTGAACCGGGGTGAGACGAACATCCAAGACAAGCTGTGATTCAGATATCAGTATGCGCATCCATCGCACTGGCGGTATGCGCGTTTCCGTATTATATTTGCATTATCACGAAGCGCTATGTCTCCACCCGCCCGCCCCCGCCTCCGACGTGATCGAACCCGCCCCCGGGTTGCGGTGCGTCTGGACCTTGCCAGCGCGTATGGCCGCTCCGAAGCGATTGGTCTGGCCCGCTACGTCGCCAACGGACAGCCTTGGCGGGTGGAGCTCTCCGTCGCTGATGAGAACCCGCAGAGCATTCGGCATATCGATGCGGACGGCCTCATCATGCCGGTCACAACGCAGGCGATGCGTGACGAGGTCATGCGGCTTGGCATCCCGGTGGTGAGCATCGCTGGCAACCTTGAGGGCCCTGGTCTTCCGGTTGTGACCGTTGACCACCATGCCGTCGGGCGCATGGCGGCCGAGTTCTTCATGGACCGTGGCTTTGAGCACTTCGCCTATGCGGGGCTGGATGGGCGTTACTACGTGTCCCGACGCTTCGGGGGGTATGCCGAGCGGCTGCGTGAGGCCGGTGCGACCTGTGTCCAGCACATCACCGGTATCAGCGGTTCGACAGGTCGTCCCAGCGCGACGGCGCGGCGGCGCCTACGGCAATGGCTGCAGGCGCGTATCACCCCGACCGCCCTGTTCGTCTGTGATGACCTTCACGCGGTCATGGTGCTTGAGGAAGCGCGATCGATTGGTCTTCGTATCCCAGAGGAGCTGGCTGTGCTCGCGGTGGATAATGATGAGTTGACCTGCAATCTCTCGGACCCCCCTCTCTCGAGCATCGACCACGGCAGTCAGCAGATTGGTTACCAAGCGGGCCGGCTCCTGGACAGCCTGCTCCGGGGCGAGGCCGCCCCCGAAGCCCCAGTCGTCGTCCCGCCTCAGGACCTGATCGCCCGACGCAGCACCGACACGTATCCTCGCACGCACCCCGACATCTCGCGTGCGATCGCCTTCATGCACGCGCATCTGCAGCACCCGGTTTCTGTCGATGAGATTGCTGAAGCCGCGAGTGTATCGCGTCGCTCGTTGGAAAAACTATTCCGTGAAGTTCTGCATCGCTCAGTCCTCGAGGAGTACCACCGGCTGCGGATCGAGGCCATCAAACTCAGCCTGACACAGGGGGATCAACCACTAAAGCGTATCGCGGAGGAGATGGGTTTCTCCACGGTTCATTATTTCAGCAGTTTCTTCTCCCGGAGGGTTGGCATGGCGCCAGCGGCCTGGCGAAAAATGGCCAACGGCCGTTGAACGGTGACCTTAGGGTTGTCTCGGCTTGAGCCGCTGGTGAAAAGCCTCCGCGCCGGTCCAGAGCGAGGCCACACGGCTGGGTTGTTCGCCCGCGAGGTTTCTCGTCTCTCCCGGATCTTTCTCAAGATCGAACAACTGCACGGTCTCATCGTTGTCGTAGCGGATGAGTTTGTATCGATCGTCACGCACCATATGGCCGCCGAAGGACCCGGAGATCACCAGGTGTTCGCGCCGGCTTGTGCCTTCGCGCCACTGCCCGAGCACGTCCTCACCCGGCAGGTCCGTCGGGGTCGGGACCCCCGCCGCAGCACAGAATGTCGGCATCAGGTCAATCCCCGAGACCGGGATGGATGTGTTGGCCGCGCCGGTGTCCAGACGCCCCGGGAAGCTGATATAGAACGGGACCCTGGCCGCGGATTCATACAGGAACGCTTTGGTATATAGGCCGTGATGCGAGAGCCCCTCCCCATGATCGGAGGTGTAAACCAGCAGGGTGTTCTCTGCTTCTCCCGAGGCGTCGAGTGCATCGAGGATCATGCCAACGGCCAGGTCCACCTGTTCGCAGTAGCGGTAGTACATCCAGATGTAGAGACGCCAGTCCAGTTCATCCCAGCTGCGTTGTTGCGCCCTTCGGAAAGACTGTCGTACTCGGCGTGCAAGCGTTGACGGTTCGTCGGGACGGTTGCTGAAGTTATCCGGCAGGGGTGGAAGCTGCTCCGGATCGATGGGGAGATCACCTGCGGCGGTGTGAAAACATGAGACCTGACAGATGTCGTGGGGATTCATGAGCGCGACGTGGGCGAAGAAGGGCTTGGTCTTAGGCCGCCCGAGGAGGTAGGACCGTGCCATCTGCGCGACGCTGGTATCGGCGTACTGGCCAGCGGGGTGCATGCCGTGATAGATGTCGTGTGATCGGGCCGGGTTGCGTCCGCGAGTGTGCCACTTGCCGAAGTGAGCGGTCTCGTAGCCGTGGTTACCGAACCACTGCCCGCTGTCGATCATCCCGGGGTCTATTGCGACGCCGTTGCCGATCACGCCGTGCTCCACCGGCATGCGTCCGGTCAGCCATGAGGTGCGGGAGGGAGCACAGACGGGGTCCGCGCAGTAGGCCTGATCAAAGCGCACAGATCGGTCGGCGATGCGGTCCGAATGGGGAGTGCGGACCCAAGGGTTGCCGAGGTGTCCGAAGGCTCCGGCGTGCCACTGGTCCGTGCTGATTGTCAGGATGTTCGGCCGTCGGGCTCGCCCCGCCGCCGGAGCCTGACCCCATGCGATGGGTGCGACCATCCCGCCTAGCGCGCCAGCTGCACATCCCTGCACGAACCGCCGCCTTGTAATTCGTGGCTGATTCATCACAGCGCCTCCACTGACTCGAGCATCCAGGCTCTGGTTGCCGCCTCAACGAGGTAGATCACGGTTCCGCGGCCATTGACCCAGAACTCGAGAGGGAAGCCTCGCTCGGGCCGCAACTCGTAGCCCTTGAGACCCTCGGCTGCGGGACGATCATAGACCGGGCCTTGCGGCAATTGACGCAGGCGGACCGGGCCCAGTTCCAGCATGCGCTCGTACAGCAATTCGTATTCATCGGCCTGTTGCGAGTTCATCGGCCATGCGTCGAGTGGGAATCGCCCCATGAAGCCATAGATTGACAGCAAGCCCCCGACACGCCGCTGGTGGGCTATCTCGTTGCGCCCGCCGACGTGACGGCGGCTGAGGACACCCTGCTCCCAGGTTCCGCGCTCGGTTGTGGCTACGAGGGGGGACGGTTGATCCTCGGAACCGATCACTTCACGGGCGTTCCATGACCTGACCGTGTGCAGCCCCTGAGCCTCGCAGACCAGGTCGAGTTCAAGCACACAGGGCACGGTCTGGGGCCAGCTCTGCTCGATGCGGAGGCGAAGATCATCCTTGCCGACCGTGCGCGAGAGGACCATTCCGGGTCGCAGGTCAACATCTGCCGGCCAGGGACCGTCTGCCGATTTATCCGAGAACCAGCGTACGATGCGTTCGCCATAGACCAGCCTTGCCGTCTCAGGGACCGCGGTCTGTCGCAGCGATTCGGGGACGTGCAGATGATCTGCGAGAATGTCAAAGGCGTGCCACATGGTTCGATCCGCCTCATGGGACCACCGAGCCAGAATCGAGTTGAACGGTTCAGAATAGACTCTCTCGCCCTTCGATCAAGAGCTTATCCCGCAACATGATTAACGGTTTACGCCTGATTCGTGATCTCGCAAGACAAGGGCGTTTTTGCGCATTGCCGCCGCGGGAAATCGCTGGGATTATGTGAAGTAGTCTCACCATCACCTCTCAGGGTCATCACCGTGAAACTCTCCGCCACCTTTCTTGCCGCCCTGCTCACCTTGTTCTGGCCTGCCATGGTCTGTGCTGCGTTGCAACTACCGGCCATTCTCGATGATCACATGGTGCTTCAACGGCACAAACCGGTGCCTATCTGGGGTCGCACCCTACCGGGTACTCCGATCACGGTTCGATTCGCCGACCAGATTCATACCGTCATCGCTAGCGAGACGGGTGACTGGCGTGTCACGCTCGAACCGATGATGGGAAGCGCTCACGGACGGTCGCTGTCCATCGAGGCTGGACCCGACAGCGCGGTACTCCGGGATGTGCTGGTCGGTGAGGTCTGGCTGTGTACTGGTCAGTCCAACATGCAGTTTGGTCTGCGCAATGCGGAGCGAGGGCCGCGGGCTATAGAGAAGGCCGACGCGTACCCCAACCTCCGACTGTTTCTCGTTGCTAATCATGTCGTCGAGCGTGGCGAGGACCTGCAGGGCTCGTGGTTGGCAAGCAGTCCCGAGAGTGCCGAACGATTCGGCGCTGTCGGCTACTTCTATGGGCTTGAGTTGCACCAGCAAATGGACGTACCGATCGGGCTGATCAGTTCGGCATGGGGAGCGACAACCGCCGATGCCTGGACGCCGATCGAGGCCATCCAGGCGGATCGTGCGCTGAGCCATATTCTCGATCGTGACGCCCGCCGGGAGGCCGATCGTCCGCGGCTCGAGGCGGAGCATGCCCGCCGGATCGCCTCGTGGCAAGCCGAGCGTGACAGAGCAATCGCGGAAGGTAAGGCCCCCTCCAGAAAACCAGCCCCACCGGTGGCGCTTCGACCGCAGTCCCAGGCGTCGAGCCTGTACAACGCCATGATTCACCCGCTGATCCCATTTTCTCTGCGTGGCGTCATCTGGTACCAGGGCGAATCGGATGTCGCACGGGCAGATGACTATGAGCTGATGCTCAAGACGCTGATCACCAGCTGGCGAGAGGCCTGGGACGATCCTCGGCTGTCCTTTGGCATCGTTCAACTGCCCAACTATCGGCAGCCGAACGATCAGCCTGTGGATTCAGCGTGGGCCAGTCTTCGCGAAGCCCAGCGTCTGGCCGCCCGTGATCTTCACGACGCCGGTCTCGCCGTGACCATCGACCTTGGCGACTCGGACAACGGGCACCCACCCAACAAGCAGCCCGTTGCCCTACGCCTTGCACAATGGGCGCTCGCGACCGTCTATCGACAACCGATTGCTTCTCAAGGCCCGAGGGTCCAGACGCTCCGACACGATCGCGGGCGTGTGATTCTGACCTTCGAGAGCACCGGCGACCTCACCACGATCGACGGGGAGCCGCCACGGCACTTCGCTGTTCAGGACAGCCACAGTGCCTGGCACTGGGCCGAAGCCACGATCGAATCACCCAACCGAATCCGACTCACGCCCCCCACCGGGGTCCAGGCAAAAGCCGCCCGTTACGCCTGGGCCAACAACCCCGACAGCGCGAATCTGACCGACGCGAGTCGATTGCCTGCGGGACCGTTCCGCATCGACTCGATCGCGGAGCAGGTGCGACCTCATCCTCGGCTGCTGGTGAATATGAGTGATTTCGAGCGTCTTCGTGCGCTCGTCCAGACCGATCAGGTGGCTGGCGACTGGCACCAGCGACTGCGTCTTCGTGCGCCCGATCTTCTCGCTCAACCCGTCGCAAAACATCAGCTTCGCGATGGTGTTCGCCTGCTATATGAGAGCCGCGCGGTCATGACACGGGTGCAGATTCTTGGCCTGCTGCACACCCTCAACCCTGATAAACGGTACATCGATCGTATCTGGGCGGACCTCGAAGCCGCGGCGGGCTTCCCGGACTGGAACCCGGCGCACTTTCTTGATGTCGCTGAGATGGCCGTTGGCTTCGCACTTGCTTATGACTGGCTCTACGACACCTGGACTGAAGATCAGCGAGCCGTGATCCGTCAGGCCATTGTCCGCCATGCTCTCCAACCCGCTCTGTCTGCCTACGAAGACGAGGCATGGTGGACGACCACCAGCAATAACTGGAATCAGGTCTGCGGCGGCGGGTTGATCCTGGCCGCCCTGGCCGTCGCCGATGAAGAGCCCGACCTGAGTGCACGGATCATTGAATTGTGTATTGGATCACTGCCGAAGTCGATGGCGCGTTACGCGCCGGACGGCGGGTACGAGGAAGGCCCGGGATACTGGTCGTATGGCACGACCTACAACGTGCTGGCGATCGCCGGGCTTGAATCGGCGCTTGGACACGCGTTCGGGCTTGCTGAGATCGAAGGCTTCGACCTCACCGGAAGTTTCCCGCTGCAGATGACCGGACCGACTGGGTTCGTCTTTAACTTCGCCGACGCCATCGAATCTCGCTTCGCCTCGCCGGCGCTGATGTACCTCGCCAGGAGGTATTCTCAGCCCGCTTACGCGCGATTTGCTGTGGAACGTGACCGGGGCAGGCTGCTCGAACTGATCTGGTACGACCCGCAGCTACTCGAAGAATCAACCACACCACTTCCCCGCAGCAAGTACTACGAGAAAGTCGGCGTGGCCATGATACGCACGGCCTGGGGTGACCCGATGGCCAGCTTTCTGGCTGTCAAAGGGGGCACGCTCCCATCGGCGCACGGACAGCTCGACCTGGGCTCCTTCGTCCTGGAGACACGAGGAATCCGCTGGTTTATCGATCCGGGTCGTGACGACTACAACCTGCCCGGATACTTCGATCAGAGCCGTGATGGTCGGCGGTGGCACTACTATCGCAATCGCGCCGAGGGGCACAACACCCTCGTGATCAACCCAACCGAGAGGCCAGACCAGGACCTGAGCGCTGATGCTCCAATGGTGGTCGAAGATCAGAGCATCTCAGTTGATCTGTCGCAGGTCTATGGCGTCCCGGTATCTCGGACCTTCACGCTCACTCAAGATGCCGCCACGATCACCGACGCGATCGACGCTGGAGAGCCAATCGATCTGTGGTGGTTCGCACACACGCGCGCCCGCATCGATCTCTCGGCCGATCGGCGTGTCGCGACCCTTACGCAGGAGGGCCAAACGATCCGGGTTATCCTCACTGAACCTGCCGAGGCTGGCTGGCAGATCATGGCAGCCAGGCCACTGCCTACCTCACCCGACCCCGCAGGACAGAACCCCAACCATGGCGGCAGCCTCCTCAACAACGCGCTGGGGAGTAGTTTTGCGCCTCAAGGCGTCGCCCCTGAGTATGGCCCAGCCGACCCTGATCGTGCGATCCGAAAGCTTGCCCTGAACCTGCAATCGGACGAGCCTCTGAGGATCATGATCCGGATCGAGACCCTTGGCCCCTCGGCCCGCGCCCAGACCGGGCCCCGGGGTCCATGATTGTTTGAGCCACGCGCTGCTTTCAGAACCTGATCGATAGCCCTGCCATCTGCACCGAAGCGACCACGAGATGATCGCGAGAATCCTGATCAAGCATTATGTGCTCCGCAGAATCATGATAGGACCGTTTGTGATCTGTTTGAGTCAAAGGGTGAGGTAGTCGTCATGCTGATACCGGGGCTCGTGTCCATCACCTATCGCCAGCTCACGCCTGAGGCGATCATCGACCTTGCTCTGAATACTGGCCTATCCGCCATCGAGTGGGGTGGTGATCTTCACGTGCCTCACGGAGACCTGGTCTCGGCTAAACGTGTTGGAGAACGCACGCGAGCCAACGGTCTGGTATGTGGTTCTTACGGTTCCTATTACAGGCTTGGCGAGCAGGCACTGATCGACGGTGCTGCGGACCGGGTGATCGAGACCGCAGTCGCCTTGGGAGCTCCTGCCGTCCGGGTCTGGGCGGGTACGCGTGGGTCGGCGGAGACAAGCGACACGGAGCGTTCTCGGATCGTCGAAGATGGCAGACACTTTGTCCTTCAGGCTGAGACCCGAGGGGTACGTGTGGTCGTCGAGTATCACGCCAGCACGCTGACTGATACCGCTGCATCGGCTACGCGGCTGCGAGACGAGATCGGTCATCCGGCTCTGACACTTGGCTGGCAGCCCCCCAACCGATTCAGCGATGAGCAACGAGTGGCTGATCTGCAAAGTGTGCTCGAAGCGGTGACAGATGTCCACGTGTTTAACTGGCGTATGAAGGATGGCAAGATCGAGCGGCGTGCCCTGGCTGAGGCGCAGGACTCCTGGCGCTCCTGCCTCCGGCTGCTGCGTGAAGACGGTCGTGACCATCACCTCATGCTGGAGTTCGTGCCCGAAGACGAGCCGGCGGCGCTAGAGCCTGAGGCCGCAACGCTTCTGGATCTGATCAACTCTGCTTGATGGAAGTGTCGCTCAAGGGGGTCCGGCTAGAGTCACGCGAATAAGTTGCTGCCATGTACCACTGAGCAAATAGTATCGATCAACATCCAGATCGACCGGTCACGCGGCTGGGACATACCCTCCTCGCCCAATGTCCGGGTCGGCAAGCCCGGACATTGATAAAGAAAGTGCTACGAGATACTTAGCGAACAGCCAGACCCCTCTCGACCGGACACATCGGACATCGCTTAGCCTGGATTCCTAGCTGAATGACCATTAATCAGAGACCGATGGCCGTAACCGGAATCCCCGTCCGCTTACTATAAGTTCTTCATTGACAAGAACTTACATTAGACGAACCACCGCCGATCCCCCGGCCCTTTCGGCGTGATCTCGGATTTCTCAGCCGTCTCCGTTTTTTCTGGAGCCGCTGAATGATGCCGCTGTGGGGGCAGTGTCTCCATTGCGGATTTGAGTGGTCCGGATGGGCCCCTCTGGCTGCTCAAGGTCGAGTGATTCGTTGGCTTCAGGGGGTTGTGCTGACTGGCTCGTCCATGCCCAGGAACGCCAGCTGGCGTTGCCAATCAAGATGCGTGGCGGTTGCCAGAAGCCGATCGAGGGTGATCGTCGAGCCGTGGTTCCCAGTGAGGATCCGTTTGACCAGCCCGGGGCCCACAAGGGTCAGGGGCAGCAGTTCGCGGATCCGCCTTTCGGTGATGCCCAGCTCTTTGGCCAGGGCCGCGAGGGTGCAGCCCGTCGATTCAAGCCTCTGCTTCCAGCTGTAGGCCTGACCCAAGGCCAGAACCAGGTGCGGCTGAGGCTCGGGCTGCGCCGGCTGGAAGAGGTCCTGACCATCGGGACCCAGGATCAATCGCTTGCCGTCGAGCTTCTTGATCTGGATCGCCAGCGTGATGTGGAGGCGCTCACCATCCCGTTCCACGGCTGGGCGGTAGAGACAGACTGGGAAGGGGGTCTTTTGTAGTTCTGCAGCATCGCCTGTTGCGCAGCCGTCCTCGATCGCAGCTGCGCCAGCAGCGAGATCCAGATGAACGTCCAGTTGATCCTCGGCTAGGGTGACACGCTGGATGGTGGCTCGGAGGATCGCGTCGCGGACCGATGGCTCGAGCGAAGCGAGTCGCGCGTATCGTGGGTCCTCCTGGACCTGAGTCAGCACAATCGAGCGGACCAGGTCATCCAGGTGCCGGGCGTTGAGGCTCTTGATCGCGCAGGTCTTGTAGCCCTGCTTAAGCGCCGTCATGCTGATGTAGTAGGGAACCGCCCTTCCGGTATGACGCTGCTTCTTGCGGCCGGTGGAACCGGTGGTCAGGGTCACGCCCTCCCGGGTCTTGAGCTTGCCCTTTAGAAGATGCGTGTGACGCCAGCTTGAAGCAGCCTGGCGGCTGCGCTTATGCATCGCCTTATGCACCCGATCCCAGAGTTCCTTGTCAATGATCGGCTCTTGCAGGCCCGGCCAGACCTTGCCCTTATGGGTGATCCTGCCGAGATAGGTCCGATTGGTGAGGGTGCGGTGCAGGGCGTTGGTGCTGAATCTACGGCCGCCGTGCGCAATACCTTTGGAGCTGGTCCAGCTGCGGGTCCGAAGGCCCTGCTGATCGAGCTGCTCGGCCAGTTTCAGCAGCGAGCGGTGCTTGAGATACCCCTCGAAGATGCAACGAACGATCTCCGCTTCCGGGGGCACGATCTGGAGGATGTTGTTCTCGACCCGGTAGCCCAGAGGTGGCTGACCGCCGGCCCACATCCCCTTCTTCTTGGTCGCGGCGATCTTGTCACGGATCCGTTCGCCGGTGACCTCGCGTTCGAACTGCGCGAAGCTCAGGAGCATGTTAAGAGTGAGCCTGCCCATCGAGGTGGTGGTGCTGAACTGCTGGGTCACCGAGACGAAGCTCACCCTCCTCTCATCGAAGCGCTGCATGATCTGGGCGAAGTCGTGGAGCGAACGTGAGAGGCGGTCGACCTTGTAGACCACCACGACATCGACTCGGCCGCGTTCGATGTCCTCAAGGAGCTTTTTGAGCGCGGGTCGGTCGGTGTTGCCCCCGGAGAAGCCGCCGTCGTCGTAATAGCGGTCAACGACCGTCCAGCCCTCGTGCTTCTGGCTGCGGATGTAGTCAAGACCGGCTTCGCGCTGCGCATCGAGCGAGTTGAAGGCCTGGTCGAGGCCTTCCTCGTGGGACTTGCGGGTGTAGATGGCGCAGCGCTTGGGCATGGCTTGTAGAGACACATAAGCCATAGATCACCCGGAAGATCCAGTCGATTCAGGGCTTTTGGAGACCAAAGAAGCGCGGGCCGGACCAGCGGGCACCGGTGATCTCGCGGGCGATCGCTGAGAGGCTGCGGTAGGGCTTACCCCGATAGGAGAAGCGACTAGTGGCTTCGACGTGGACCTCGTGGGTGACACCGTGCCAGATGCGCAGCAGCGAGGTGCCGGGGGTCAGCCTTGAGGGCTTTAGGGCTCTGGGGCGGGGCTTGGAGGCACCGGTGCGCGATGATGGACGCTCGGCCGTGCGGATGGCGTGGCTTAGAAGGCGAGCGGTCTCGGCGTCGAAGCCGCCGTGGTGAGCCTGCTGATCGGGCCAGGTGAGGTCACGCAGCAGCAGCGTGCGGCTGCGCGGTGGGTGAGGCTTCGAGGAGGCGACACGGTTCTGCCAGAGGAGGCGAAGCTGCGAAGTACTAGCTGCTGGAAGATCGGTTGGGTCCTGAGCTGGCATGCACACATACATGCTTAAGGCTGGGCTGTAGTCAAGCTAGCTAGAGGGCACTGACTTTTGATGGCTCGGCCTTGTAGAGTGAATACGTTCGGATACATCAGGAAACTAGACACATTCGGCTTGGGGACGCCCCTGGCCTCAGCGCGCCTCCACTATCTGCGCGAGCTCCCTGAAACGACAGAGACCGCTGGCAAAACGCATCTGTTCTGGCGTGTTGCATTCGCGCTCGAGCATGCTGGGGCACGCGACCAAGGGCAGCTCGGTCCTCTAGTAACCCAACTCATGCCAGTAATAACAAAGACCGGCTTCCCTAGAGAAGTCGGTCTGATGAGAGCCTGCTATGCGCTTCGTCACTCTGGTTGCTTATCGGTGATTCAATCGCCGACAAAGTGGAGAGTCTATTGCGCTACCCAGATCACTACCTTGTTGGTTTCGTGTCTGGCTCGGTGTCATTCCAGTCGGGTTCCACACGTGCGTTGAGGATCGGCCTGGCTTGGAGCTCTTTGGTCGTGAGCGTGGACTTGAACTTCTCGGCGGTCATCTCGATCTCTTTGATCGTGCACTGGACCTGCCCACGGTCCGTACTGATGATCACGAAGGCTATCTGACTGCTCTTGGCGTCGATGACCAGATCGCTGATGGTTCCGGCCTTCTTGCCGTCTCTCGTCATCACCTGAGAGCCAATGATCTTGGATGCCTTGGAAATGCTCTTGGGCTTGACCACATTCGTGGTAGCAGTCTTCTGCTTTGAGCCAATCGCCTCGTCTGCACCAAGAGGCCAATGATCCGTGTCGAAGCCTTCGCGCCCCTTGAAGTCAGATTCCGATGCAGCGATCACCAGATCGTCTTTCTCGCCGGACTTGGAACCAACCAACGAGACGGCGTAAGAAGACTGGTTCATACCAAGAATCCCGCCACGCCTGAGAACGCCGTAGACCACTCGGCCCGAAGCCGGATCGATGGCGAGATCGTCGATGCTGCCAAGATCCTCGCCCGCCTGGTTCGATGCCTGGCAGTTCATGAGATCTGTGGCACGGTGCCTCATGGCTTGTTCTGAGCGTCCATTCATTGGGCCATGCATGGTTGACCCACGTGAACGAGACATCATCCCCATGTGATGCATGCCCACGACCGTATCGTCGGACAGGTCGATGACCACATCTCTGGTTCTGGAGGCGTCGATGACGCATGTCACAACCGCGTAGAGTGAGGTGGGATCATCCAAGGCGGGGGGTGTGGCCTTGGCCTTCTGATCCAGGGTCTTTGATTTGTCTGGCGCCATCGGGGGGGCTGCGAAGACCTGGCCTGAGGGAAGCAGCGTCGCGGTATCTGGCAGGGTCTCGATATGGTCAAGTGAGAGACGCACAGCGATCGCGGTACCGCCACAGGATGCTTCGGCAGACGCGATGGCCTCTGCGAGTGAGACGTGATGATGGCTGAGTCGCTGGGCGAGTTCGATGGCCTGTCGCGGCGAATCGGGCATCGTCTGTGCGGACGCCATCGCGGGTGCGAGGCTGAGGAGATAGGCGGTCATCAGTACGACTTTGGTACGGCACATTCTGGTCTTCCTGACTCTTGGGCATGCGCATCAATGGATCGCTCACCTTGTGAGTCATCCAGAAGGAAACATGCAGAAACTGGTTCACGATCTCTACGGCAGGGGCTCGATTAGGGCTGGCCTGGCTTGGCGTAGCGTCGTTCTGAAACCCGCCCGTAATGCTTTCGCATACCGGGCGGTCCCCTCCTCTTCTCGTCTGGGACCCTTGTCAGGGAGACGAGGGCTGCTTACTTCTTGATTCCGGTAGCAGGTTTACCTGATTTCTCCTCGACCACGATCTTCTTGGGTGGCATCGGTGTGCCTGGTTTAATCGGTGATGATTTCTGACTCTTCTCGTGTTTTGCATTCTTCTCTGTTGTCATGGTCTGACTCCTGGTTCGTTGTGAAATGGATCTTTTAGCGGTCACCGACAAGCGACTTCGCTCCCGACGCTTCTGGGTCAGCGTCTGATTTGGCGATATAGGTGCGGAGTTCTTCGGTAGTCATATGCGCTGCGGGAGCTGCACCCTCGAGCGCGGCTGTGTAATCAGAGTTGGATGCGTCGTCGCTGTCACGCACGTCGCGGCACGCACGTTCTGAAATACTCAGCCGCTCCGCGTCGCCGTCTTTACCGGCTTTGCCAGTCTCAGAGACACCACGCGTTGCAGCGGTGATCGTGGGCGTTCGCAACATCACAGCCCCCGTCAGAACGCCCCGGACAATCTCACTGGCCACTTCAACAACCCGTGTATCGATCGATCCCAGGCCATTGGTGTTCTGAGTCAGGAGTTCTCGGCATCCGGCCTCGATCGCGGACGGGTCAGCCCCTTGAGAGAGCTGGATGACCAGGTCTCGTGATGCGGTAGCGAGCGGAGACAGGTTGTTGGTGGCCATCAGGAGCGTGCCTCTCGGTGATACGATATAACGAGCTTCTACGGGCTCGCCTCATGTCACCTGTTGAAGTATGGCTCAAGAGCGTCAAGGCATCTATAGGGTGAACCCACGAGTACTTCAAGGGAATGCCCTGAGTCTGGCATCAGGCTTAGTCGGAGAGTTGGATGAGGCCCTCTCGAAGGGCGTACTTCGTCAGATCGGCGATGGAATGCAGATCCAGCTTTTGGATGAGGTTGGTGCGATGTGATTCGATGGTCTTCATCGCGGTGCCGAGCCGTATGCTGATCTGCTTACTGGTCTGCCCCTCAGCGATGAGTTGGAGAACTTCTCGTTCGCGAGGAGTCAGTTCTTCAGAGAGTCGGCTTCCCCCGTGCTGCACCTGGCCTGCTCTTGGATACCGTCTATCAACCAGAAGGTGCGTTAGCTCGGAAGTGATATAGATCTGACCCCGCTGGACAGTCTCGATGGCCAGAATGAGTTCTCTGGCTCCACAGGTCTTGAGCAGGTATCCCCGCGCTCCCGCCTCGAGCATGCCGTGGAGGTAGCGTTCATCGGAATGCATGGAGAGAGCGATGACCGAAACCTTCGGGTCCTCGGCGAGGATCTTCCGTGTGGCTTCGATCCCGTTAAGCCCCGGCATGCCGACATCAATCAGCACCACATCAGGAACAACTCTCGCTGTCAGCTCGATGGCCTCCCGGCCGTCGTTGGCTTCGCCGACGACGGTGATGGTCTCCTCGTGCTCGAGGATCGAGCGGATACCCGCCCGCATCATGGCGTGATCATCAACGAGGACTACAGCCGTCATGATCTGTTCTTCTTGGTACTCTTGGGGATGGTGATGGTTATCAACGTTCCTTCACCCTTTCTGGTGGAGATCTCAAACGATCCGCCGATGCCTCGGATCTGCTGCTCGACACTCAGGAGCCCGTAGTGAACTTTGTCGTTAGCGGACCGCCGGAGTCCTGGTCCACGATCAGCCACCTCGATAGAGCTTTTATCGTGTGACGATGAGCAGGTGATCGTGATGACGTGCTCGGATGCGTACTTCGCCGCATTGATCACCAGCTCACGCAAGGCACGGAACATGATGATTCTTGCTTCAGGCGTGAGATCCGGCTCGACGCCGTCCTCGGCAGCAGTCACGCAGACACCGTATCGCTGACTGACATGCTCACTAAGCCAGTGTACCGCCGGCAGCAGACCAAGGTCTTCGAGAACCGGTGGGCTGATCTCGAATGACATGTCCCGAACCGCTGCGATGATCTGCTTGAGCTTTTTCTCCATACGGTCTTTGCATGTCGCGGATGCGCTGCAACGAATCAGTTCGGAGTTGAGTTCGGCAAGATCCTGGGCGACCACATCATGAAGAGACTGCCCCAGCCTGCGACGCTCGGCCTCTTCAACAAGTGTCTGGCGAATCAGTAGCTGATCGATGTGAGCTCTCTGGGAGCCGATCAAAGAGACGAGATCATGAGTCGTGAGCTCGTCTGACACCGAGATAATCGTCAGTGTTTGACTCTGGCCGTGGAGAGGCAATCTGGACCAGCAGATCGAAGCCTGCCGACGATACGGCCTGCCATTGTGCGCCGAGATCGTTTTCCAGACGCCTTTCTGATGCCCGACAGGGGGATATCCCAACTGCATGGACTCAGTGAGCGACTTCATACTGAACCACTCGGGTAGCGACTCCTCGAGCCTTCGGGGCCCGTCCGCCGCCATCCTGAATGTTTTTCTCCCGGTCCATAAGACATTGGAGGCCACGATCTCACCTGACTGTGTGACCACAGCAGTGGGCGTATGTGTCAAGGCAATCACCGCCTCAGCCATCGGTCGCGGGTCGTCATCAACTGGGATTTCGCATGGATTAAGGGACATGGTGTGCCATTCGCGTGTTGTCTTGGAGACAAACACCACGTTCATTGTATCCGCATGATCCAGGATTAGCGATAGAGCATCCCTAAGTATCAATCTAGGGGTTGAGCCTGATGGCTTGATGCACTCGACTTCAGGACAATGCTGATCGTTTGAACGCGTAGAGACCTTTTGTATGGCCTGGTTCTCACATACGTTCAGATCAAATCCTGGCTTGCTGGCACCGCTTTTTTCAAAGCATAACGCTGGCTGGGGTTTGTCCTCGGAAAGGATGCGTACATGGCTGACAAACGAATCGGGCAGCGTCGCAAAGACGATCACGACGAGCTTCTTAACGGAAAGCGGCCCAGCTGTGACATGCGACTGATCCAGGACATCCTGAACGTGAATCCAGAACCATCGGAAACCCAGACAAGAAGCTCGGTTCGCCTTAATAAGAAGCGAGTCGAGATGCTGCTGCCCGGAGCGATCCGCGGGCAAGGGCTAAAACCCTTGGAGCAGGACGACTCATGGGGCTGACCAACCCCTGATCCTTCAACACGATCCGCAGTTCGCACGCAGGATCGTGCTGGTCTCCATCATCAAGCTCACGACGTGCAGACCTCTGATCGGACCCATTAAAGGTTCGCACAGAGGAATGCTATTCAATCATCAACACCGCGCCTCAACCATTCAGAAAGAGCCCAACCATGAATCGTTCAACATCAAATAAAGCCTCAGAATCCATCACGAAGTCCGGCGACGGTTCGGTCCGATCAGCCAACATCCCCAGCCCTTCGAGACCCGCGTCTCCCAGAGGCATCGGCCACGATGAAATCGCGTCGCGTGCGTATGCGAACTATGAGAAGAGCGGATGCCGGGAAGGCTACTGTCAGGAGAACTGGGAGCACGCCGAGCACGAACTGCGGCATGAAGAGAAGAAGCTCCAACTCGCCCAGGGAACCGGCGGCCCGTTGCCCTCTGCGTTTGGCTCATCGGCCAGATAGTCGAGAAGCCCATTAGAGACATAGCTACCGCTATCGCAGGGCACCTGCTTCAGGCCGCATGTCGGCAGAGTATGGATTGCCTGACCCATGAACCTGATCACATGAAGGACTATTGACATGAAGCATCAAGAAGAAGATTCGATCGTCGGCAAGGAACAGCACAGCGAAGAACACGTGGTCGGTTACTACAACAGCGATGACCGGATGAAGTGCTGGGGTAAGCAAGGGGCCTTCTGGGGCGGCTCTGGCCGTCTGATGTTGAGTTGTTCGCGTCGCCTTCAATAAATAGGCATGCCGACTGTTTCTCTTGATCAACAAAACTCTGAATCGGAAGGAATCATGATGCAAAACCTTATTTTTCTGATGGCCCTGATCCTCCTCATCGCGGCAGCGATGCCCTACTGGGGGCACAGTCGGGGATGGGGATACTATCCAAGCGGAGGGCTCGGGCTCGTCCTCGTGGTGCTCATCGCTCTCATGGCTCTTGGAAGACTATGAGCCTGGATGAAGATCCCACCCGATTCGGATCCCAGTACCATCGCATTTCTTGGCGACTATCCACCTCGTCTCTGCGGGATCGCGACCTTCACGCACGATCTGTGCTCCGCAGTATCAACACAGGCTCCCAGTTCAGAGTGCCTTGTGGTGGCCGTGACTGACCGGCATCAGGTCTACCAGTACCCCGACCTTGTGCGGTTTGAGATCCAGGAGAGAGAGTTAGCATCCTATCGGAGTGCTGCGGACTTTTTGAACTTCAACAATGTTGATCTTCTCTGCGTCCAGCATGAGTTTGGCATCTATGGCGGGGTATCCGGAGAACACGTCCTGGCGTTGCTTCATGAGGTGCGTATGCCGGTGGTCACAACGATGCACACCGTGCTCGATCACCCTGACGCAGATCAGCGCCGGGTGACCCTCGAACTCCTGAAGCTAAGCGACCGCATCGTCGTCATGGCGAATAAGGGCGCTGAAATCCTCCGAGACATCTACGGAGCCGCCCAAGAGACGATTGATGTCATTCCTCACGGTATTCCAGATCAGCCTCTGGGCGGCTCGAGTGAGTACAAGGCACAGTTCGGTCTGGCGGGTCGCGATGTGCTCTTCACGTTTGGACTGATCGGCCCGGGCAAGGGTATCGAGTTCGTCATCAAAGCCCTCCCGAGTATTGTTCGTCGACACCCCAGCGTGGTGTACGTCGTTCTCGGTGCAACGCACCCTCAACTGCTCGTGCGCGATGGTGAGCAATACCGTCTGGGGCTACAGCATCTCGCTGAAGACCTTGGCGTCGCCGATCACGTTATTTTCGACAATCGATTTGTGGCCATTGACGAGCTTCGACAGTTTATTGGTGCAGCCGATGTCTACCTGACTCCATATCTCAACGAATCGCAGATCACCTCAGGCTCACTCGCCTACGTGTACGGCTCGGGAAGAGTGGTGGTTTCAACACCATATTGGCATGCCAAAGAGCTGCTGGCAGAAGGCCGCGGCGTCCTGGTCCCTTTCCGTGATGCGCCCGCGATTGCGGAAGCGGTATCAGGGCTTCTTGATGACAGGCAGAATATGAAGGCCATACAGGAAGCAGCATTTGATGTTGGCCGATCGATGCTCTGGCCGTGTGTTGGCGACCGCTATCTCGATACCTTTCGCCAGGCCAGCCATGATCAGAGAGAACAACCACGAGCCGCATTCGCTGCGTGGACGCTCAACAGTCGGCCTTTTAGTCTGCCTGCGCAGCGCATCGACCATGTGATCCGTATGACCGATGGAGTGGGCATCTTTCAGCACGCGATCCTCAACGTTCCCAACTTTACTGAAGGCTACTGCACCGACGACAACGCAAGAGGTCTGGTCTTGTGCTGCATGATCGAGGAGCAGGCACCGTTGATATCATTGAGTGTCACAGCACAACTCGAAACAACCTATCTGGCTTTCCTCGCCAATGCGATGACCTCGGGGAACGGGCGATGCCTTAACTTCATGAGTCACAGCAGGCTATGGTTAGAGGAAGTAGGCAGCGAAGACAGCCACGCAAGAGCACTCTGGGCGATGGGCACGGGAGCCAATCGTTGTCGAGACACCGGCCGCAGAAGACTCTGCGACCGCCTGTTTCGTCGTGGCCTACCGGTAGTAGCGGAGTTCTCATCCCCTCGCGCTTGGG
The DNA here is from genome assembly GCA_040222855.1 of Phycisphaeraceae bacterium. Lineage (NCBI taxonomy): Bacteria > Pseudomonadati > Planctomycetota > Phycisphaerae > Phycisphaerales > Phycisphaeraceae > Phycisphaeraceae bacterium. The sequence continues at coordinate 33,493 of JAVKCD010000025.1, read as the reverse complement.
CCTTCGCGCTTATTGGTATCGATGAGTATCTCTGTCACCTACCGCAAGACAGAGCCGCGATCGACATGCGATATCTACTCAAAGAGAGATTGCTCGTCCTGTGGGAGCATTATTCCACTCCCGACTGGCCATGGTTTGAGCCGGTCGTAACATACGAGAATGCACGACTCTGCCAAGCCCTCTTGCTTGGACAGCGTTCGAATCCCACCCCGCGTGCAGTAGAGATCGCTCTTAAAGTTCTGCGTTGGCTGGTATCGATCCAGACGACGAGCGAAGGATGCTTCCGCCCGATCGGCAACAACGGTTTCTATCCACGCGGCGAGTCTCCCGCGGTCTTCGATCAACAGCCTGTCGAGGCTCAGGCGATGGTGGCCGCCTGTCTTGAGGCCCACCGAGTCACCGGCGACAAGATGTGGTTACGCGAAGCACGACGCGCGTTTGAGTGGTTCTTAGGGCGAAATGATCTGGGAACACCGCTGTTTGTTTTCGAGACAGGCGGCTGTGGCGATGGTCTTCACGCTGACGGGGTGAGTGAGAATCAGGGTGCAGAGTCGACTTTTGCGTTCCATCTTTCACTCGCCGACATGCAGGCCTCAAGAAGCCTCACCCCCAACTACGCCGACGGGTCTTCATGAGTATGATCAGAATCAGACGCCATGATCTGACAGTACTCCCTGAGAGTGCCCGGGTAATTCTCAGGCCGTTTATACCATCGGGAAGAGACCGAATCACCGCAATCCTTGGCCGTACGCTGGCGCTGACAGACGAGGAGGTCGCTGCCCACCTGGCCAGTGTCCTGCTCGAGTTCGACGGCCGCCATCTCGATATTGAGGGGAAGCTACACCAGCACTTCGATAGAATCGTGCCGTATCTGTTTACGCATCGCCCTCTGTCGCGAGAACTGAGGCTATTGATCGGCGCGATGTTCTCGGGCGAATATGCTCTCGAGTCAGCAGCTATTTTCAATCCATCGATCGTGCGGCACCCGGATCAGAGCGGCACTGCACCCGGCGAACAACGCTTCATCATGAGTCTCCGCGCAACCGGCGAGGGGCATATCTCATCAATCGAGTTCAGGGCGGGCAGCATTACAGCAGACGGGAGTATCTCTCTCGATGATGTATCCAGGTTCGTAAGCGCCCCGAAGCTTGTTCTTGATCCTCGGTATGACAAGACTCGATTCTGGCGTCGGCTGCATGAGATGGGACTTGATGAGCCCCACATGGAAGCCGTGCTCGGGCCGCTTGCAGAGAGCTTCACAAGGCGTGATCTCACAAATAGTGTTGAAGCGATGCGTCGTGAAATCGGTCGAGTTACGCCGGAGCTGACGCTGACGCTGGACCACGTCCAATGGCTCGCGGACTCGAACTACGAGTTAGAGTTTGCTCCCGAGCTCGCCATGAGTGAGCGCATTATCTTCCCCGTATCACCGAATGAGACGAACGGCATTGAAGATGCTCGATTTGTCCGCTTCCAGGATGATGATGGCAGCGTGGTCTACTACGCGACCTACACGGCCTACAACGGACAGACAATCCTACCGCAGCTGATTCGCACAGAAGATTTCTGTCACTTCAGGATGCTGACGCTGGGTGGATCGGCGATCCAGAACAAAGGAATGGCGCTCTTCCCGAGACGGATCGATGGTCGTTTCGCGATGCTCTCACGCCAGGACGACGAGAACATTCACCTCATGATGTCAGATAACCCTCACCAGTGGAGCGATCCCCGTGTGATTCTTCGACCGAGTGAGACCTGGGAATCGATAAAAATCGGGAACTGCGGGTCACCACTTGAGACCGAAGCAGGGTGGTTGGTCATAACCCACGGCGTCGGCCCGATGCGTAAATACTGTATCGGTGCCGCTCTGCTCGATCTGCACGATCCAACAAAAGTGATCGGCAGACTAAGCACACCCCTGATAACGCCAGTAGGCACCGAACGCGAAGGCTATGTGCCCAATGTGGTCTATAGCTGCGGCTCAATAATCCACAACCGAGAGTTGATTGTACCCTTCGCGGTCAGTGATCGATCGTCCATGATCGCAAGCGTATCGTTGGATCACCTGCTAGATCATCTCGTGGGAAGTAGCGGAAAGTAACTGTCTCAGCTAGGTTGACGTGATCGCTGCGTAACAGCGGGGGTCCAGCAGATTGTTGTGCTCCGCCAGCAGCTATTTCAGGCCGCAAGGACCATTTAGGTCTCACTCGGATGTCTGGGAAGTGCAGTTTCAGGTCTCCACGAACGCATCGTCTTTCAACCCTGATCAAGGGTTCGATCTCACCTGCCTCCGTGTATCGAAGCGCTTTTGGAAGCGAGGCTCCGATGGCCGCTTCGCTTGGCGTCAACGTACCCAGCGCTGCATGCGGCCGGAAGAGATTGTGCCACGTGGCGTAAGCATCGCAGAAGCTCGAAGACTCAACCCAAGACTGGTACCGAGGACGGGAGCAGCGCATGGCAGCTTGTTCACCAGACGCAGCTGAACTAGCAACACCTGGGTCTTGGTGTCCGCCTTTACTGGCCGTGAGTGGTGCTTAGCTGCACCTTGCTTCGGTAACAGCTCGCTATCTCGATGCACAGGCACCCGTGCCTCAATACTGTACGACGAGGGCGCAGAACGAGTGTCAGGTAATGCGGCCCCGGACAGACTTATCCGACTGCCATATAAGGGTTTACGCTGATATGGGGGTTCAGCAGGCAGACATTTCGGACATCATCTAGGCCGTTTTCTGCCGCCAACAGCCCCCGACAGAGACGCTTTGACGTATCTCGATTCTCACACCGCTTGCTCTAAGTGTAGTAAAAACAAGGATTTATATCAGGAAAACCGGCGATAACCCGGTGACTTTCGGGGTCTCCGACTTCTATGGCTGGGTGGGCCTGTGCTTGGAATGGCCAAAAGGCCCGAGTGTCTCTGTGGCCGAATTCGAGGTTACGTTTTTGATCATCCTCGCCGACCGAGGGTTCGGATCTTGAGTTCAACTCTAGTTGGATCCGCGATGCGCGCAGAATGATGTCGCGATAAGAAAGCTCTAGCCCCTACCAGTAGTTCTAATCCCACGCTCTCCGCTATACGAGCATCATCTGTGGATCAGGATCCGGGGAGAGGCGCACGTCTGACAGCCCCCTTCTGCGAGTATCGTGAGCGTCTCGCGTCCCAGATCGTCGTTGGTAAAGACGCAAGCAGCCTCGTATCCAGAGGCGAGTGCGGCTGAGCGAGGCGTGAGCCGGTCAGGCTCCCCGAGTCGAGATCATCGAGGAAGTCAAAACTGTGCGGACTACCGGCTTGTTCGTTGGCATAATTTAGAGACCGACGGTCATAAGGCCTCGCCGAGAAGACTGCGGTTCTCATTGTGTTCTCCAAACAGGCGGGATTGGTTCATGCCAACACGATTGGTGCCGTTGAAATCAGGTTTTGGATGGGTCAGCAGGCATCGCAGAATCCAGAGCCGGCTCCTCGTTGACGAGTCGTATGGGCAAGGCTTCGGTTCCAGATCCAGCGTACAAACTGATATGAGGGAAGGGAATCTCAACCCCTTCTTCATCAAATCGCTTCTTGATGGAGGGTATCAAGGTCTTGCGGATCTCAAAGAAGTCAGATTTGACACACCAGACGGCAAACAGGAAATCGATGCCGGAGTTGTTGTAGTTCGTGAGTAGCACCAGCGGATCGGGCTCGTCTAACACCTGAGGATGCTGCTTTGCAAGGTCAAGCAGGATGCTCTTGACGCGTTCGAGATCCTCGCGATAGGCAACCGAAATGGTGAAGTCGACGCGCCGTATTGGGAAGCGGGTAATGTTGGTCACCTCTGTCTTCATCAGCATCTCATTTGGGATCCTGACATATTGGTTGTCGAAGGTCCGGATCTTGAGTGACAGCAGATCAATAGACAGGACAAGGCCAGTGGTCGGTCCGATCTTGACCACGTCTCCAACAGCGAATGGCTTCTCTGCGATCAGAAAGAGGCCCGAGATAATATTGGAGACGGAAGTTTGTGATGCAAATCCCACAGCGACACCAACAATCCCGGCCGCACCAAGAAGTGGGGTGAGGGGGATCCCGCACTGCCTTGCTATTGAAAGACCAATGATCAACACCCCCACGTACAGCATGACTTTGCGGACGACCATCCCGGCTTGTGCGGTCGTTCGCCTCTCCAGCGCTCTTCCGACAGTCCTAGAGACGAACCAGACAGCCGGCAAGCCGATAAAGAGCAGTATCAGGACACGAATAATCGTCTCGAGATTCTGAAGTGCGTACTCCCTGAGTGCCGGCCATTCAATAAGGGCAGCGAGCATCATGCGTCAATAGACTCCTCTCGTCGGAACATCCCCAGAACCCTTGACACGACACTCCCAGCCACCGGTTCACGCGCCGGCACGATCTTGCGGACGCCCGACTTCGGTGCAGATGAAACAACCTCCACCTCACTTCCCTGCTCCTGGCTCCTGAATCGGGCAACAACACGATTGGTCCAGACTTGACCCTCGCCCTCAAAGAGGTCGAGATTGGGGCCGTCCACTCGCAGCCGTTGGACCTTGATCGGCTCATCTGACTCGTTACGGATTTCAAGCGTACAAATCGCCCGATACGGACGCCGTTCGGAAAGATCGACATCGCGCCTGGCTCGGGTCATGAGCGAGTAGCACAACTCCCCCTGCATCGGATCGCCGAACCAGATATTCGACAGGACGATCGTGGGCAACTCTGTCAGTGTCACAGGTGTGGACGTGACCTCGATAACCGCGATCCGGAGAGGAATACCGAAGTAAAACGTGGCATGTCTCCCAGGCGGCAGGACCAGCATCGATTCAGGACGCGCGACAAGCGGGCGATCTGGCAAAAGGTACCGGAGACTGATCTCCTGCGAATTCGACGCCAGGATGTAACGGTCCCAGGCCATCGCCGCGGAATTCGTGGGTGGCTCCGAGTCATCGATAACCAGTGGCTCGTCACGATGCCTAAGCGACTCGTCGGCATCACGCTCCGTGGCAACGAATAACTCCTCACCTTCCCGCCGCAGCCAGATCGTCAGCGGGCCCACGGCCGCGCAATAAAGTTTCTGGTTCTCGAGTCTCTGGGATTGATTCATGAGCCCTATCTTAGGATGATCCGCAGGCAAGCACGGGACGATTTCTGCCGAGCTCCGCACTTGGTTCATTAACGGATTTCAACCCTACGTAGAACAGCTTTTTAGAGTCGACAAAGTGGTTGATCACGGTGGACGCCCCAAAGCAGTACCAGAGGCAGTATCCCCACTGTGTTCAGAAAAATGACTTTAGAAGTTGAAGCACGGTTTCGGAGATCCAGTACAGGTAAGCGAAGCCAGCAACAGTCAGGATATGGCCGAGCAGTATGGCGAGCCCGTCCCGCTGGAGCAGTCCTGCGGCGAACTGGATGAGGGCAGGGCGGGGATCATGTTTGCGAACGGGATGGGCAGGGGAAGACTCAGCATCAGGGCCGCCATGGCGATGGAGAGACCGGTCATTCGCCAGGCGATGGGCCAGAAGAGCGGGGCCAATCGAGGCAGGTAGAGCCACGCCAGAGGGGTGAGCAAGCGTCGGAGTCCCGAGGCGATGCGGGACAGTGTGTTTGCGCTGAGTTGGTGCCGGTAGGCATATGCCGGGAGTCGCGGTTCCCGGGCAAGCAGAAGCCGTAGACCGATCGCGAACATCGGAAGCCCACAGACAGTGGCGAGCAGCGGGATGGGAATCGGAAAGATAAAAGGCATAGAGAGCACAAGGATCAGAACGGCGGCCCAGCGCCCGCGAAGTGCGTTCTCCACGTCAGCCAAGGTGACGTCCTGCCCGTTCCGCGACGCAACGAACTGATCTAGGTCGTCGAAGACAGAATGAAGCGGGACCACCGGGGCATGTTTGCTCCGGATCGCTTCGGATGGTTCTTCGGTCGGAGGCTGCTGGGTCACGATCGTGGGGTTCTCGTGTAGATCAGACTGAGGGCAAGAGTGATAACGACGAGAGGGATGACAAAGCCAACCATGGCGGACATGAAGGCGTTGAGACCGGGATGGGTGGTTGCGGCCAGGATGAGAAAGGTGAGGTAGGCAGCATAGAAGAACAGGAAGAGAGCACCCTCCCAGCGGTCAATGCGTCCGGCGGTGATGAAGATGGGCAGGCAGGCAAAGGCGACAGCCACCATGATGGGGATGTCAGAGCTCAAGGCAGCAGGCGCAACAGCGATACCAGCGGGCGATAGGGCAGCCGCGATCCCGAGCACACCGAGGATGTTGAAGATGTTGCTGCCCAACACATTGCCGAGGGCGAGGTCGGCCTGCCCGGTGAGTGCGGCCTTGATGGATACGGCGAGTTCGGGGGCACTGGTGCCGAAAGCCACGACGGTGAGCCCGACCAGCAGAGGCGGGATACCGGCCGCCGCAGCGAGACGGGACGCCCCGCGAATGAGTGTCTCGCCGCCAGCGGTGAGCAGGGCCAGACCCAGAAGGATGAGGAGGATGTTCAAGACGAGACCCTATGCATGCAGCCTAATCCGGAATATCAACGGTCGTGGGATCGAAAGCCGGCTTGGGCGTCCGCAGATCCAACGCATCCAGCGTATCGACGAGGACTTGTGCCACGAGCAGGTTACGAAACCAGCGCCGCTCAGCCGGTACAACGTACCACGGTGCCCGCTCCGTTGAGCAACGCGACATCGCATCCTCGAAGGCCACCCGATAGTCAGACCATCGGGCACGTTCTTTAAGATCAGCCGGCTCAAACTTCCAGTGCTTGTTCGGATCATCAAGCCTTAGCTGAAGCCGCTGCTTCTGGTAGCCCTTGGAGATATGGAGGTAAAACTTCACAACCCGTGTGCCTTCGTCGTAAAGCAGTCGTTCGAAGGCATTGATGTGGTCATACCGTTGCTGCCAGACCTTTGGAGGCACCAGATCTTTGACCCGCGCAATCAGCACGTCCTCGTAGTGAGACCGGTTGAATACGGCGATGTTGCCGCGTCTTGGTGCGTTGGCATGAATGCGCCAGAGAAAGTCGTGTCGAAGCTCTTCGTCGCTGGGAGCTTTAAAACTCGTGACCCGTACGCCTGCCGGGTTAAGCGGTCCGATCACCTTACGGATCGTGCTGTCCTTGCCGCCAGCATCCATGGCCTGAAACACGACGAGGACGCCAAAACGCCCATCGGCATACAGCAGCTCTTGCTTCTCGATTAGCCTTTGCCTTAGCTCTGCGAAGCGATCACGTGCCATATCCTTATCGATACCGCCATCATCAGCAGTAGGAAGGCCATTGAGGTCGAGCTTCGAGCCCGGCATGACACGATAGAAGTCCGTCTTCATGGGCTTACTCTAATACATGAGCTATGAGGTGCTCGATAAAGCGCGAGTTGCAAATACAGACAGCAATCTGCCGCAAACTCCTGTGGCGCAGTGGTGGTCCAGGAGATTGTGGTGCTCCACCAACAGCTTTTCATCATGCCACAAAACCGATTCAAGACCTCACGCGGATTTCTGGGAAGAGTAATCTTGGGTCGCCACGGACGTTTTGGCGAGTGACCCTGATCACGGGTTCGATCTCACCTGCTTCCGTATAGCGAAGCGGGTCTGGAACCGAGGCTCCGATGGCCGCTTCGCTTGGCGCTGTGGTACCCATCGCCGCATGCGGCCTGAAGAGATTGTGCCACGTCGTGGAGGCGTTCAGGCGGTCTTGAATCGCCTCGATGCCCGGCACCAACAGGGACTTACGCCACGGGCCGGTGATAAGTGTTGTCACTGGCGCTAAACCCGGGGGCAGGTCAGTTGCCCACGAGTGGCTTGGATTCTTGTGAGGAGGCCTTACAATCGTTTTTGAACAGCCAGCGCCGCAGCCGCATCAAATAGAAGCGAACGACCGCCATACGGTGTTGGCGCCAAAGTACGAGTTCATGTATCAGGTAGGAGGAAGCGAGATGCGTCGAGCGTCATTCAGCGTGATCAAGAAGGACTCGAGCGGGTCGTGCGTCGCGGGGGCGGCAGTAAGCCTGGCCTTGGCTGTCGCCACACCCTGCGTGGCGGCGGAGCGGTTCTTCATCGACGTGTCGAGCAGCGGGGTCTGGAGCACGGCCTCGGACTGGTCACCAGCCGGGGTGCCGACAACAGCGGACGACGTCGTGTTCAACAACGCCGCGACGTACGCCTTAGGACCGGGTGTGACCGACATGTTCGCCCGCAACCTGACGGTGACCAATGGCGACGTCACACTTTTTGGAGGTGGAGGTGGCGGGTTCACCGATCTCAGCATCACCGAGACGATCACGGTCGCCGGATTCGGAACGAGCCCGCGCTTGACGGTGGGCTCTGCGTCGTGGCGAGGCTTCGCGCACGCGGACAAAATCAATGTGGGTTCTGGTTTCGGCGGCACGGCAGAGTTCGCGATCGGCGTGCCGGGCCTGCTCTCAGCCGGGACGGTGACGGTCGGCGGGGCCGGTTCGGTGGGGCGGATCGTGCTGGACACCGTGGGGGCGAGTTCCTCGCTGCCGCCGGAGAATCTGGTGGCGACCAACCTGACGGTGGGCGGCGCGTCCGGGACGGGGGTGACGGGCGAGTTGTTGAGCTCGAATCAGGTGTTGGGCACCTATTTCGCGGACGTGACCAACGATCTGCTCGTGGATACGACCGGTCGTGTAGCGATTGACGGGTTTATCACGGCGAGCACAGCGACCGTGAAAGGCGCTTTTGATCGTGGCGCGTCATCTTTCGATGAAGCACGGCTGGAGGTGGCGAACACGCTGACGTGGGACACGGCCAACACGGTCGCCACGAACGAGAAGCTGGACGCGGGGACCTTGGAACTGACGTCGAATCTACTGCTTTCGAACGGCTCGGTGCGGGCGGGGGCCTTAGTGGGGACGGGTGTGGTGCAGTTCGCTGGCGGCTCTGGCATCTTGTCTCTGGCCGGGGACCTGCCGATCGACGGGAGCGCAGCTGCTCGGCTTGGGTCGAGCTTCTCGGGTTCCTTGAGCCGGCGTCTGTTCGTCGCCGGCACGTTGAGCGTGGGCGGGGATGGGGCCGGGATGCTGACCGGTGCGAGCGATGTGCCGGTCACGTCAGGGGCCGGTGCCATTGGCAGCGGAGCCAACGCGGACGAAACGACGGCATCGGCCTTCTTCGCCGGCGCCAACGGCGGCTGGAACATCGACGAGGATCTTGTGATCGCTGACGACGTGTCGGCGAGCCTGACGGTCTCGCAGGGCAGCGAGGTTGGGGCGGGGGTCGAGGGCTTTGACTTCTTTGAGGGGATTACGTCCACGCCCACATTTAATGGCTCGCCCGATGCCGACATCGTGGTTGGGGGTGTCGGGGCGGGGGCGCACACCGTGCTCGTCACGAACGCAGGCAGCCGGCTGTCTGCGGCGGACGACGTCTTCATTGGCGGCACGAAATCCGGACCGGGTGGGAGTGCGGAAGTGACCGTGAGCAACGGCGGCGAGCTGGCTGCGGGCAACGCGATCACCGTGTGGGCCGGCGGGACGCTGGACGTGTCGCAGAACGGCACGGCCACTTTTTCGACGCTCGATGTCCGGGGCACCGCCGACTTCGGCACGCAGACGCTGAGCCCCGAAACGGGTGGATTCGCGATCGCCATGAACGGCGGCACACTCCGAGCTGATCTCCTTGACTTTGGCAACCTTCCGTTCAACGGCTCCGGCACCGTCGAAGCCGTCTTCACAACCCGGAGCGATGTCACCGCCACCGGCGACCTCACCTTGGGTGATGCCTCCGACTTCAACGGTGTGTCCATCGGTGGCACGCTCAACGTCGGGCCAAACACCGTCACACTCAAGAAAGCCGGCTTCTTCACCCTCGGTAACGCCAACGTCGCGACCGAGCCGGGTAGTCGCGTTGTGGCCGACAACGGCTTCCAACTCCCCGCTGGCGCCGCCTTCTTCGGGCAGGGCAATCTCCAGGGCCGCCTCGCCTCGAGTACCGGCTCGATCATCAGCCTCACCGGCAGTTTGGCGATCGGCGACGCGACCAACCCGGCGGGCGTCTTCCTCGACGGCGAGCTCGACGTCGACGTCAACACCATCACTCTGAACGACAGCAACGATGCCGTCCTCGGATCCCTCACCACCCTGGGCGACGGCGCGGGCGTCGGCGGTGTCATCATCGCGCAGAACGGGATCACCCTGGGATTTGGCCGTAACCTCATCGGTCACGGCAATGTCCTGACGCCCAACGACCCGTTCAATCCCTTTATCAACAACGGCAACGTCATCGGCGACTCATCGGCGAACCCCATCACGCTCACGGGCTACGTCAAGGGCGTCGGCACCCTCGACAACGTGGTCATCACCGGCACCGATGCCCCCGGCTTCAGCCCCGCCACCGTGTATCGCGGCTCGGTCGCCTACGAGGGTAGGCTTGAGATCGAGCTCGGCGGTACGTCGCCTGGGTCGTTTGACCGTATCGTTCACAGTGCCATGGCCAACACCGGCGGCACGCTCGACCTTGCCCTCATCAACGGCTTCACCCCGAGTCTTGGCGATACCTTCGAGGTCGTCACTGCTGTCAGCGTCGCCGGCATCTTTAACAGCATCACGGGCGTCTCCGGTCCCGGCGTGCCCCAAGGCGCGGGTCTGGCCGTGACCTACACGCCGACCAGCGTGCTCGTCACTACCGCCCTGCTCGGCGACGCCAACCTAGACATGAAGGTGGATCTGATCGATCTTTCGGTGCTGGCCTCGAACTTTGGAGGCTCGTCGGGCTGGGCTGGCGGTAACTTCAACGGCGACAATCACGTCGATCTCATCGATCTATCGCTCTTAGCCAGTCACTTCGGCATGAATCTCTCGAACGTCCCTGAACCCTTCTCGGGTGTCACCCTGCTACTCACTAGCCTGCCTGTGCTCGGCGGCAGACACAGACGGGCCTGACTCATATTCAGGCAATCGCGGGGGGCCAGGAGAATGTTGTGCTTGTCCAAGGGACTTTGTTAGGTCACCGAATGGATTTTAGTGATCACGTTGATCGCTGGATACAAGAATCTCGGATCACCACGCGCGTTTTGTCGTTTGACCTTGATCTTGTGGCAACTGCCCCCCTCAAAGCACAGCCTGTCTGCTGGACGAGTTGATGGTTCTCAGACACAAGCAGTAGACCCTGATGAAGAATCGAGACAGACATTCACATCGGTCAGACCCTTGGGGTCATGGCCGTTCGATACCCTGAATACACCGTGGTCGCTCTCCAGCCTAGAGTCCTGTCCACGCGAGAAAAAATATGTCTTCAAACCTGGATTTGGTCACGCCCACTCGGACGGATAACGGCTATGGCCGGGCACGGCTCTGGCTCGGTATCAGCGGCGTGGGCCTCATGGTTGTCCTCGCGGTGGTTGGCCTGCTCCGCCTGCGTTTGGGTCCCTCGGAGCTTCAGTCCCTGCCAGATATCTATTTGCTGGCTGGGTTCGTCGGCCTTTATGCCCTGATCCAGACGCCTCTGGACTGGCTGGGCGGTTACCTGCTCCCGCGCCGGTACAACAGGCCGCACCCGACGCTCCGGGGTTATGCGGTCAACTGGTCCCGGGGTGTGGCCGTCCACTCGGCCTGCCTTTTTGCCTGTGCCATGGGCTTGCTCCTGGCGTCCCGTCAGCTCGGCGCTGGCGGCGCCGTGATCTGGACCATGACACTGTCCATGCTTCTGCTGTGGCTGCGACGTCCCTACGCTCGACTGATGGCGCAACTGAGCTCGGCCGTCAAGAACGGCACGTGCCTCACGGCGTCCGAGGACCAAGGCTTTACCGGTGGGCTCGACGGACTGATTTGTCCTCGGCAGGATGTGCAGCCTCAACTCTGGCAGACAAGTCTCCCTCAGAATCAACTCGAGGCGATTAGCCAGCGGAGAGACGAAGCCGTTCGGTCGGGGCTCTTTGTGCGTGGGAGGCTATCTGCCCTTGCCTTCATCATGCTGGGCTCACTGATCAGCGCCTCAGCCCTGGGCTCTGACAGACTGGCGACAGCGGTCGGTGTTATCGAGTACGCGTGCGCATTCACCCTCTGGTCTTTTGTAGGGTTGCTCATCCTGCCAACGCTCAGCCGCAGCGCAGCAAGCGTTATCGATCACCGCTTGACTGAGGCCGGGACCCTTGATGAATCGTCGATCAACGACGCCCTGAACAGCATCAATGCGTTCCAGGACGCCGAGCAGAGCCGACCCGCGATGGTGGAAACCGTGTTCCATCCCATCCGAAGCCCATCGCGACGGCAGCGTGGCCAGGGCGTATCGAAGCTCGCCGCCTGGGATGTGGCTCGGATCACCATCTTCATGAGCCTGGCAGGTTTGTCTCTGCTGGGTCGTGCGGTTCACTGCAATGTCGGCAGACCGGCGCTATGGGCTTATCTTCCAAGTGAATGACCTTAGGCGGAGTGGTTTCCAGCAGAGCTCGATGTCTGCTCGAGGTCACGTGTTTTACAGAAGCTGAGCGGGGGTCCAGCAGATTGTTGTGCTTCGCCAGCGTCCATTTCAAGCCGCAAAAATGATGTTAGCTCTCACTCGGATGTCTGGGAAGAGCAATCTGGGATCGCCACGGATGTTTCTTCTTTCGACCCTGATCTGGGTTTCGAACTCACCTCCCTATGTGTATCCCATCGGTTCGGCAGTTGATGATCCCTTGGCGGCCTCTTGACACATCTTGATGCCCAGCCCAGCACACGCCGCGTAGGCCTCTAGCCGTACCTGAACCGCCTCGACACCCAACACCTTCGAGCCCACCCGACCCCCCGTGCGCACAAACAACCGCATCCCGCGGCCCATCGGTCACCTTTGATCGACGACCCCACCCCGGAACCACCACGAAGAACGCCAGAAACAAGCCCCCCAAAACCCCCGTGCGCACAACCCGCAACCGCCCAAACCCTCAAACCCCCACCACAACCCCATCCCTGACCCAAAAAACAGCCCCGCACACCCCTCCCCAACCCGGATTCACCCCCGCCCACCCCAAAACCCACCATGCGCACAACCCACCCGCAAACTCGTCGCCCAGCAATCCCGGCCCAGACCAGCACGCCACTCATCACCGACACGCTCCAGCACCGCTTCACCCTGACCTGCCCCCGGGTTTAGCGCCAGTGGTAACACTTACCACTGGCTGATTTGCGCTGCTCCCGTCCTCAGTACCAGTCTTGGGTTGAGTCTTCGAGCTTCATCCGGCCGGGTTAACCCGGCCGATTGATGGCCGAGGCTAGCGTCGAGACTGGCACCAGGATGGGGACAGGCGCAGTTCTGCCAGTGGTAAGCGTTACGACTGGCACAAGCACCGGGGGCAGATCAATCACTCCGTTTGATCAATACATCGTTCCATGTGGGCGGCGGCGGGAACCGTGCTTGAGGTAAACGCGTTGGGCTTCTTGTCTGGCGCCCGGGCTGGATCTTCGCTGGAAGATTTTGGACTGGGCTGTTCGGTAGGCGGTCTTGTGCTCGACGATCGGTTGCGGGTAGTCACGGCCGATCTCGCAGCCGGACATCGCTTGGATCATCAGCGGGCAGGCCTCCGGCTGATGAATGTACTCGTCGGGCAGCTCGCGCAGTTCGGGTATCCATCGTCTGATGAAGATGGCTTTGGGGTCCTGGTCTTGGGCTTGTTTGATCGGCGAGTAGATGCGGACCGTGTTGATCCCCGTTACGCCGGACTGCATCTGGGCCTGGCTGTAATGAATCCCGGGTTCGAAATCGACAAACTGTCTAGCTAGGTATTGGGCGGTCGGGCGCCAGTGGAGCCAGAGGTGGTAGCTGGCGAAGCTCATGAGCATGGCGCGCATTCTGAAGTTGATCCATCCGGTAGTGTGCAGGCAGCGCATGCAGGCGTCGATCATGGGATAGCCGGTCTGGCCACGGCACCAGGCGTCGAAGCGTTCTTTTCCCTGGGTGGACCATGAATCGGGGTCTTCGTTTCGGAGGCCGTCGAAGGTGCGGTTGATGTTCCGGAACTCGATGTCGGGTTCGTCCTCGAGTTTCTGGATGAAGTGGCTCTGCCAGCGGAGGCGTCTGGAGAAACTCTGGACGGATGAACGCCAGAGGCTGGCTTTGCCACGCTTGCCCTTGAGTTCCTGGAGTCTGTTGTTGGAAGCGTGGTAGGCCTCCCGGATCGAGAGGGTGCCGTAGGCGAAGTGAGGGCTGAGCCGGCTACAGGCGTCGGCACCCTCCAGTGGCGAGGACATGGCCTGCTGGTAGTCGCGGCCGCGCTCGTGGAGAAACGAGTTCAGCAGGGTGAGGCCGGCCTGGCTTCCGCCCGGCTGTGCCTCGCTTTTGGTGGAGGGTTCAAGGCCGAGTGATTCCGGGGTCAGGCATGTCGTGTCTGGCAGAGCCTTCATCACCGATGTCGGTAAGGGCCGGCCTGGCTTCGGTTCCGGGAGGGGATCGGGTCGCATGCGTTCGAGCCAGCGTCGCGACCAGCCGTCACGGTGTTCGAGACGCCTGACCACGCCATGCTGCGGGTACTCCTTCCAAGTGATGCCACGTTGTCGAGTCCATCGCGCGACACGCTTATCTCTCTCGTAGGTCACGCCGAGTCCGGTTTCTTCGTAGCTCAAGAGTCTGTCAATGCGGACTTGCTCATAGAGTCGATCCAGGAGTTCGGGCATCTCGCCTTTGAGCATCAAGAGGGGGCAGTTGAGGCTCGCGAGAGCATGGCGGAGTTCTTCGAGGCAGTGATTGATGAAGTCCAGATGGCAGGCGTCCTGCTCCGGGGCGTTCAGGATGCTCGGCTCGTAGGCATAGAGGCCGATGCATGCGCCGTCAGCGAGTGCGTCGCTGAGCGGGGCGTGATCGGCCGTGCGCAGGTCTCGCTTGAACCAGACCAGTGAGAGCATCGCCAAGTCTAGGTCCTCATCCGAGTTGGGCGACACCGTGACTTGACCAGCAAGGCCGTGACCAACCCTGCGGGGAGTGCCAGGAAGAGCAGCCCGGCGATGAGGACCCCGGCGGCGAGCAGGGTCGGATCAAACCGGGGCAGGCCAGAGAAAGTCTGAAGCCAGGCGTAAGCCGTCAGCAGCGTGATGCCGAGTGCAAGGGAGATGCTTGAACGAATTCTTACGGTTTGGGACACGCCGAGCCATTTCATCAGCCAGGTTGTCACGGGCAGGAGTTGCAGGGCGTGGATCGCGATGCCGTGCACGAACTTGAGGACGCCCGCTTCGCCATAGAGCCCGGGATCCTTCCCAGCTTCAGCCCTGGGCATGCCATAGATCAGCATGTAGAGCCCGAAGAGGCAGCTGAAGCTCAGCGCGAGCATGCCGAAGCGAATGCCCAGACGATCATCGGCGGACAGTGAATCTATGGCCGGTGTCTTGATTCGGAAACTCGCGAGGCTCAGCCAGAGCACCATGAGCATGATGAGGATCACCATGGCGTCGATGGCGTAGTGAATCGAGCGGTCCAACCCCGTCTCGATGTTGAAGTGCGATGGCACGCCACGCCAGGCCTGGAGGGTGATCAGCCCGACTTCCAGAACCGCAGCGAGCGCGACGATTCTGGAGACTCGATCGAGCCAGGTTTGCGATGAGCCGTGCAGTAAACCGTAAACCCAGCCGAGAGAGATCAGAGTGACGCCCGTTGAGATCCCGAAGAGGATCGGCTTGCGCCAGGAGACGGGGCCGGCCCAGTCACTTCCGTCGATCAGCAAGACCGGCACGTGCAGCAGGCCGCTGGCGATCAACAGGGCCCCGCCGACGTAATACCAGCGAGCACCCTTGGGTCCACGCGCCCAGAGTTGGCCTAAGGTCCTACCCGCTTCGACCAGGAGAGCGCTCATGGGCCGAGCATCTCGAGGGCGGCATCTGCGGCGGAGGCCCCGCTGAGGTAGGCATCCTCGACACGTCGGCCGCGCAGCCAGTCCCCACAGACTACGAGTTTCAGGTCGGTGTCCGTCAGCCGGTCCTGTCCGGCGGGCCGATCGATGTGCGCGTAGCGCCAGCGATGAGCCTTGCTTGATAGAGGCTCGGGCAGCGGGTGATCGAAACCGCTCACGAAATGCTCAAAGGTAGACTGGAGCTGCTCGGCGGCTTGTTCCCTGGTTTGTTCGAGGTGGGCTCTGCTCCATGCCTCGGTAGCCTGAATGACCCAGCACTCCGGGCCCTTGGAGGGCCTCATAAGCTTTGAGGAGTTGTTGGCCAGCCAGCCAAGACAAGAGTGGCCGGTCAGTCTCACGGCGTCGAAGTCGAGAGCCAGGCTATGCTCGTAGGAGAGCAACAGGGTCCAGCAGGGTTGGCTGTGCAACTCGCCCAGGTCGATGGTCTGCGAGAGACCGGAGTCGGACAGCAGCCGGCGGGTCTGCTCGACGGGGATCGATATCAGCAGGCAGGAGAAACCGGCACGCGTCTCGCCGTCGTCGAGTCGCACGCTCCAGCCGGCGTCGGTTTTCATGATCCTGTCCACAGCACGGCCATACTCAACATCGAGACCGATCTGCAGGTGGTTAAGGATCGTGGCCATCGCGGGCGTGCCGACCCAGCGTGTCTTCTTCTGGTCGGAGGGGTGAAGGTCGCCGTCCCAATCCATCGATCGGGCTTCCCAAAGGGCGATAACGCCGGCCTGACGCCACGACGCCAGCGCCTGCGTGAAGGATGGCGTTCTCGCCGTGATGTACTGCGCGCCGTGATCGAAGCTGACGTCATCCAGCTCGCGCGTGGACATACGGCCGCCCGGTCTGGTGCCCTTGTCGAAGAGCGTGACCCGCTGGCCAGCCTCAACAAGCAGGCGTGCGGCGGTCGTCCCAGCCATCCCTGCTCCTACTATTGCGATATGGCTCATAGGGGATCATAGACCAGGACACTCACTGGCGTCCTTCATGGTCAAACAGGTCAAGCCGCATGGACGCAGACGCTAAAGGACATCAGGCAGACCGGTACGACCTGCAGGACCGGTACCTCGAGATCACACGCCAGCGGCTGCCGGCGGCGGCCCGTGAGGGCAACTGGGCTGTCCGGTACGACCATTGCTTCATGCGGATCATCCTCGATCATCTCTTCGAGGCTTGCTGGTACGAGCACCTGGATCGGAGGCTGCGTGCCTACAAGCAGCTGAATCAGCAGCAACTCGAGAGGGCGGTCGCGTACGGCGAGCGCATGCTGGCCGAAGGTGAACCGCTGGTCCTTGAGATGAATGCGCGCAGCCTGACATGGCGGAACCCGTGACTCCTCCTTGCGCCGTGGTTGGTGGCGGACTCGAGCTAGCCCTCGATGTGCACCAGGGCCAGCTCAAGGGTCAGGCCCGGCCCGAAGGCCATCAGCACGGTATGACCTCGAACGCCCGACGCCATGAGGGCCCGGAGGATGAAGAGGATGGTGGGTGAACTCATGTTGCCGTGGGATAAGAGGATCTCGCGGCTGACGGACAACGCCTCGGATGGCAGTGATAGCGCGCCTTCAACAGCATCCAGAACTCTGGGTCCACCCGGATGAACCGCCCAGCCCGAGACCTCCTTGCGGTTCAGCCCATGGACAGCCAACCAACGATCCAGAAGGCCTTCATGGAGGCAGCCCTGGAGGAGCCCGGGCACCTCGGGCTTGAGCGTCATCCTGAACCCGTGGTCGGTCACCCGCCAGGACATCGCTTCACGGGTTCCCGGCAGGACATGACTCCAGCGACCCAAAATCCGGATACTGACGTGATCAGATGCCGTCCCGACTCGTTGTTCTCCGGGCTGCCCGACCACGGCGGCGGCGGCTCCATCGCCGAACAGCGCGTTGGCCACCACCTGCTCGCGACACGCGTCGTACTGGAAGTGCAGTGAGCACAGCTCAACACAGGCGAGCACCACACGGGCGCCGGCTTCCCTGCTGGCAAGGGCCTCGGCGACGCCAAGTCCGTTGATCGCCGCGTGACAACCCATAAAGCCGACCTGAACTCGCTGCACCGATTCGTGCAGACCGAGCCGATCGATCAGGAGATGATCAAGCCCGGGCGAGAAGAAGCCGGTGCAGGTCGTGGTGATCAGATGCGTGATCTCGTGAGCATCCAGACCCGCTGAGGCAATAGCGCTGGAGACTGCCCGCTCAATCAGAGGTGGCGCGCAGCGTTCGTAGAGCGCCATACGCTCTGCGGTGCTCGGCCCTTTGTCAGCGGGGCTTGATGCCCTCTGGAAGAACTCCTCGATCGAGGGCAGATCAAACTCAGATGCCGCAGCAGCCTCGGGCGATAGACACGTGAAGCGGGCATCGACCCCGCTCCGGTCGTATCGGCGCGCAATCCAGCTCAGGTCAGCTTGCCGGTCGGGAAGACGGTCGAGTGCGAAGCGCAGCGCCATCTCGCGAGAGAGCCGATGCGCGGGTAGAGCCGTACCCAAACCGAGAACCCTGGTGCCCCGATCCTTTGGTGTCTGTTCTTTGGCGTGAGCCCGCGTGGGATCAACGGCGCGACGCCCGCTGTCGTGAATGATGGTCATGAGACACCTCTTGGTACATCGGCTTGAATGGATCGTAAGATTGGCTGTGCCAGCACCGGTAACCGCGAGAGCAACGCCAGGCTGACACGCGCGGCGATGGGATTGGCGATCAGGTCCGAGACCAGACGGCAGGGCCACTGCCGCTGATAACGATGAAAACACCAGCGGTTCCAGATCTGCTCTTGGGCCGGTGTGTCCTTCTCGGAGAGCAGCAGCTGCGCCAGATGCCTGGCGCTCTCGAGCGCACGCGTGATTCCCTCGCCGGTAAACGGTTCACGGTAGCCCGCGGCATCCCCGACACGAAACCAGCGATGCGATGCGGCTGGCGACGCGTGCCGGTTGAGCAAGCCCGTGCCTTTCCAGATCATCCTGGTCAGGGAATCGCTGTCGGCTTGGGTCGGTGACGCCATCAGCATGTCCGCCACCACGGCGGCGACCCCGGAGCGCCGCCGCTGAATGACCGACGGGCGGATCGCCGCGGCCGCATGGACACGATCATCGCCCAGCAAAACCACGCCGACATAGCCCTCGGGTCGGACCGCCATGACCATCTGTCCTGGCGCGGGTACTTCGGCGGGCCAGTCGGACCTGAGCACGGTGGCCGAAACACCCACGAGACACCGCCGGTCCTGGACCCAGCTGGTTGGAGTCGTCTGTTGACCGACCCCGGTGGCGTCGATCATGTAACCAGTGCTCACAACACGCGTGTTCGCGCCAGCCTTGAGCATGATCCGAAGCCCGTCGTCCCTGTTGTCGCCATCGAACAGAGCAACCCGGTGCTCGGGCAAGAAGTGGACGCCCTCCCGGATCGAGGCGTCGACCAGCTCAGCATCAAACACCCGCCGATCGATGATCCGGCCTTGTGTCAGGGGGAGATCGACAACGCTGCCGAAGCCTACGAGACGCATCGAGTCGTACGACTGCTGGTTCTTGAGGCTGGGCAGATCCAGGCTTTCGCTCTGGAGCAGATCGACGCCGCGCGCGTTAAGACACCCGCCGCAGACCTTATCTCTCGGCCAGGCTGATTTCTCTGCCAGCAGGACGGACATCCCTGCTCGCGCGAGGAGGAGAGCGGCCAGCGATCCCGCCGGCCCGGCCCCCGCGACCACAACATCGTAAGTGTCAGTCATGACGCGCCCACCTGATCAGCATGCGCTCGGGGAAGATTCTCATAATAGCCGTGTGTTCACGGCCCATCCCGGAGGTCTCGAGCAGGGTCCGCATCTCCTCAACTGTCCAGGCGGCGCGTACGGACTGCGGGCCGTCGTGAAGAACCACGTGAGACCGGCTCAGAAGCCTTGTGCCCGCTCTGGCCAGCCAGTACCCCGTTCTGCTTCGTACCAGATCCTGGGCCGCGAAGCCGATGCGTGCCTTCTTATAAACCCCCCGGAAGAGTCGCACCACATCCTCGTCGGTCAGGTGATGCAGGAACAGGCTGCAGGTCACGATGTCCGCCGCATGAGCATCGAGATCATCGAGTGCATCACCTACGGAGAAGCTCACGTGATCTCTAAGTGATGCGGGGGTGAGTCTTCGGGCTTCGTCTACGACGACGGCGCTGCGGTCGAGCCCGGTGATGTGCCAGCTCAGCCCCGTTGCTGCGGCGTGCCCAGCCATGTAGCGCACGGCATCGCCGGACCCGCAGGCCAGGTCGAGCACACGGATGCTGTCGCCCGGTCTGCTGCGTGTCAGACTCCTGACCAAGCCGAGTAGTCGCCGGTGGGTCATGCAGATCGCGTTGATGCGGCGGAGGCCGGCGAGTGCGTGGTGATGTTCGGCCGCCGGCAGTGCCGGGTCATCCATCCGCTCGGGCTCGAGGACGCGGGTTCTCACGTCGACATCGTAGAGCACGGCGGCCGGGTGGCCCCGTGGTTCGACAGTTTGGCAGCCGAGGCGGGTCTGCCCCGCTGAACCGACCTACAATCCAGCGAAAGAGACCCGCTAGAGATCAGCCATGCAGCTGGGTCGCGATGGGCATCAGCATGAGCATCACGCCGATCAAGCCTGGACCGGGGCAGGAGTCTGTGTGGGATTATCCTCGCCCGCCGCGCCTCGAACCGGTGACCGATCGCCTGCGTGTCGTGCTGGCGGGTCGGGTGATCGCGGAATCGACGGGCGGCTACCGGGTTTTGGAGACGAGTCACCCGCCGACCTATTACATCCCGCCGGCGGATGTCGCGGAGGGCGTGCTGGAGGTGATCAGAAAGAGTTCCGTCTGCGAGTGGAAGGGGCGTGCGCGTTACTTCAATGTTGTGGTGGGCGCTCGGGTCGCCGAGGCGGCGGCCTGGTCGTATCCAAGTCCGACGGGGTCATTCACGGCGATCCGTGACTACGTTTCGTTCTATGCAGAGCCGATGGACGCCTGCTACGTCGGGGATGAACGCGTCGAGCCGCAGACCGGCAACTTTTATGGCGGCTGGGTGACCGGCAGGGTTGTGGGCCCGTTCAAGGGCTCACCCGGGACGTGGCACTGGTGATGGCTGGCGGGCACGAGCCAACGCGTACACTGGTCTGGTTTAGGCGGCAGCTGCGCGTGGATGATCAGCCGCTGCTCGCGGGGATGACCGGCCCTGTCGCTGGTGTTTGGATTCTTGATCCCAGAGAGCTTCTTGCTGAGGACCCGTTGGGTTTCCCGCGGTGCTGCGGTCGACGGCTGCGGTTCATCCTGGAGTCTGTTGATGCGCTGCGTGCGTCGCTTCGTCGGCTTGGCAGCGAGCTGATGATCCGAATGGGCGAACCGGAAGTTGTCCTGCCAGACCTGGTCGCCGGGCTCGGTGTTACGCGGGTCCGCTTGGTCCGCGAACCCGGCACGGAAGAGCGTGCGATCGAGAGAGCGCTGCTCAAAAGGCTGAATGTGCAGCATCCAGAATGTGATCAGAATATTCTTGACCCAGAGTGCCTTTACGAACTTGACGATGTCTTCGAGCACGCGCGTGACCTGCCAGAGGTGTTCAGTAACTGGCGACGGCAGGTTGAGAAGAGAATGCAGCTCGGCCATCCGGTGGAAGCCCCGAGTCGTCTCGAGACCCTGTCTCACGAGTTGGAGCCGGGAGCGTTGCCGAGTCTGACAGAGCTTGGTGTGGAGGAGCCTGGGGATGATGATCGTGTGGTCATGGTGTTCCGGGGCGGTGAGCCGGCGGCGTTCGAGCGGCTGCGGTCGTGGGTGTTCGATCGGGATTGCCTGCGGTCGTACAAGGAGACGCGCAACGGGTTACTCGGCGCGGACTACTCCTCGAAGCTGTCGCCTTGGCTGGCTCTGGGCTGCATCTCGTCGCGGCGTGTCGCAGAACAGACTCTGGTTTATGAGGACCAGCGGGTCGCCAACGACTCGACGTACTGGCTGAGGTTTGAGCTTCACTGGCGGGAGTACTTTCGCCTCTACCTCCTAAAGCATGGCCGGTTGCTGTTTCACGCCGACGGGCCGCAGGGCCGCGAGCTTGACTGGGGTAGGAACAGGGAAACCTTCGACGCCTGGTGCCGAGGTCGGACGGGTGTTGATTTTGTCGATGCGAACATGATCGAGCTGGCTAGCACCGGGTTCATGAGCAATCGGGGGAGGCAGAACGTTGCGAGTTTTCTGGCCAAGAACCTCGGGATCGACTGGCGGTGGGGCGCACGCTGGTTTGAGTCGCGGCTTGTTGACTACTGCCCGGCGGCGAACTGGGGCAACTGGGCCTATGCGGCGGGCGTCGGGGCTGACCCCCGTGGTTTCCGTGGTTTTGACGTCATCGGGCAGGCTCAGCGCTACGACCCGGGCGGGGAGTACTCGCGGCTGTGGCTGCGGGGCCTTGATCGTCCGCGGCCGATTGTTGATCCGAGGCGGTCGCTTGCTGACGCTGAGGAGCGGTGGCATCCGGCTGAGCGGAAGCGTAGGGCGAGTGGGCGTTAGCCGTTTCTTGTGCGGTAACGGGGGTCCAGGAGATTGTTGTGCTCCGCCCTGCAGCCATTTCAAGCCACGAAATCCAGTTTAGGTCGCACTCGGATGTCTGGGAAGAGCAATCTGGGGTCACCGCGGACGTTTCGTCTTTCGACCCTGATCACGGGTTCGATCTCGCCCGCTTCCGCGTAGCGAAGCGGTTCGGCAACTGATGATCCCATGAAGGCTTCGACAGGCGTCCTGATACCTAGCGCTGCATGTGGCCGAAAGCGGTTGTGCCAGGTGACGTAGGCATCGAGGCGCGCCTGGATCGCCTCGACCCTCGGCACAATCAGAGATACACGCCACCAGCTCTTCAGGCTCCAGAACAGCCTCTCGATCTTGGCATTGAACTGCCAGGTCCGAGCCCTGCCGCGGGCGTGCTCAATGCCCCGGTTCTTGAGTTCATTCCTGAACCGCCTCTGGAACTGTCCCCCTCGGTCGGTGACGAAGTATCGGAGCAAGCCCGCTTGCCCCGATACTTCGTCGATTAGAGCCAACAGCTGATTCGTGTTCGGAGTTGAGTTGGAGACTCTTAGGGTCAGGATCTTCCGACTGAACCCGTCCATGATGCCCGCAACCTCAAGTCGCAGCCACAGCACCTTCAGAACGGTTAGATCCATGTGCCAGATATGATCCGGCCCCGGTGGCTGGAAGTGCTCGGGCGCAGTTCGATCTGACTCATTTGAGGACGTACAAGCTGGTGGATGAGGCCGTCGCTCTTCCTCAAGAATCCGCAGAACTGAGGCCCTGCTGATCTGAACCCCGGCCTTCATGATGTGCCGAGCAATGGTTCGGGTCCCGAACTCGCGTTCTGGACAGAGAGATCTGATCTCATCGACCAGCCAGCGCACCCCTGCGTGCAGCTTGTTCCAGGGCGGTGCACCAACAACATCCTGAGCGCGATGCTTCTCTCTGACCGCCCTTCTCCAGTTACGGATCGTGTTGGTTTGGACCACGAACCGCGCCGCTGTCTGCTTGGCAGACCAGCAGCGCAGGCGCATCAGTTGGAGGATCTCGGCACGCTCTTTTGGGGTGTAGCGGGGGTCCAACAGATTGTTGTGCTCCGCCTGCGGCCATCTCAGGCCGCGAAGGCGATTTTATATCGCACCAAGATGACTGGATAGAGCAATCGCGGATCACCACGGAAATTCTTTCGCTCAATCTTGATCGCTGGCTCTAAATCACCCCCTCCGTGTATCCCATCGGTTCGGCAGGTGATGATCCCTAGGCGGCCTCTTGACGCATCTTATTGCCCAGCCCGGCACACCGCCGCAAGACATGCTGCCACGCCGCTCAGGCCTCTTGCCGTGCCTGAACTGCCGCGACACCCAACACCATCAACCCACCCGCCCCTCCCACCCGTGCGCACAAACACCCGCATTCCGGGCCCCATCGGTCACCTTTGATCGACGACCCCACCCCCGAACCACCACGAAGAACGCCAGAAACAAGCCCCCCAAAACCCCCGTGCGCACAACCCACAACCATCCAAACTCTCAAACCCCCACCCCAACCCCATCCCTGACCCAAAACACAGCCCCGCACACCCCTCCGCAACCCGGATTCATCCCCGCCCACCCCAAAACCCACCATGCGCACAACCCTCACACAAACAAGCCGGTCGATCTCGCAAGATCAGAAACCAGAGCATCTCAGTCCCGACCAGCAGGCCCCAACCCAGACCAGCTAACGCAGGAACGACGTACAACAACACCGGGGCGGGCGCGGGGGGTGGGAGGGGGAGAGGTCAGTTCCAACCGCTAGACGATAAACTGTGCATATCATCGTTTAACCTCGTTTTTGTCTTCGACGCAGCGTCGCGGTTGATGCATGAGTCCGACGCCCTGCCTGATGACCAGGATCACGACTGAGTTGTTGAGCAGGGCATAGGGCCATACTTTCTCAAAGGATGGACCTGATGACCCGATGCTTCATACCCCTGCTCTTCCTGATTCACGCGTTGAACCCTCTGCACGCCGACGTACGGCTGCCAGCGATCATCAGTGATCACATGGTGTTGCAGCGGGATCGTCCGCTGCCGATCTGGGGTGAGGCTGACCCGGGTGAGCGCGTCACCGTCAGCGTCACAGATCAGACGCACGTAGCCGTCGCGGATGATGATGGGCAATGGATGATCCATCTGGATCCTCTGCCAGCGACTACGGCGATCGGCAACCCTCTCGCCATGCGCATTGTGGGGCGTAACAAGATCGAGCTGCGGGATATTCTTGTCGGGGAGGTATGGCTGTGCTCCGGACAGTCGAACATGGAGTTCCGGCTTGAGAAGGCACAAGGAGGAGCAACCGAGATTCAAAAGCCCGGAGATCCACATCTGAGGCTGTTCCATGTTGAACGCCAACAGTCCTTCTCGCCGGTCTTTTCTGTTGAGGGTGCGTGGCAGCCGGGCCAGCCAGAGACGGTGCGTGAGTTTAGTGCGGTCGCGTACTTCTTTGCCACCAAGTTGCGTACGGGGCTTGATGTACCGGTTGGGATCATCCTGTCGGCCTGGGGCGGTACGCCTGCCGAGGCCTGGACCACACGTGAGGTCATACTATCGAATAATGAAACGCGGCCGATCGTAGAGCGATGGGATATGGCTACGGCGACATTCGATCAACAAGTCGCCGATTGGGAGCGTTCGATCGCTGAGTGGGAGGCGGCGCGGGCGGCTGATCCAAACACAGTATCTGAGAAACCCAGGAAGCCGTCGTTCGGGCGTCCGGATCATCCACATCGCCCATCGGGCCTGTTCTACGGCATGATTGAACCCTTGATGCCTTTCGGTATCCGAGGCGTTGCCTGGTATCAGGGCGAGACGAACCGCGGACGTGCCTACCAGTATCGCTGGCAGTTGACGCAGCTCATCAACGATTGGCGCTCCCACTGGGGACAGGGCGATTTCCCATTCCTGATTGTTCAGTTGCCCGGGTACGGCCCCGCTCAGACTGACGCGTCAGAACCCAGTGCCTGGTCTGAGCTGCGTGAAAGTCAGCTACTGACATTTCAGCAGGTAATGAATACAGGTCTTGCTGTCACAATCGATGTTGGCGAGGAGGACGATATTCACCCGCGTGACAAGAAGACTGTTGGTTACCGGCTCGCCCTCTCAGTACTGCACGACGTCTATGGACTCAAGGTCGTGCCCAATGGTCCACTGGTTAAGGATGTGCAGGTAATGGGGAGTCAAGCCGTCATCACGTTCGGCAGTGTTGGGTCCGGACTCACCACGCGCGACGATGAGCCGTTAAGGGGTTTCGCGGTCGCACCCGCAGACGGAGGCTTTGTTTGGGCAGAGGCTGAAATTCAGCAGGACCGCGTAGTCTTGCGATCGCCGGAGGGGTTTGAGATCGACGCCATACGTTATGCGTGGGCAGATAACCCTGATCGCGCGAATCTGATCAATCAGGAGGGGTTACCAGCGTCCCCGTTCCGCACGGACCATCGTGCGGGGCTAACCGATCAAATCCGCTGAGGTTTAGCCTGCCCTCCTCACTCCTGTCACAGCCACAGGTCTAGGTCAGCACCTACCCATGGAAGCAACCCTGCTGGGAACGTCAGATACGAAGCCTATTCGCTGAACCGAAGGTGGTGAAGCTGGAGCCAGTAATTCGATTTACTTGACAGGCCGCTAGGGGGAAGCCACAACTGCCAACTCAATGGTCAAGGATTCACCCCGGGTTCTGCTGATTCTGTGGGAGGATTACCACACACCGCTGGCCCCTCGCGCAGATACACGAAGTGCTCCGTTGCAGTGATTTTCAGGGTGTACAGAGGTTCGGGGATCCATCCTCACAGTGCTGTCGCGTAGCGTATCGTATGCGGTTGGCAGCGGGTGATTCAGCGGGATACCAGCGATCACTATCGACTGCCCGAACTAGCTTGTTGCTGATGCCTGTCTCAAAATCAGTATCGGGCCGCTGATCATTCCTGCGCATCAGGATCTCACGACCTTCAGGTGTGTACCGTTCAAGCCAGCCGATGATGGCACCTGCTTCCTTGATCTGCTCGGGAGTCATGTTGTCATAAGACGCATTACAGGGCCCGCAACAGAAGATGAAAGCGCGTACTCCGGTGGGCTCTAAGACACCCGCGGGATCAGAAGGTGCGGGGATTGGCGCGATACCTGAAGCGGGACCGACGAAAACCTGGCTTGTCTGCGGGTCAAAGTAGTAGGCTTGGCGGATGTCGAGTTCAGGTTCCCCGCCACCCCACATCAGGAGCATGACGGCGCCAGCGAGGAGAGCGAGAGCCGCGGTCAGCTTGATTATGCTCGCTATTGGCAGGTTTCCGGATGAGTCAGACATGTTGCCAGTTCCTCAGGATTGGGATGCACTCTGCGTGAGATCCTTGGGCATCGTGTGGATGGTGAGGTCCTGCGTCGTCGAACGACCGGGCAGGATCAAGCTGAGCAGATAGCCGGAGGCAACGCAGACAACGATGCCGACCACGGGGAAGAGATAGAAGTGCATCGCGGTGTGCTGTTTCACCAGGTAGAGGCTGGCCGCTCCGAGAATGGCCCCGAGCAGCGCACCGGTACCATTGCTGCGGGTGGTGAACATACCGAGTACAAATAAGCCAGCCAGCATGCCGACGAATAGGCCGATTACTTCGATAAAGAGATCCCAGATCGACAGGATCTCTGCTGTTGTCATCAGAAGGGCGATACCCGTCCCGAAAGCTCCGAGAAGGATGGTAAGCCCACGCGCGAGTCGGAGTCGCACGCGATCGGAGCCTTCGGGCCGGACTCTTTGGTAGACGTCTGTGGTCAGCACCGTGGACACGCTGTGAATCGCGCTGTCGAGACTGGACATGGCCGCAGCGAAGATACCAGCAATGATTAAGCCACTAAGGCCTGTTGGTAGTTGCTGCGAAATAAAGAAAGGGACGACGGCATCAGCTCTGAGACCCGGGGCGAGATGATCCGGATTGGCCTGATAGAAAACGAAGATGGCCGTACCCATGCCAAAAGCGATGATCGCCCAGGGGATCGAGACGGCGACATCTCCCCAGAGTGCCCGGCCTGCCTGTTTCTCATCGGTTGTGGTGAGATAGCGCTGGATCACGGACTGATCAGCCGAGATGTTTGAGAAACGAGAGAAGATACTTCCCAGAAGGATGACCCATAGGGCACTGACCATGAAGCTGCTGTCGGTGTTGACCAGCCGGAGTTTGTCGTCTGCGTTGGCCAGGGAGACGGCTTCAGTAAGCCCGCCCTCGATGCCGGCGATCGCGACGACGACACAGAGGACTGCGCCGAGCAGGAGCAGACCGGCTTGGAGCACATCGGTCCAGATGACGGCCTCCATCCCTCCCGCGACGGTGTAGGCAGTGGCGAGAACACCCATGATCAGGATGCAGGTGATGATGGGGATACCGGTCACCACGGATAGCACAAGCGCGGGTAGATAGAGGACGACCGCCATCCTTCCGAGTTGGAGCAGACTGAAGGTCAGGGCAGCAAACAGTCGGATGTTGACATCGAAGCGAGCTTCGAGGTACTCGTAGGCGCTGGTGACCTTAAGCCTTCTGAAGAAGGGGATATGGACGCGGGTGACCACGGGCACGACCACAAACCAGCTGAGGATGCCTGCAAAGTAGATCCAGTCGGTTGCGAAGGTCTTGGCAGGGACTGCGATGAAGCCGATCGAGCTGACTTGGGTCGCCATGAGACTCAGCGCCGCGGCCCACCACGGGATGTTCCTGCCAGCCAGGAAGTATTGCTCAGTCGAGTTCTCGCGTCGGCTGAAGTAGGCTCCCAGCCCGACCAGAGCAAGTAGGTAGAGAGCGAGGGTCGTGTAATCAAGCCAGCCGAAGTTTGATGGCAGATTGGCTGGGCGGATCTCGGTGATGCGCCCGGTGTTATCCGGGTGCTCTGGCATGAACCAGACAAGACTGCGATGAGAATCATCAACGCTGATAAGTGGTTGATCAAGTCCCTGGATATTCATCGATGACCAGCGGTTGGTAATCGTGTTATACGCTTGACCAGACCCTATGGCTTTCTTTGTCGTCAGGATCAGGCTGTGAGCCCCGAATGGCACAAGCAGTCTGGATGGTCCCGAGATCGTTGGTGATTCACGTGATAGCCACTGGTCGGTGTTGGGGTCATAGGCCATCAGGTGCCAGTGCTGATTCTTATCGTGCGTCAGCAGGTAGAGGTGTTGGCGTTCGCCTGCTGCCTGTGTAACCAGCTTGGCCTGACCCGATAAAGCCAGAGGGGGAGACGCGTGCTCACGAAAATCAATAGCAGTTCCGTTTTCAACACGGAGGCTGATGAGCTTCGAGGTCTGGGTATCGTGATCAAGTCCGACCACATAGACCCGATCTCGAAGGGCTACCGCCAGCGGGTTTTCAAGGGTTAGAGGCAGATCGCCTGCCAGCGTGATGACTGGCGTAGAGTCCTCAAGGACGACTGATTGCACACTACGAAGCCATTTCTTCTGTTCGTAGCCGCCGATCACCAAGGCTCCACCTTCAGCTCGCACCATAGCCGGTTGGCTCATCCGCATCTGGACCAGCATGTCAGCTTCTGCTGAGTCAGGAAGCCAGTAGAAGAGCGATGCTTGATCGCTGGATTCGACCAGAGCCACGAGGCCGTCATTGAGCCAGACGGCCTGGGTGGCGATCAGACCCATGGGCGTATCGTGAAGATCCTGAATATCAATCGAGCGATTGGTCTGCGCAAGAGCGGGCATGCCTACAATCGCCATACCGACAACGAAACACAGGCATAGCGTGAGCCGCTGATTCATGGTCGATCACCCGCGATCCTGTAGCTGAACAGGGAAGCGTTCTTCGAGACAAAACGAAGCTGAACCGGGCGATCGATCGGCACATTGACCTGCTCTCGCCAGCGGACTCGAGCCGAAGTGTTATCACCGGTGAAGGGTATGGACTCGTTGAGGGTGTACCCCGGGATGGGCCGACCGTTCTGGCCCAGGATCTCGACTCGAACGCTGCCAGCTGGTGCCGCCACGTTCAGGGTCAGTTGACCTTCGGGCAGAATGAGGGGCTTGGTGATCAGTTCGCCCTCGTCTGAAGCGGTGTCACGGGAGACGAAGCCATCCAGGCGCCAGCGAGCCAGACCGATTGAGGCGCGTTTCTCCGGAAGTTTTCCGCCGTGGCTGGTGGTCAGAGCCGTGTAGTACATCCAGACCTCATCGCCGACAATGACGGGTAGGTTGGCCGTATCCATAATGGCGCCGGCGTCATATCCGTAAGGCCCGTTGTCGATGATCGGCGTGCGGGGTGTAGATCGCTCCCAGTGAAGACCGTCGCGGCTGTGGACAAGCTCCACATGGATCGGCCCCTCATACTTCGATTGACCTGGGGCCTGATTCTCAATGATCTCGGTGATCCGGAAGACCATCAGCATGCCGAGGTACTGCGAACCGTAGGGGAAGCCTGCCATGGCGTAGAACTCGGTCCGCTGCCCCTCGCGACTCGTCCATGCGTCATCGATGGCATCCGGTTCGATCACGACTTTCATCGGAGACCAGGTCTGAAAGTCAGGGCTGGTCGTGACAGCGATCAATCTTTTTTCAGTGTTGTTCTTTGGATGGTGCCGAGGGAGATAAGGTCTGATGTAGGCAAAAAACTGCCCCGATGATGGATCACGAACTGCATCAATTAGCTCCGAGCCCTGGGCCAGGAGTGGCGTCTTTGGGTAGCGCTTCCACTCAAGCCCGTCCGCTGAGTGGAAGCCGATGAAATCATGGTGCTTGGTGTTATCCAGCAGCCTGTAGCGGAATGCCGGCTCGGGTTCCTCAGGGTCATAGATCACGCAAGTCAGGTTCGAGCCTGTCACCAGCACATTCGTGTTCTGCCCATTGTGCTGGTGATAGAGGAGTTCCGGCTTGACCCAGTTCAGGCCATCTGCCGACTCAGCGTACGCGAGCCCTCCGCCCGAGTACCACATTCGGAAGCGGCCCGTCGCGGGGTCTCGAAGCACCGTTCCATATAGATAGACCCGGTTGCTTTCCCAGAGACGATCGGCTTCGACAACCGGTTGGGCCAGCTTTCTAGCTTGATGAATGACGTAGCGGGTGTTCTTCTCGCTGGCAATCAGAACGTCATCAACCAGTAGCTGTGCGCGATCGTCCAGCTCGGTGGCTTGACCATGAGCATATTGAGCCAGACCTGACAAGGTCAGTATTAAGGAGAGCGAGAGCATCCTGGAGAGAGCGCGTAGGGCAATACACATGCTGCTTCCTTGCGTTGGTATGCAGTGGACTTTACGAGGAATCGCAACGTCAGTTATCAGAGGTCTTAGGCCGGTAGTAAATAGTCGATGAGATCAGATAAGGCTCGTGATCACCCCATGACGTCCAGCGTCCTGACCCATCCATGAAGACGAAGTTGCTGCCCGTTGGTGGTGCCTGACTAAAAGGTGCGTCATGTCCGAGGAACAGGCCTGATGAGATCTCGATGGTCAGGCATCCCCAGACTGGCTTGTCGCTGGTGCCGGGGTTATCAATCCGTGTCAGGTCATAGATGCCATTGGCCTGCACATAAGGCGTGCTTGAAGGCAGGACCATGTTCAGATACTGAACCGTGACGAGGTTGTAGTCGTAGCCGTTCGACTCCGGATTGCGTTCTTCATAGAGGTCACCCACACAGAACATCAACTGATCCCTGCTACTGCCGAGATAGGGTCCGATGAAGCTCTTCTGGAGATCGTAGTGTCCGCTGACGTTCATCCTGTGGGGGAGATAGTTTGAGGTGGGCGGTCGGTAGGGCAGCCATCCGTTGTTGTCGGCGGCGTAAGCCGCCATGCCGATGTACGTCTGGCGGATATTGCTGAGCCCGCTCATCGCCTTGGCGAGCTTGCGCGCAGAGCTGAGTGAGGGGAGAAGGATTCCGATCAGCAGAGCGATGATCGAGATGACCACCAGAAGTTCGATGAGTGTGAAACCAGTCCGTTTCCGTTTCATGACGATGCTTCCTCTGAGTCCTTAAGAGGAGAAAGTTCGATAGCCAGACCTTGTGCCAAACGCCAGCCATAGCATCACCAGAGCCGAGCCCGGTTCGGGGACAGCGGGACTCTGGCCAAAGTTCGCGGCAAGCGTTGACAGGTCAATCAGGTCGACGAGTGTGTCGGTGTTGAAGTTCCCGCCAGCCCAGCCGGACGTCCCTCCAAAAGAGGAGGCCAGAATCGAGAGATCGACGAGGTCTACGGCCTGGTCGAGATTGGTGTCACCCAGGAGAGTGTTGAGGATCTCCTGAATCATATAATCCAGATCCAACGAACTGAGCTGGAGATCACTATTCAGATCAAACTGAAGGTCGTTCGAGCCGCTGCGTATGGCATCAGCAAGTAGATCAATGTCGTCCGCATTCACGAGACTGTTGCCATCGAAGTCGCCCGCAAGGCCTTCGTACAGAAGGGCCAGATCGTTGCCCACGCCATCCCCACTGTCATAAAAGTAGGTCAATCGATAGTCACCAAACAATGTCCCCTCGGGTGCATTGACAAATCGTCCGATGCCAATACCCCCCTGCCCCTTGATCGGGTTCGCCGTCTGGTTGTCAATCAAGACAAGGGATTGAGGTGTACCCGCAAGAGCCGTGAGATCGATGTCCAGCAGGCCGTCTTCGATCTCCACGCCAACCGGTGCGTTCAGGACGTGGATGGGAGAAACACCAAAAGCGTCCGCGACAAATCGGAGCGTGCCGTCCGGACGATGCCCGTACGAGAGCATCGAGATGCTTACTTGAGACCCACGAATCTCGAAGAGTGCTTCACCCGGGTCATCGCCGGTCGCGTCATTGAGCAGCGTGGAACCCACGTTGAGGACCGCATTGCCAGAGATGATGTAGCTCCCTCGGGACGGGTGACCATCAGCTGCCGGGATGGCGGCGATATTCAACTGATCAGCGGTGCTAAGGATGCCACCCGAATGATTGAGCACACCCGTCCCGCCAGCGCGTCCAATACGGAAAGCTGTATTGGACGTACCCAGAACGGTGAGAGAACCGCCGGTGAGGTTGTAGGTTCCCTGGCCAGCCGCGTCATACCCCGGACCACGCGCACCAATCCAGAGCTGGTTGGTTGAGGTCACACTACCCCCAAGCTGGTTAACGACGCCAATGCCCTCGTCTCCGACTCGCCCGAGCCTGAACATCAGGTCTCCGGACAGGACACGAAGCGTTCCACGAGAAGTCGGGGTTGAAGCGAGCCGCAGCACATCGGCGACCTCGCCAGGCTGAGTAATGGTCACGATTCTCCCGTTATTGATCGCAACCAGGTCAGTTTCATCCGGCTCCTGTCCGCTGGTCCAACCAGAATCAAGATCCCAGTTGCCATCGACATTGCCGTTGTCCCAGAGTGTTGAAGGCGTATAGGTGTCTGCCTTCACATTGAGCGAACTGAACGATATTACAGCCACAGCAAGTGCCGGAGTCATCGAGAATAGAGGAGACAAACGCATCATGGGCCCTAAGTTTCTGAAATATGCCACTCCGCGGTTTCACGGAGTGGCAGGAGCAAACGATTTGAATCACCGGCGTCTGATGGCGGCAAGGCCTAACAGTGAAAGCAACGCAGTCGAGGGTTCGGGGATCAGCAGCGCCACATCGTTACCCACGCCGTCACCACTGTCATACAGGTATGTCAGCGTGTAGCCTCCGAACATGGTGCCTTCTGGAGCATTCCCGAACGCTCCCGAGACGAGGTTGGTGCCGGTGTTGTTAATCAACATCAGCAAGCCGGGGGTGCCAGTTAATGCGCTGAGGTCAACGTCCAGAGTCCCTTCGAGGTCCGTGGTGCTTGACACCTCAATCGCTGAGACACCTATGTCGTCGGCGGTGAAAAGCAAGGCCCCATCTTCATTCTGAACATAACTGACGGCATTCACCGAAGTGTTTGATCCGGTCAGGCTCAGCAGAGCGTCGCCCGCGCTTGAGCCGGTGGCATCGTTAATAAAGGTTGCGGAGACGCTCAGCAAGCCGGTACCCGACATGTTGACTCGACCTGTCGATGGCATACCGCTCTGTGCCGGAGCCGCTGCGATGTTGAACTGTCCTGCGGTGTTCCAGGTACCTCCTGAGATGTTGAGGGTGCCTGTAGCGCCAGCGCGTCCGACACGCATGGCGGTGGATGAGGTCCCGTTGACGGTGACCGATCCTCCCTCGAGGTTGAAGATACCCACACCCGAGGCGCTGTAGCCCGGGCCACGCGCGCCG